>NZ_NKFM01000012.1:0-262406 GCF_002223085.1 Burkholderia sp. HI2714 | reverse complement strand
CTCATACACCGCCTCCAACGTCAGTTCCTGTCGTCTGGCGATCTCTTTCGCTCGCACGCCGTCGCTGAACATCAGAATCGTCCGCGACCGGTCTCGTATTCGCCAATCACGACGGCTTCTCGCCATCGCTTCAAGCTTTGTACGTTCTTCCTGCGTCAGTTCCAGCGCTTTCAATGCCATCAGCTTCGTTGCTCGTCCCGTCCAGTTCGAACCATGATTGTAGAGACATTTCATGTCGAAGGCTTATCTGCCGGCCTTGGCGAGTATTGCGGACTAATTGCAATGACTTTATCCACATCGAATGCTTGAGCGAAATACAACGCAGCGTATGCACCCATACTCGATCCATATGAAATACGGCGACTGTACCCTTTGAGCAAAGGGCGACAGTAATGCTCAATCATACCGATGGTGATGTCCTGATACCAAATATTGCGCTTCGGTTTAAAGCACAGTACATCCAACCCCAGGGATAAGAAATAATCCTCCCCAAATCCCGGCCTCTCGAAGCCAACATAGTCAAATGGTTGAAACGTAACAATAATCGTATTCGAACCAACAGACGTTAGTTCGGCAATCGTCTCCTCATTATCAAAAATTACTCGCTTGCAACGCTGACTATTATCTTCCGTAGAAACGAGCTTTGTCACGCTAACCCGGTCAATGGCCACCGTCGAGTGTGCGTCAACATGCGTGCGAATTTCGAGATCTTGACAAGGCACGTCGAGAGTGAAAATCAGGTTCCGAACCAACCCTCGGCTTGACGTGCTCGCTTCGATTTGAGCCACTACGTGCTTTCCAAGATCGACGGTCACCTCGACAAGACATATGCCGCCATCGGCGATCGTGCCCTCGCCGTCAATATCGACACGATATCGTCCCTTTTCTAAGGTCAAATACGGTCCGTAGGTCAACCAACCCGCGGCACCTGACGAGACGAGCCGACCGCCTTTGAAGGCACCCACGACAGACTTGATCTCCTGCTCAACCGCCAGTAATGAGCAAATTGTCTCGGCAGCCGATGCCGGCGCCGTGGTGGTTTCGATCCCACTCGGCTCATCCGATCGATTACCACCGAACAACTTTGCTGCTCGCCTCAAAAACATCATTGATATCTTGCCTCTATCGAAATACTTCGAAACGACCGTGCGTTCGGGTCGATATGAACATCAAGGCAATATGCGGTTATACATTGCCTGCAGGCGATCGGCATAAGCCGCTGAATCGAACATCTGAGCACGTGCGACTCCACGCACCGCAAGTTGAGCTCGCAACTCAGCGTCCTGTTCGAGTTGACGCAAGCCATGAGCAATCGAGTTCACGTCGTACGGATCGACAATTACGCTAGCATCTCCAGCGATTTCCGGCAGCGAACCGCCCGTCGAACATAACGTAGGGGTACCAAGCTGCATGGCCTCGAGGATTGGCAGGCCAAATCCCTCGTATAGCGACGGAAATACCACAGCCTTGGCCGCGCGAATAAGGCTGATCAGGAATGAGCGCGGCGTGTAGTCAAATACATGAATTCGACGCCTCAGGTCGGGCCGCTGTTTCAGCATTGCGTTAATGAGCTTCATTTCCTCATCCGCCTTCCATGCGAGCGAACCGACAATAACCAACTGCGTGTTCAATCGAGCAGAGAGAAATGCCTCGACCAGACGTCCAACATTCTTCTTCGGCTCAATTGCACCGAAGAACAAAAAATAACTCCGGGGCTCCAGTCCAAAAACCCCCTCGACCTCAAGCTCCGCATCATACAGACTCTTGCCAGCGGCCACGTCGCTTGTATCAACCGCCTGATAGGTGTTGCTGACGTGTTGCGGCGACGTACCGAACAATTCAATAATATCCGTCTTGGAACGCTCCGACACCGTACAGATGTGAGCGCTCGTTTCAAGGCAAGACTTGATCAATCGGTAGTAATAGCGCTTGTTGTCGAGAGTGGTATACGGCAATCGCAGCGGTACGAGGTCGTGAATCGTGTAGACGTTAGGTACACCCTCTATGCGAATAGGAAGTGGGTAGGTCCAATGCATCACGTCCGGCTTTTGTGGAAGACGAATCGTGAGGAATTTTCCATAGCGCAGGAAATGCGCACGCGCGACAGAAAAGAGATCTGTCACATTCCAAATATCGGATTCTCTCGGTAATCGCTCCGCAAAACGGGCAGTTTCCACCTTCCCCGAGACTGATATGGGGCTGGCTTCATAGCCGAACGGAGCCGACAGTGTCGACTTCACGTAAGACACGGCAGTCTGGAGCAGCTTGCGATTCGGCGTTGTTCCACCAAGATAGTCGAAAAACGATATCTCACGCAGCAACGGAAGCAGCTTCGGCGAAATGGGGGCACCATATAGTGTCTGGGTACGCCCCCCCATCTGACTCACGTGATTCGCGAGATTGCGAGCGTAGGTGGCAACGCCCGTTCCGCGTTGGAGCGCAAGATTGTGTCCGTCGATAGCAACAACTTTATTCATTGAAACGGGTCACAACATAGATATCTTGATCAGATGGCCAGCGCATGGGCCGCTCGACCGCACAATAGGTGACGGCCGACATCCAGTGCGATGGACGTACACAACTATTTGAAATTCTGGACGCCGGTCACGACCGGATAGGCGACCGAAAACACAAGATTCAGCACCTTTTGAATTTCGGTAACCGGTGCGTTCGATACATAGAGCAAGTCCTTATTATCCATCATGAAACTCTGCGCGACGAAGAATGCATTCGGATCACGCAAATTCACTCGATAAATAACTGGAACCTTGCCGTCGGCCGTAGTTCGGACAGGTGAATTGGGCCATGTAATCGCATTCTGATCTTCCAGTCGGAAAATAAATACGCCCTGTGCATCCGAACGCGAGTCCTCCAATCCCCCGGCCCTCGCCAACGCCTGCGCCAGTGTGATCCCCTGCGCTTCGAAGTTAACCTCTTGATTCTTGCCGGTAGCTCCAAGCGCCGTAAAGCTGTATGGCTGATATAACGCTGTCACGACATCGCCGGCTCGCAACACGACATTTTGGCGAGGATCCCGGATGATCGCTTCCAGCGGCTGCGAAACGACGGTGTTACCCCGCGTAACCTGTATCGTCACTTTATTGATCGACTCGCGCACGCCGCCTGCCGTCGCCAGCGCGTCAAGTAGGCGCTCACCACGCGCGGTCAGTTGCATCCTGTTGCTGGCGGCGACATCGCCGACGATGGTCACATACGACGTCACATTCTTGGACAACTTGACAAGAACTTGCGGGTTGTGAGCCATGCCGCGCAGCCTTGCGGCGATACGCTCCTGCAATTGCGAGGACGTACTACCGGCGGCCTTGACCGCGCCGATAAAGGGCACATTTATATTACCATCAGCGTCGATCATCTGATCCGGCAAAACCGTAACACGCGCGCCATTCACGCCGCTGGCCGACTCAAGCTGCTGGCCCGCACCAAACAAAGCCGCAGGCGGCGCCTCCCAAATCGACACGGAAACGGTATCGCCAGTCCCGAGTTGCTGCTGGAATTCCGCCCCTCCGCCAAGCGTCGAAAAAAAGTCAGTTTGCTTGCGATCGGCATACAACTGGCGTGCAACTTCATCCGTTACATCGACGATCTGGATGCCGGAAGCGTTATTCCGGGCCTGCCCTGCACCATTGATCTGAGCTCTACTTGGGCCCGACGTCGGAATTGCAGAACAGCCTGCAAGCCATACGACGCCGCAGCAGAGCAATTGCCCACCGATACCTCGAAACAAATGCAGCATTTTTGACACACGTGATTGAGTTCGGCGCAAATTGTCTCACGTAGTCCATTAGAATGAAGCGCAGAAGCAAAAAAACCACGCTCGAAGTGCGAACGCGTCTCGATTGACTAGCACACAAATGTAACAGCAGTGTTGAATATCTTCCTTGATGTCTCCCGCCTGATGACGCGGTTGTACGATGGACTGCGCCCCACCGGGGTCGATCGCGTCGGGCTCGCTTACATCCAGCGATACGGAACAAACGCGCGCGCGGTGCTAAGTGAGCAGGGCTTCTGTTCCATCTTGTCCGCCGCCGATACGCGCGCGACCTTCGACCTACTACTCTCCTCAAAAATCGACCGCTGGGCGATACGCAAAATTGTGGCGCGAGCATGCATGCAGAGCGTCTCGAGACAGGCAACGAACGGCGGCATATTGCTACATACCAGTCACAACGGGATGGAGCACGGCCGTTACTATGACGCTCTGGCGCGTCGAAATATTCGCCCGGTCTTCTTGATTCATGATTTGATTCCTGTAACTCACGCCGAATTTTGTCGCCCTGGCGTCGATACATTGCATCGTCATAGAATCGATACCGCGCTGCGACGTGCTGCTGGACTGATCGCGAACTCCGATGCCACCCTGGAGAGTCTTTTAGCAGAGGCAGTAAAAGCGGGCATAACAAAACCTCCACCTACTGTGGTCGCGCGCCTGGCGCCGGGTACAGTAGAGTGCTCGTCATCTCCGGCCCCCATCGACGAGCCGTATTTCGTTATGTTGGGCACGATCGAACCTCGCAAGAATCACTGGTTCATCCTTCATGTCTGGCGGCGTCTTGTTGAACAGATGGGTAACGACGCACCCAAGCTTGTCATTATCGGTCGACGTGGCTGGGAATGCGAAAACGTTATAGATATGCTCGAGCGCTGTGAGCCGCTGCGTCGAGTGGTCATCGAAGAATCGGATTGCAGCGATATACAACTCAACGCGTGGCTGCAGCACGCGCGCGCGTTGTTGTTCCCTTCTTTCGTCGAAGGTTACGGCATGCCGCTTGTGGAGGCTTTGGGCCTTGGTGTACCAGTAATCGCGAGTGACCTCCCGGTGTTCCACGAGATTGCGTCGGATTTCCCCACGTATCTTGATCCGCTAGATGGTCCCGGCTGGTATGCCAATATCCTGGCCTATATGGAATATGACAGCCCTGAGCGTCGCCATCGGATTCAAAAAATCGCTAGCTTCCGCACGCCAACATGGAGCGAACATTTCGAGCAAGTTGATAGCTTTCTCGATTCGCTACGTTAAATGATGCCCCCGTCACACTCCTACTTCACGTCGGCGGCCGATCGCGAATTCAACGTGCGTTCGGTCGTTCGCGGCAGACGACTGATCGGATGGATGACCGGTAGGTCGCCGCTGATCTGGGTAGACACGTTGGTGGGTCGCATTGCGGCTCGTTCGGCACTCGCCATCGGAGCCGCAATGCAAGCGACCTATCCCGGACCGATACTTGGGCACCGCAAGCAACATGCACCGCCACTTTCGTGGTTCGTGTGTCCTGATGATTGCATCTCTCGCGGCGGATTCGTTGCCGCACTGGAGTCGCAACTTGTGCGCTCCTCAGATGCCACGCCAAAGGAACATATAGAGGATGCCATCGCCCGCGTTCTCGAAACGGATGCTCTCCATATCCGTCATCGCGTCAGCCCATTGCCGAAACAATGGCACGATTCATGTGCCGCCTCGCGAGTCGTTTTGCTGGACGAGCGCACAACTACTCACATTGACTACTGCACGTCGCGCGTCTCTCGAAGAGCGGCCTTCACTGAAATGGTGGCCAATGCACGCCGTTCGCATCCTGACGCACAATTCTGGCTACTGAGGTCGGCAGACTCCGGCCAAGGCATTTGGCTGTCAAGCCAGACGACACTGCCCCCGGATACGACCTTACTCGAAGTCGACCACTCACTATACGAAATGCTCGATCGAATAGATGCAGTGTATGTCGTCGGCGCCTCGGAAGGAATGGCCGCTCTGTTGGCAGGCATTCCAACTCATGTCTTTGGAACTCCTTACTATTCGGGCTGGGGTCTCACTCAAGACTATGCGGTGATGCCCGAACGCACGGCGCGCCCTACGCGCAACAAGTTCTTCAACGTAGTGTTTCAACAGCTTGCTCGTTACCTCGATTCGACCACCGGTCAGCCGGGTTCGCTGGACGCGACGCTGGATAGTGTCGCCCTGCAGCACTCGGTCGCTACTCGCTTCTTCGACTTGACGGCGATCGCCGCTTTGCGCTTTCAGTGGTGGAAACGCTCCTATGCCACTCCTTACCTGCGTGCTGGGGGCAGCAACCTCCGTTGGGTTGGAAAAACCGGAGACGTTGGCTCTAACGAGACCGCAGCCGTTTGGGGTGGCCGCACCGCAGTCGGTTTGCCCACCGGCACGCGCGTGGTTCGTATAGAGGACGGCTTTCTGCATTCGGCGGGTCTCGGCTCGGACATGTCAGCGCCGTATAGTCAGGTACTCGATTTTCAGGGAATCTACTTCGACGCCACCCGTCCAAGTGACTTGACCACGATACTCAATACGGCGCAGTTTGATGAACGGGAACTCGAGCGCGCAGCAGCGTTGCGCCACGCTATCGTGCGATTCGGGCTGACCAAATACAATCTTGGCAGGCGAGCGCCCGTCTGGCGCGCCCCGTCGGGAAGACGCATTGCATTGGTTGCTGGCCAGGTTGCGGATGACGCTTCTATCCGGCTGGGAACCGGGAGTATCGCAACAACCGAGGCCTTGCTTAAGGAGGTGCGTTCGCGCTATCCCGACGCGTTCATCGTGTATAAGCCGCATCCTGACGTGATGTCCGGAAATAGACCCGGTGTCATCGATGGCGCGAAACTCGCTGATATCGTCGATGACCGAGCAGACCTCGTATCGCTCATCACCGCAGTAGACGAAGTCCATACGCTGTCTTCATTGACAGGCTTCGAAGCATTGTTACGTGGTAAAGAAGTGTACACCTACGGACTGCCGTTCTATGCTGGCTGGGGGCTCACCCACGACGCGCTACCCCAGCCCTGGCGAGCCCGAACGCTGACGCTCGACATGCTGACAGCCGGCGTATTGATCCGGTATCCAATCTATTGGGACTGGGATCTCGCACTATTCACCAGCCCCGAGGCGGTCGTTCTGCGGTTATCGCAGATGGCCAATCGCCCTCTTGGCGAAATCCGCAAGGACCACAAACGCTTTTTCGTCAAAGCCGCACGATGGAGCCGTAATGTGCTTTGGCATGCGTTATGGCACTGCCGACACCGCCCAACCGACAACTCCCAACCGAGGTGGCGCAGGCAGACGTAAAGGGCTTTCAACGATATTGCATTTCACCCTTTCCTCTATGTCGGTCGAAAACTGATATCAGAGGTAATTCAACTCGAGGCATCCTATGATTTATCCGGTCATCCTATGCGGTGGTAGCGGCACTCGGCTCTGGCCGATGTCACGCGGCGGCTATCCCAAACAGTACCTGAAACTCACGGGTGACAGTACGCTCGTGCAGCAAACAGCGCTACGCCTGCGCAACATACCGGACGCTATTAACCCGATCGTCGTCACGAACAATGAGCAACGCTTCTTGGTCGCGGAACAACTTCGACAGATCGGCGTCGTGCCATCTTCGATCGTGCTTGAGCCGATCGCTCGTAACACAGCACCAGCGATAGCAATCGCCGCTCTATTGGCACAACAGAGCAATCCTGATGCACTGCTTCTAGTGCTGCCGTCCGATCATGTCATCCAAAACGAAGCTGCCTTTGTAGCAACAACCGCAGAAGCAGCATCGATTGCCAAGCAGGGGCATCTCGTCACCTTCGGCATCAAACCGGCCGAACCACATACCGGTTATGGCTATATCCGTCGCGGATTGCCCGTGGCCGACGGCATTTCGGCTTTTCAGGTCGATGCGTTCGTCGAAAAACCCGACGCACCGACGGCCGAACGCTTCCTCAGCGACGGCAACTACTACTGGAACAGCGGCATGTTCATGCTGAAGGCGTCCACGTACATGGAGGAACTGCATCGCCATGCACCGGAAATCGCCCGCCAAGCAGAACTCGCGCTCGAATCCGCCAAGCGCGACAACAACTTCGTCCGCCTCGACGCAGACGTCTTCGCCGCCTGCCCGAACGTCTCGATCGACTACGCGGTGATGGAGAAGACCGAGCGCGCCGCCGTCGTCGCGGCGGCGGACCTCGGCTGGAACGACATCGGATCGTGGAGCGCGCTTGCTGACATTGCAGAAGCTGACGAACAAGGCAACGCGCTGATCGGCGACATCTTCACCGACTCGGTAAAGAACTCGTACATCCGCGCCGAACACCGGATGGTCGCCGCCCTCGGCCTCGACAACATCGTGATCGTGGAAACCGCCGATGCCGTGCTCGTCGCGCATCGCGACAAAGCCCAGGACGTCAAGAAAATCGTCGAATGGCTGAACGCGTCCGGCCGCCACGAATCGGTCACGCACCGCCGCGTCGTGCGCCCATGGGGCTCGTACGAAGGCATCGACCAGGGCGATCGCTTCCAGGTCAAGCGCATCATCGTGAACCCCGGCGCGCAATTGAGCCTCCAGATGCACCACCACCGCGCCGAACACTGGATCGTCGTGAAGGGCACGGCGATGGTCACGAACGGCGACAAGGAAATCATGCTGACCGAGAACCAGTCGACCTACATCCCGCTCGGCGCGACCCACCGTTTGACGAACCCCGGCAAGATCCCGCTCGAACTGATCGAAGTCCAGTCGGGCGCGTATCTCGGCGAGGACGACATCGTCCGCTTCGAGGACACCTACGGACGCGCAGCGAAGTAAACACGGCAACTTCGGGGTCGCGCGCCGCAACCGGCGTCGATCCGATGCGCCAGACGGGCAGCACGCACAGGCGTCCTGCCCGTTTTTCACTACGTCAACCAATGTCAGCCCGGTTGCCCGCCCCTCCCAGGTCAGGTTATAAAAGCGCCTCCCATTCCGGTGCATGCGCCGCCCCTTTACCCTTGACTTCGGAGAACGCATGATCGATCTCGCCACCGCCCAGCAATTCCTGATGACCCGCGGCCTCGACTTCGGCCTCAACCTCCTCGCCGCGATCGTCTTGTGGTTCGTCGGCCGCTGGGCGATCCGCATCGGTACCCGCCTGCTCGGCAAGGTCGTGCGCCGCAGCGGCAAGGTCGACCCGACGCTCACCGACTACCTGACCTCCGTCGTCGGCGTGCTGCTGACGATCCTGCTGATCCTCGCGATCCTGCAGATCTTCGGCGTGCAGACCACCTCGTTCGCCGCATTGCTCGCCGGCCTCGGCCTCGCGATCGGCACCGCTTGGGGCGGCCTGCTCGCGCATTTCGCCGCCGGCGTGTTCATGCAGGTGCTGCGCCCGTTCAAGATCGGCGACATGATCAGCGCAGGCGGCGTCACGGGCACCGTGAAGGAGCTCGGCCTGTTCGGCACGACGATCATCACCGCCGACAACATCGTGACGATCGTCGGCAACAACAAGATTTTCTCGGACAACATCGCGAACTACAGCGCGACGCCGCATCGCCGCGTCGACCTGACCGCGAAGATCGCGCACAGCGTCGACGCGGCCGATGCGATCAACCGCCTGAAGACGCAGATCCAGCTGGTGCCGAACGTGCTGAAAGTGCCGGCGCCGGACATCGGCGTGCTGCAGTTCACGCCGGAAGGCCCGCTGCTGTTCGTGCGCCCGTCGACTCAGCCGGAGAACTACTGGCAGGTGTACTGCGACACCAATCGCGTGATCCTCGATACGTTCCGCGAGGCCGGCTATCCGACGCCGGAAACCCCGGTCTCGCAACGCAACGCGTGACGGACGCGGCGGCCAAGCCGCATGGACGAAAAAAAAGCGTGGCAGCCGCCACGCTTTTTTATTGCTTCGAAAACGAACCGCTCCCGCTCAACGCCCGCCCGTCTTCTGCGCGTTATCCGACCGCCGCCCGCGCACCAGCTTCCACACGGCACCCAGCGCAACCGGCACGACCGCCGCCCCGATCCCGACCAGCACGATCACGTTCAGGTACTGGCGGATGAACGGGATGTTGCCGAAGAAATAGCCGAGCAGCACGAGCAGCAGCACCCACACCAGCGCACCGATCACGTTGAAGAGCTGGAAGCGCGCGACGCTCATCGACGACGCACCCGCGACGAACGGCGCGAACGTCCGCACGACCGGAATGAAGCGTGCGAGCACGATCGTCTTGCCGCCGTGCTTGTCGTAGAACGAGTGGGTTTTCTGCAGCGCGGCGCGATCGAGGAAGCGCTCGAGCACCGGGATGTGCGTGTTGAACACCTTCGGGCCGACCCAGCGGCCGATCAGGTAGTTCACGGTGTTGCCGGAAATCGCCGCGACCAGCAGCAGCACGATCAGCAGGCCGACATTCATTTCGCCCGTCGCCGCGAACGCGCCGCCGATGAACAGCAGCGAATCGCCGGGCAGGAACGGAAACACGACGAGCCCCGTCTCGCAGAACACGATCAGGAACAGCACGAGATAGACCCACGCGCCGTACTGCCGGATGAAATCGCCGAGGAAGGCGTCGATATGCAGGACAAGGTTGACGAAATGAAGCAGCGTATCCAAATGCGATTCCTCGAAGGCGATAGGGCCGGAACGGCCGAAACAGGCTGAAGCGCCCACCGGTCAAGGCCGGGCGTGTTACGGAACCATGATACCGAAACTACCTTAAGGCTCCGTGAAAAAACGTAACCGCCGGTCGCCCCGGCACGCATTCGCCGCCTCGCTATAATTCGGCAATGTCCGATATCACCGAAACGGCCGCGGGCGCCGCGCCCGCCCCTGCTCCGCGCCCGCTGCGCGCGATCCAGCCCCTGCCCGACCAGCTGATCAGCCAGATCGCCGCCGGCGAGGTCGTTGAACGCCCGGCGTCGGTCGTCAAGGAGCTGCTCGAAAACGCGATGGACGCCGGCGCCAGCACGCTGCGCATCGTGCTGGAAGAAGGCGGCGTCAAGCGCATCTCGATCACCGACGACGGTTGCGGGATTCCGCCGGACGAGCTGGCGCTCGCCCTGATGCGCCATGCCACCAGCAAGATCCGCTCGCTCGAGGAGCTCGAAGCGGTCGCGACGCTCGGGTTCCGCGGCGAAGCGCTCGCGTCGATCGCGTCGGTCGCCGAGATGTCGATCACGAGCCGGACGGCCGATGCCGCGCATGCGATGAAGATCGACGCGCAGACGGGCGTGCTGTCGCCTGCCGCCGGCGCGACCGGCACGACGATCGAAGTGCGCGAGCTGTACTTCAACACGCCCGCACGGCGCAAATTCCTGAAAAGCGAGCAGACCGAGTTCGGCCACTGCCTGGAAATGATTCGCCGCGCGGCGCTCGCGCGGCCGGACGTCGCGATCTCGGTGCTGCACAACGGCAAGGCGGTCGAGCACTGGAATGCGACCGAGCCGGCGCAGCGCGTCGCGAAGATCCTCGGCGACAGCTTCGCGACCGCACACCTGCCGCTCGACGAGCAGGCAGGCCCGCTCGCGGTCTACGGCTGCGCCGGCCTGCCGACTGCGAGCCGCGGTCGCGCCGACCAGCAATACTTCTTCGTCAACGGTCGCTTCGTACGCGACAAGCTGCTGACGCACGCGGTACGCGCGGCCTACGAGGACGTGCTGCACGGCGACCGCTATCCGTCGTATGTGCTGTTTCTTGACCTGCCGCCCGAAGCCGTCGACGTGAACGTGCACCCGTCGAAGATCGAGGTACGCTTCCGCGATTCGCGCTCGATCCACCAGTACGTGTTCCACGCGGTCCAGCGCGCGCTGGCGCGCCACGCGGGCGCGTCGCCGGAAACCACGGCGGGCGGCCATGTCGCGCAACTCTCACCGGCGCCGCGCGGGCCCGCGTCGTTCCTGGACACACCGCTCGGCCAGAGCCAGGGCCACGCAACCGGCAGCGGCAGCAGCGGCTTCTCGTCGCCGTCGTCGTCCTCGTCGTCGGGCAACACGTGGATGCGTCAGGCGCGGATGACCCAGGGCACGCTGCCCGTCGCGCAGCCGCTCGCGCTCTATGACGCGCTGTTTGGCCGCAAGGACACGGGCGCGGGCACGCCGGACGGCACGACAACCCTCGCCCGCGATTCAGCCGACGCGCCGATCGCGCCGCTGCCGGGCTTCCTGGCTGCGCCGATCGCCGCCACCGCGCACGACGAGCAGCCGCTCGGCTTCGCGCTGGGCCAGATCCACGGCATTTACGTGCTCGCGCAGAATGCGCACGGCCTCGTGATCGTCGACATGCACGCGGCGCACGAACGGATCCTGTACGAACAGTTCAAGAACGCGCTCGCCGACCGCTCGGTCGCGGTGCAGGCGCTGCTGCTGCCGATCTCGATGACGGCCACGCCGGTCGAGATCGGTACGGTCGAGGAAGAGCGCGACACGCTCGAATCGCTCGGCTTCGATCTGGCGGTGCTGTCGCCGACGACGCTCGCGATCCGCGCGGTTCCGGCGCTGCTGAAGGATGCCGACCTGCAGTCGCTCGCGCGCGCGGTGCTCGCCGACCTGCACGCGTTCGGCGGCTCGCGCGTGCTCACCGAGCGTCAGCACGAACTGCTCGGCACGCTCGCGTGCCACCACGCGGTGCGCGCGAACCGGCGTCTGACGCTCGACGAGATGAACGCACTGCTGCGGCAGATGGAAGCGACCGAACGCGCGGACCAGTGCAATCACGGTCGGCCGACGTGGTATCAGCTCACGCTGAACGATCTCGACCGCCTCTTCATGCGCGGCCAATGAGCGCAGCACCGCACGCCAACCCCAGCCCGACGACGATCGCCTGCCTGCTCGGCCCCACCGCATCGGGCAAGACGGCCGCGGCGCTGGCGCTCGCCGCGCGCCGCCCGATCGAGATCGTCAGCGTCGATTCGGCGCTCGTCTACCGCGACATGGATATCGGCACCGCGAAGCCTTCGCGTGACGAGCGCGCGAGCGTGCCGCATCACCTGATCGACATCATCGATCCGGCCGACGCGTATTCGGCCGCGAGCTTCCGCGCGGACACGCTGCGCCTGATCGGCGAGATCGCCGCGCGCGGCCGCACGCCGCTGCTCGCGGGCGGCACGATGCTGTACTACAAGGCGCTGACGCAGGGGCTCAACGACCTGCCGGGCGCCGATCCGGACGTGCGCGCGACACTCGATGCCGAAGCCGCGCGCGATGGCTGGCCCGCGCTGCACGCGCGGCTCGCGCAAGTCGATCCCGACACGGCCGCGCGGCTCGCGCCGAACGATTCGCAGCGGATCCAGCGTGCGCTCGAAGTGTTCATGCTGAGCGGGCAGCCGATGTCGGCGCTGCTTGCCGCGCCGCGCCGCACCGACGATGCGGCCGCCGCTTACCGCTTCGTGCCGGTCGCGCTCGAACCGTCGGATCGCGCGGTACTGCACAAACGGATCGCGCAACGCTTCGATGCGATGCTCGACGCCGGCTTCATCGACGAAGTCGAGCGGCTGCGTCGTCGCGAGGACCTCCATCCCGACCTGCCGTCGATGCGCTGCGTCGGCTACCGACAGGCGTGGGAATTCCTCGACGGCGACACCGACTACCGGACGATGCGCGACAAGGGGATCTTCGCGACGCGCCAGCTCTGCAAGCGCCAGATCACCTGGCTGCGCGCGATGCCGGAGCGGATCGTCGTCGACTGTATCGCGCCGGACTCGACGGCCCGCGCACTCGACACGCTCGAACGCGTGCTCGACGGCAGCACGCCGGGCTGACCGCGTCAGCCGCGCCCGCGCGCTGCCAGATGTGCGCGGGCGCCGTCGACGATCAATGCGACGCCGCGCTCGAACGCTTCATCGCCGCCGCGCGCGCGCAGCGCGGCCCAACCCTTCGCGAGCAGCGGATATTCGGCCGCGTCCGGCAGCGGCGCATCGGCGTCGCCGTCCGGTTCCGCCTGCTCTTCCAGCACCCATCCGACCACGAAGCGCCCCAGCGCATACATCACGTCGACCGCCTCGTCCGGCGCGAAACCCGCGTCACCGAGCAGCGCGACCTTGCGTTCGATCGAGCCGAAGTGCAGCGCGCGCGGCCGCGTACCGGCATGCAGGCGCGCGCCGTCGCGATAGGCCAGCAGCGCACGACGGAAACTGCGCGCGTTGTCCAAAAGCCACGCATCCCACGCTTCGCCCGGCCGCGGCAGCGACGCATCGTGACGCTCGAGCATGATCGCCTCGGCCATCGCATCGAGCAGTTCACCCTTGTTCTTGAAATGCCAGTAAAGCGTCGGCGACTGCACGCCGAGCCGCTCGGCGAGCTTCCGCGTCGACAGCCCGTCGATGCCGACTTCATCGAGCAGGTCGAGCGCCGCGCGCAATACCGTGTCGCGCGTCAGCCGCGCCCCTGTGTCCTTCATCTCTATCACCGATAGGGAAGCTGTGGAATAATTGCCACTCTATCATCGATAGAGTCACACTCTTGAATCCATCCCTGATTGCCATCCTGGCCACGGTCCTGCTCGACGCGATCGGCGTCGGGATCGTGATGCCGATCCTGCCCGGGCTGCTGCGCTCGCTCGCCGACGCAGGTAGCACCGACACCCATTACGGGATCCTGCTCGCGCTGTACGCGTTCGCGCAATTCCTGTGCGCCCCGCTGCTCGGCGCGCTGAGCGACCGCTTCGGCCGCCGGCCCGTCCTGCTCGCGTCGCTCGCGGGCGCCGCGCTCGACTACCTGCTGATGGCGCTCGCGCCGACCCTCGCATGGCTTTACGTCGGGCGGCTGATCGCGGGCATCACCGGTGCGAACGTCGCGGTCGCGACTGCCTATGTCACCGACGTCACCGCCGAACCCGATCGCGCACGACGCTTCGGCCAGCTCGGCGCGATGATGGGCATCGGCTTCATCGCGGGCCCGCTGATCGGCGGCCTGCTCGGCGCGCTGCACCTGCGCGCACCGTTCGTCGCGGCCGCCGTGCTCAACGCGCTCAATCTCGTGCTGGTCTGGCGTGCGCTGCCGGAATCGCGGCCGCGTTCAGCCCGCGAAGGCCATCCGGTTGGCGCGCTCAATCCGTTCGCCAGCCTGCGCCGGCTGACCGGCGCGCCCGCGCTCGCACCGCTGATCGGCATTTACGTGATCGTCGCGCTGGTGTCGCAGGCACCGGCAACACTGTGGATCCTGTATGGCCAGGAGCATTTCGGCTGGTCGACGCCGATCGCGGGGCTGTCGCTGGCAGGCTACGGCGCGTGTCACGCGCTCGCGCAGGCCTTCGCGATCGGGCCGCTGATCGCGCGGCTCGGCGAGCGCCGTGCGCTTGCACTGGGTCTCGCAGGCGATGCGCTGGGGCTCGCGGCAATTGCGTTCGCGACCGCCGCGTGGGTGCCGTTCGCGCTGCTGCCGCTGTTCGCGGCAGGCGGCATGACGCTGCCGGCCCTGCAGGCGATGCTCGCGCGGCAGGTCGACGATGCGCGCCAGGGCGAACTGCAAGGCGCGCTCGCGAGCGTGGCGAGCCTGATCGGCGTCGCGGGGCCACTGGTCGTCACCGCGACCTATGCGGCGACCCGCGCGACGTGGCCGGGGCTCGTCTGGGCCGCGGCCGCGCTGCTTTATCTGCTCGTCCCGCCGTTGCTGGCCGGTGCGCGGCCGGCGGGCGCGGCACGGCCGTCCGCATGAGCGTCGGCGCGCACCGTCGCGCTCACTGCGCGAGCGTCACCAGATTCGCGTCGCGCACGAGCTGCCAGCGGCCGTCGGCCTTGCGGAAGATCGTCAGCGTATGGCCCGACCGGCGGATCGTCTCGCCGCCCGGCGAGGTTGCCTCGATCTCGATGAAATTGCGCATGTACGCCCAGTCGCCCAGCACGCGCAGCTCGTCGATCCGGTAACGGCCGTCGATCTTCGGCGCGTTGCCGCCCCCGGCGTTCGCGTCGCGCGACGCGGCCGCAAACGCCGCCTTGTCGAACGGCGGCTTGCCGGCCACCATGAAGATCGCGTCGTCGGCGATCAGGTCGAGCACCGTCGCCAGGTCGCCACGCCGGCTCGACACGAACCAGTTGTCCACGAGCTCGCGGATCGCGTGTTCGTCTTCGGTCATCGTCGTCCCTCCTTCATCGGCGCGCGCCCGTACGCCACGCGGCGCCCGAAAAAAAAGCCGCCCGGATCGACTCCGGGCGGCTTTCCTTGCTGCATCTGCTGCAGGCAGTGCGTCAGACCACGACCGTCTGCGCCTCGCCTTCGCGGGTCGCACGCACGGTGCCGATCTTCCACACCTGTTCGCCGGCGGCGGTCAGGTCGGCGATCGCTGCGTCGGCATCGGCCGCCGAAACGATCACGGCCATGCCGATGCCGCAGTTGAACACGCGGTGCATTTCCGCATCGGCGACACCGCCGTGCTCCTGCAGCCACTTGAACAGCGGCGGCAGCGGCCACGCGTTCTGGTCGAGCTCGGCGGTGAGGCCTTCGCGCAGCACGCGCGGAATGTTCTCGACAAGACCGCCGCCCGTGATGTGCGCCATGCCCTTCACCGACAGCTTCTGCATCAGCGCGAGCAGCGGCTTCACGTAGATGCGGGTCGGCGCCATCAGCGCGTCGGCCAGCGAACGTCCATGGAAATCGGCCGACAGGTCGGGGTTCGCGCGCTCGATGATCTTGCGCACGAGCGAGAAGCCGTTCGAGTGGATGCCGCTCGATGCGAGGCCCAGCACCACGTCGCCTTCGGCGATCGTGCTGCCGTCGATGATCTTGCTCTTCTCGACCGCGCCGACCGCGAAGCCGGCCAGGTCGTATTCGCCGTCCGGGTACATGCCCGGCATTTCGGCCGTTTCACCGCCGATCAGCGCGCAGCCCGACAGTTCGCAACCCTGCGCGATGCCCTTGACGACCGTTGCAGCGGTGTCGACGTCGAGCTTGCCGCACGCGAAGTAGTCGAGGAAGAACAGCGGCTCGGCGCCCTGCACGAGGATATCGTTCACGCTCATCGCGACGAGATCCTGGCCGACGGTGTCGTGTTTGTTCAGATGAAATGCCAGCTTGAGCTTGGTGCCCACGCCGTCGGTGCCCGATACGAGCACGGGCTCCTTGTACTTCTTCGGCACTTCGAACAGCGCGCCGAACCCGCCGATGCCGCCGAGCACGCCGTCGCGCAGGGTTTTCTTCGCAAAAGGCTTGATCTTGTCGATGAGTGCGTCGCCTGCGTCGATGTCGACACCTGCGTCACGATAGGACAGACCCTGAGCGTCGGGAGCGGATTTCGGAGGATTCATGGGGGAATGCGAGAAGGTCGGTAAAATGCGATTTTACCCGAAGCCGGCCCGTTGGCCGGAATTCCCAGCACCGAATCGTCAGGGATTGCATCTTGGTCAACACGTCCCCGTTTTCATCGCCGAGCGAACCGCGCCGAAACCGGCGTGGCGCCGTGCGTGCGGCCGCGCGTGAAGCCCGTGAAGACGCAAGCCCCGGCGCGTGCCCGGCGTACGGCGCGCGTATTTTCAACCGACCCGCATTGTGACTGTTGTGTCTCGTCAACTGACGCTCGATCTCGGCACGCCGCCGCCCGCCACGTTCGACAACTTCATCATGAACGAGGAGAACGACGAGCTCATCTCGCGCCTGCAGAAGCTCGACCTCGCGCTCGCGGCGGGCCCCGTGCCGGATCGGTCGTTCTACATCTGGGGCGAGCCCGGCTGCGGCCGCACCCATCTGCTGCAAGCGCTCGTGAGCGACGCGTCGTACGGCTATGCGCGCTACCTGACGCCGCAGAGCCCGCTCGGCGCGTTCACGTTCGATCCGCGCATCGGCATCTACGCGATCGACGACTGCGACCGGATGAGCGACACGCAGCAGGTCGCGCTGTTCAACCTGTTCAACGAAGTGCGCGCGCACCCGTCGAGCGCGTTCGTCGCGGCGGGCCCCGCGGCGCCGCTCGCGCTCGACGTGCGCGAGGATCTCCGCACGCGCCTCGGCTGGGGGCTCGTGTTCCACCTGTCGCCGCCGTCCGACGCCGGCAAGATCGCCGTGCTCAAGCTCGCGGCGAAGGAGCGCGGGATCGCGCTCACCGACGACATCGCCGCCTACCTGCTGACCCATTTCCGCCGCGACATGCCGAGCCTGATGGCGCTGCTCGACGCGCTCGACCGCTTTTCGCTCGAGCAGAAACGCGCCGTCACGCTGCCGTTGCTGCGCCGCATGCTGGCGCGTCCCGGCGACGACATCACCCCACCGGGCACGGGCCCGAACCGCTTCGAGTAAAATGCGCTTCCATGACTAATCTGGCACTCTTTGACCTCGATCACACGCTGATCCCGACCGATAGCGACCACGAATGGGGCCGCTTCATGGTGAAGCTCGGCATCGTCGACGCGGAAAGCTTCTCGCGTCAGAACGATCAGTTCTTCGCCGACTACAAGGCCGGCAAGCTCGACATCCACGCGTACCTCACGGCGATGATCACGCCGCTCGCGAAGTATTCGCGCGCGCAGCTGGCCGAATGGCACGAGCAGTACATGCACGAGGTGATCCGCCCCGCCATGACACCCGCCGCGCTCGAGCTCGTGCGCAAGCACCTCGATGCGGGCGACCTGTGCTGCGTCGTGACGGCGACCAACGAATTCATCACGCGCCCGATCGCCTCCGCGTTCGGCGTCGACACGCTGATCGCCTGCGAGGTCGAAACGACCGACGGGCATCCCGATTCGCCGTACACTGGCCGACCGACCGGCACGCCGAGCTATCGCGAAGGCAAGATCGTGCGGACCGAAGCGTGGCTCGCATCGCTCGGCAAGCAATGGAGCGACTTCACGCACACCTATTTCTACAGCGACTCGCACAACGACATTCCGTTGCTCGAGAAAGTCACCGACCCGATCGCGACCAACCCTGACGACACGCTGCGTGCGCATGCAAGCAACCGCGGCTGGCGCATCCTCGATCTCTTCTGAACGTCGTGATCAAAAAATTCATCCGCAAGCTGCTCGGCCAGGACGAAACCGAGCAAACGTCTCCCGCAACGGCCCCGGCCGACGAAGCGGCCCCTGCTACCTCGCGCGCCCCGAAGGGCGCCCGCGGCGGCGGCGCGAAGAAACCGCGCAGCAACCATGAACCGACCGTCGTGCCGGCCAGCGTGCACGGCATCAACCCGGCGCTGATCTCGAAGAATGCCGTGCGCGTGACCGACACGCTGCAGCAGGCGGGCTTCCGTGCCTTCATCGTCGGCGGTGCGGTGCGCGACCTGCTGCTCGGCATCGCGCCGAAGGACTTCGACGTCGCGACCGACGCAACGCCGACCGAGGTGCAGCGCCTGTTCCGCCGCGCGCGCCTGATCGGCCGCCGCTTCCAGATCGTCCACGTGCAGTTCGGCCAGGAGCTGATCGAGGTGTCGACGTTCCGCGCGCTGGTCGACGCGCCGCCCGAGGCGGCCGCTGCCGAGCCGCCGAAGCGCCTGAAGCGCGACGAACTCGATCGCCGCACGCATGCGGTGGACGCGAGCGGCCGCGTGCTGCGCGACAACGTGTGGGGCGAGCAGCACGAAGACGCTGCACGCCGCGACTTCACGATCAACGCGATGTACTACGACCCGTCGACGCAGACGGTGCTCGACTACCACGACGGGATGGCCGACGTGCGCGCCCGTCTGTTGCGGATGATCGGCGATCCGGCCACGCGCTTCCGCGAGGATCCGGTGCGGATGCTGCGCGTCGTACGCTTTGCAGCCAAGCTCGGTTTCGAGATCGAGCCGCACACGCGCGAGCCGATCAACGCGCTCGCCGACCTGATCAACAACGTGCCGGCCGCGCGCCTGTTCGACGAAATGCTGAAGCTGCTGCTGTCGGGCCACGCACTCGCGTGCCTGACGCGGCTGCGCAAGGAAGGCCTGCACCACGGCCTGCTGCCGCTGCTCGACGTCGTGCTCGAACAGCCTCAGGGCGAGAAGTTCATCACGCTCGCGCTGAGCAACACCGATGCACGCGTGCGCGCCGGCAAGACGGTATCACCCGGCTTCCTGTTCGCGACGCTGCTGTGGCACGACATGCGCCAGCGCTTCGAGCAATACACGGCCGAAGGCGAAATCCCGGTGCCGGCGCTCCATCGCGCGATGGACGACGTGCTCGACATGCAGACCGAGAAACTCGCGATCCACAAGCGTTATTCGGCCGACATGCGCGAGATCTGGGGCCTGCAGCTGCGCCTCGAGAAACGCTCGGGCCGCAGCGCGATGCGGCTGCTGGAACACCAAAGGTTTAGAGCGGGGTATGATTTCCTCCTGTTACGCTGCGAATCCGGCGAGCTCGATGCGGAAGTCGGACAGTGGTGGACGGATTTCATCGAAGGCGACGCGGCCGCTCGCGAGGCATTGCTCACGCAGGGCGGCACGAAGGAAAAATCGCCCCGCAAGCGGCGCCGCCGCGGCGGCGTGCGAAACCGCAAGCCGGGTGAAGGTGCCGCCGAGCAGGCACCGGACGCCTCGGGCGATACCGCGAGCGGTTCCGACGACTGACGCGCTCGCCGGCGAACGACGTAGGAAGTGATGCCATGACGGTTGCATATATCGGACTGGGGGCGAATCTCGGCGATGCGCGCCAGACCCTGAAGGACGCGGTGGTGTGCCTTGCGCAGCAGCGCACCATCTCGATCCTCGGCAAATCGAGCCTGTATCGCACGGCGCCCTTCGAAGCGGGCGGCGGCGACTACTACAACTGCGTCGTCAAGCTCGACACGACGCTGTCGGCCCGCGAGCTGCTCGCGCTGTGCCAGAAGATCGAACATCACTTCGGCCGCGAGCGCCCGTATCGCAACGCGCCGCGCACACTCGATCTCGACATCCTGCTGTTCGGCGACGATTCGATCGACGAGCCCGACCTGATCGTCCCGCATCCACGCCTCACCGACCGTGCGTTTGCACTCGTGCCGCTCGTCGAGATCGAGCCGGCACTCGACATCCCCGCGCGCGGCCGTGCCGACGCCTTCCTCGCCGCCGTCGCAGACCAGCGGGTCGAGAAGGTGCAGACCTGCCAGTGCCTGATGCAGAAGGCGCTCGCTGCCAGCGAAGACGCCGACAAGAACCGCTGCCGATGACCCCGACTCCCCTTACCGTCACCGCGCCCGACCTGCGCGCCCCGCACCGCTATCTCGTGATCGAAGGCCCGATCGGCGTGGGCAAGACGACGCTCGCGCGCCTGCTCGGCGAACGCTGGTCGATGCAGACGCTGCTCGAGCGCCCGCAGGACAACCCGTTCCTCGAACGCTTCTATCGCGACACCGCACGCTACGCGCTGCCCGTGCAGCTGTCGTTCGCGCTGCAGCGCGCGCATCAGGCACGCGAACTGATCGGTGCGCTCGACACGGGCCGCCCGGTCATCGCCGATTTCATGCCGCAGAAGAACGACATCTTCGCGCGGCTGAACCTGCCGGAAGACGAGTGGCAGCTCTACCGCTCGGTCGCGACGCACGTGGATGTGCCGCAGGCACCGTCGCCCGACCTCGTCGTCTACCTGCAGGCGAGCCCCGAAGTGCTGTTCTCGCGCATCCAGAAGCGCGGGCTGCCGATGGAGCTGCAGATCAGCGATGCGTACCTGCGCTCGCTCGTCGACGCGTACAACGAATTCTTCTACCACTACGACCGCACGCCGGTGCTGACAGTCGCCGCGGAACACCTGAATCCGCTGGATTCCCCCGAAGATCTCGCCCTGCTGGTCGAGCGCATCGAGACGATGCGCGGCCGCAAGGAATTCTTCGTCAAGGGCGAGACGACGCGCTGACGCGTCCTCGCCTGTCGTTCCACCCCCATTCGAACCGGATTTCCCATGACCTATCTCCAGGAATCGAGCCGGCCTGCCGTCACGGTGCCCAAGCTGCAGGCAATGCGCGACGCCGGCGAGAAGATCGCGATGCTCACCTGCTACGACGCGAGCTTTTCCGCACTGCTCGACCGTTCGGGCGTCGACGTGCTGCTGATCGGTGATTCGCTCGGCAACGTGCTGCAGGGCCACACGACCACGCTGCCCGTGTCGCTCGACGACATCGCGTATCACACCGCCTGTGTCGCCCGCGCGCAGCCGCGCGCGCTGATCATGGCCGACCTGCCGTTCGGCACGTACGGCACGCCGGCCGAGGCATTCGCCAGCAGCGTCAAGCTGATGCGCGCCGGCGCGCAGATGGTCAAGCTCGAAGGCGGCGAATGGCTCGCCGAGACGATCCGCTTCCTCGTCGAGCGCGCGGTGCCCGTGTGTGCGCACGTGGGCCTCACGCCGCAGTCGGTGCACGCGTTCGGCGGCTTCAAGGTGCAGGGCAAGACCGAGGCCGGTGCCGCGCAACTGCTGCGCGACGCGCGCGCGGTCGAAGCGGCCGGGGCGCAGGTCGTCCTGCTCGAAGCCGTGCCGACGCTGATCGGATCCGAAGTCACGCAGATGCTGCGCGTGCCGACGATCGGCATCGGCGCAGGCGCCGACTGCTCGGGCCAGGTGCTCGTGCTGCACGACATGCTCGGCGTGTTCCCCGGCAAGCGGCCGCGCTTCGTGAAGGATTTCATGCAGGGCGAGCCGAACATCCAGGCGGCCGTCGAAGCGTACGTGCGCGCGGTGAAGGACGGTTCGTTCCCCGGCCCCGAGCATTCGTTCTGACGTCCGGCGTGGTGCCGGCAATGCGTTCGCCGGCGCCTCGATGAAAAAACGCGGCGCCCTTTGCGGGGCGCCGCGTTTTTTCTTTCTCACGCTGCCGGCGGCGGTCGATTATCCGCCGGTTACTTCAGTACCGCGTCGAGCGCGCCGCGCAGCGCGTTGGTCAGCAGCAGCGCCTCCGCACGCGCGAGATCGTCGCGGGTCACGACCCGCTCCGTCGCGCCGAACGCACGATCGTCGAGCAGCACGCCGCGCATCACGCCCGGCAGCACGCCGGACTCGAGCGGCGGCGTCACCCACTGGCCGTCGAGCTTCACGAACAGGTTCGAGCGCCCGCCTTCCGTCACCTCGCCGCGCTCGTTGACGAACAGCATGTCGAAGCCGCCAAGCGCCTCCGCCGCCTGCCAAGCACGATCGTATTCGGCGCGGCGCGTGGTCTTGTGCAGCAGCAGCGCATCGCCCGCATGGGTCGGTGCGAAGCCGTGCGCGGACGCCAGCAGCACGCCGACCGGGCCCGCCGGCAGCGGCTTGAGCGGTGCCGCGATGATCTCGATCGTGCCGTCCTTCGCGAGCGCGAGCTTCATCCGGTAAGCGCCGTCGCCGTCGAGCGCCGCGCACCGCGCGTCGATCTCGCGACGCAACGCATCGGCGTCGAAGCGAAAGCCGAACGCATCCGCGCTACGCTGCAGCCGCGCAAGATGGCGATCGAGATGCCGGATGCCGTCCGCACGCGTGGCGGCGGTCGTTTCGAACAGCTGGAAGCCGGGATCGGCGTCCGTCAGGAATCGTGCTTTCAATTCGCACTCCGCATATTCGTCGGCCGCGACACTGTCGAGCACGATGCCCGCGCCGACGCCCATCGTGCCGCGGCGCCGGCCAGCAATTACCGTTGCCGGACGGCGTGCTTCGGCATCGGCCACGCCGGCGCTGTCGTCACCTTCGCTGGCAGCCTCGAGCGTCAGCGTACGGATCGCGACCGACAGGCAGAAATCGCCGCAACCAGCCCGGCGATCTCCCGGCGCGTCGGAATCGGCGCCTTGCGTCGCAGCGTCAAGCCAGCCGATCGCGCCCGTATAGAGCCCGCGCGGCGTCGACTCGATCGCGTCGATCAGTTCCATCGTCTTGTGCTTCGGCGCGCCCGTGATCGATCCGCACGGAAACAGCGCACGCAGCATCTGCGCGAACGTCGTCCCGTCGCGCCAGCCGGCCTCGACCGTCGACGTCATCTGCCACACCGACGCATACGGCTCGACGGAGAACAGCGCCGGCACGCGGACCGTGCCGGTGCGCGCGATCCGCGACACGTCGTTGCGCAGCAGGTCGACGATCATCACGTTTTCCGCGCGGTTCTTCGGGTCGTTCGCGAGGAACGTGGCCGCCGCCGCATCGTCGCGCGGGTCGGCCGAACGGGGCGCGGTGCCCTTCATCGGCCGCGCGCGCAGCACGTCGCCGTGCTTCTCGACGAACAGCTCGGGCGAGCACGACACGACCCACGGACCGTCGGGCAATGCGATCAGCGCGCCGTAGCGCACAGGCTGGCGCGCACGCAGCCGCCGGTACAGCGCGAGCGGCGTGCCGAACACGTCGAAGTTCAGCCGGTACGTGTAGTTGACCTGATACGAATCGCCCGCGCACAGCGCGTCGTGCACCGCGGCGATCGCCGCGTCGAACGCATCGCGCGACACACTCTTCCCGACATGCGCGACGCCCGCAATCGACGGCGTGCCGCCGCCGTCCTGCTGCGCGAGCCACGCGTCGACTTCGTCGCACGACAGGCGCTCGCAGCGCGCATACAGCAAAAAGCGCAGCGGGGCATGGCCCGGCTGCGCTCGTTGCAGGTTGCGTCCGAATTCGTAATCGCCGACGACGACCGCATGCAGCCCGTCGCGCAGATCCTGCGCCACGGCCGCGTCGACCTCGTCGAGCCGAGCCGGATCCGTGCACACGCGTTCGCGCACGAACCCCGAATACAAACGACTCGACCGCGCGAGCGCGGTCGAGTCGCAATCGTCCAAGAGCGCGAACGACGCGCTCTCGTTGCCTTCAGTCATGCTGTTACTCGAGTTACTCGAAGAAGCTCTTCACACGATCGAACCAGCTCTTGCTCTGCGGGCTGTGACGCGCGCCGCCCTCGGCCAGCGATTTCTCGAACTGCTTGAGCAGGTCGCGCTGGTTGTCGGTCAGCTTCACCGGCGTCTCGACCTGCACGTGGACGTACAGATCGCCCGCGATGCTCGAACGCAGCCCCTTGATGCCCTTGCCGCGCAGGCGGAACGTCTTGCCCGACTGCGTGCCTTCCGGCACCGGGAACGACGCACGACCGGCCAGCGTCGGCACCTCGATCTCGCCGCCGAGCGCGGCGGTCGTGAACGGGATCGGCATCTGGCAGTGGAGATCGTCGCCGTCGCGCTCGAACACCGAGTGCGGCTTGATGTGGATCTCGACGTACAGGTCGCCCGGCGGCCCGCCGTTGATGCCCGGCTCGCCGTTGCCGGCCGAGCGGATCCGCATCCCGTCGTCGATCCCGGCCGGGATCTTCACTTCGAGCGTCTTGGTTTCCTTCACCTTGCCCGACCCGTGGCAATGCACGCACGGCTCGGGGATGTAGGTGCCCGTGCCATGGCACTTCGGGCAGGTCTGCTGGATGCTGAAGAAGCCCTGCGACATGCGCACCGTGCCCTGGCCGTGACAGGTCGGGCAGGTTTCCGGCTTCGTGCCGGGCTTCGCGCCCGACCCGTGGCAGACCTCGCACGATACCCAGCTCGGCACGCGGATCTGCGTGTCGTAGCCGTGTGCGGCCTGCTCGAGCGTGATTTCCATGCTGTAGCGCAGGTCGGCACCGCGATACACCTGCGGGCCGCCGCGGCCGCCGCGCGCGGCGCCGCCCGCGGCCTGGCCGAAGATGTCGCCGAAGATGTCGCCGAACGCGTCCGCGAAGCCGCCGAAGCCCTGTGCGCCCGCACCGCCCATGTTCGGATCGACGCCCGCGTGGCCGTACTGGTCGTACGCTGCCCGCTTCTGGCCATCCGACAGCATTTCGTAGGCTTCCTTCGCCTCCTTGAAATGCTCTTCCGCATCCTTGCTGTCCGGATTGCGGTCAGGGTGATACTTCATCGCAAGCTTGCGATACGCCTTCTTGATTTCGTCGTCGCTCGCATTCTTCGCGACGCCCAGAACCTCGTAGTAATCCCGTTTCGCCATATCGATTCACTGTGCCGCCACGCATCGCGCACGCGACGGCTCCTTTCGCCTGCAGTAAAGTCTCTCGACTCGTCTGGCGCTGCGCCCGTCCGCGGACGGCTCGTGCAGCACCCGCCAAAAAACAAATGTGCCCGGAGGGCCGCGAAGCCCGCCAGGCGTGGAGTCGATCCGGCCATCCGGAAGGAAAGACAGACCGCTTGTCAGCCAACCCGTCAGCCGCGCCGCGCGCGGGTTGCGCGCGCGGCGTGCGGCACCGGGGCAACCCGGCTTAGTCCTTCTTCACTTCCTTGAACTCGGCGTCGACGACATCGTCGGCAGCCTGCTGCGCGCCACCCGCGTGGGCCGCGCCTTCCGCTGCACCCGCTGCGCCGGCCGCACCTGCTTGTTGAGCCTGCATGTCGGCGTACATCTTTTCGCCGAGCTTCTGCGACACCTTGCCGAGCTCCTCGACCTTCGCGTCGATCGCAGCCTTGTCGGCCGACGCGTCCTTCAGCGCTTCCTCGAGCGACTTCAGCGACGCTTCGATGGCTTCCTTCTCGCCCGCGTCCAGCTTGTCGCCGTACTCGGTCAGCGCCTTCTTCGTGCTGTGGACCAGCGCGTCGCCCTGGTTGCGCGAATCAGCCAGCTCGCGCAGCTTGTGATCTTCCGCTGCGTTCGCTTCCGCGTCCTTGATCATCTGGTCGATTTCAGCCTCGGACAGACCCGAGTTCGCCTTGATCGTGATCTTGTTTTCCTTGCCGGTCGCCTTGTCCTTCGCGCCGACGTGCAGGATGCCGTTCGCGTCGATGTCGAAGGTCACTTCGATCTGCGGCACGCCGCGCGGTGCCGGCGGGATGCCTTCGAGGTTGAACTCGCCGAGCAGCTTGTTGCCGGCTGCCATTTCGCGTTCACCCTGGAACACCTTGATCGTCACGGCGCCCTGGTTGTCGTCCGCCGTCGAGTACACCTGAGCGTGCTTCGTCGGGATCGTCGTGTTCTTGCTGATCATCTTCGTCATCACGCCGCCGAGCGTCTCGATGCCGAGCGACAGCGGGGTCACGTCGAGCAGCAGCACGTCCTTGCGGTCGCCCGACAGGACCTGGCCCTGGATCGCCGCGCCGACTGCGACGGCTTCGTCCGGGTTCACGTCACGGCGCGGATCCTTGCCGAAGAACTCCTTCACCTTCTCCAGCACCTTCGGCATACGCGTCTGGCCGCCGACCAGGATCACGTCGTCGATGTCCGACACCTTGACGCCTGCGTCCTTGATCGCGATGCGGCACGGTTCGATCGTGCGCTCGACGAGGTCTTCCACCAGCGCTTCCAGCTTCGCGCGGGTGATCTTCAGGTTCAAGTGCTTCGGGCCCGACGCGTCCGCCGTGATGTACGGCAGGTTGATTTCGGTCTGCTGGCTCGACGACAGCTCGATCTTCGCCTTTTCAGCGGCTTCCTTCAGGCGCTGCAGCGCGAGCACGTCCTTCGACAGGTCGACGCCCTGCTCCTTCTTGAACTCGCCGATGATGTAATCGATGATGCGCTGGTCGAAGTCTTCGCCGCCGAGGAACGTGTCGCCGTTGGTCGACAGCACTTCGAACTGCATTTCACCGTCGACGTCCGCGATTTCGATGATCGACACGTCGAACGTACCGCCGCCGAGGTCATACACGGCGATCTTGCGGTCGCCCTTCTCGGCCTTGTCGAGGCCGAACGCGAGCGCAGCCGCGGTCGGCTCGTTGATGATCCGCTTGACTTCGAGGCCCGCGATGCGGCCGGCGTCCTTGGTTGCCTGGCGCTGGCTGTCGTTGAAGTACGCCGGCACCGTGATCACGGCTTCCGTGACCGGCTCGCCGAGGTAGTCTTCGGCCGTCTTCTTCATCTTGCGCAGCACTTCCGCCGAAACCTGCGGCGGCGCGAGCTTTTCGCCGTGCGCTTCGACCCATGCATCGCCGTTGTCGGCCTTGATGATGGTGTACGGCATCAGGCCGATGTCCTTCTGGACTTCCTTCTCTTCGAAGCGGCGGCCGATCAGGCGCTTCACCGCGAACAGCGTGTTCTTCGGGTTGGTCACCGACTGACGCTTGGCCGGCGCACCGACGAGCACTTCGTTGTCGTCCATGTAGGCGATGATCGACGGCGTGGTGCGCGCGCCTTCCGAGTTCTCGATGACCTTGACCTGGTTGCCTTCCATGATGGCAACGCACGAGTTCGTGGTGCCGAGGTCAATACCGATGATCTTTCCCATTTTTCCTAATCTCCAGAAATGCTTGTTTGCTGCGCAAAACCCCGCGTTTTGGGGCAGTTTCGCGCGCCAGAATTCAACTCTGTTCCCGAAATGCGTCCGTCCGATCCGTTTTCAAGACCCGACGATCGATGCGGATATTAAATTTTTTCAATCGCCGCCGGCTAGCGGATCGCCGCCTGCAGCAGCGATCTTCGCGCGTGCCGCCGACACCGCTGCCTGGAACTGCGCGAGGCCATGCCAGCCCGTCGCGCGGCCGAGCCGCCTGCCGCGGTGGAAGAAGAACCATGTCGGCACGCCGTGCAGCCCGAAGCGGCGCCCCAGCTGGTGGTGTTCGTACACGTTGCAATGGAACCACTTCAGGACCAGCGCGCGGATCGCGTCGGGCTGGGCGAGCATCGCCTTCTTCGCGATCTCGCAGTTGAAGCAGTCGACGCCCCAGAAGAACACCACCGCGAGCGCATCACCCGCGCCGTCGATCGCCGCGTCGAACGTGCCGGCGTCCAGCGCCTGCATGTCGAACGCGTCGAACGCGGCCGGATCGACGCCGGCTGGCAGCATCGCGACGGCCTTACTTCGGCTGCGCGACGGTGACGAGCGCCGGACGCAGCACGCGGTCGGCGATCGTGTAGCCCTTTTGCAGCACGGTGACGACGGTATTCGGCTCCTGGTCGGCCGGCACCATCGAAATGGCCTGGTGCTGGTGCGGATCGAACTTCTCGCCGACCGGGTTCAGCGCGACGACGCGGCCCTTCTCGAGCGCGCTCGTCAGCTGGCGCAGCGTCAGCTCGACGCCTTCGCGCACCTTCGTGATGTCGCCGGATGTATCGTTGACGGCCGCTTCCAGGCTGTCCAGCACGGGCAGCAGGTGCTCCGCAAAGCTCTCGATCGCGAACTTGTGTGCCTTCGAGACGTCGTCCTGCGCGCGGCGGCGGACGTTCTCGGTCTCGGCCTTCGCCCGCAGGAAGCTCTCCTGCAGCTCGGCGACCTTGGCTTGAGCCTCCGCGAGCGCCGCGTCGGCTGCTTCGGCGGCGGGAGCAGCGCCTTGCGCCGCCTGCTTCTCGCTGCCGATATCTTCGGCCGATTGGGATGCCGGGTTCTCTTGCGTGTTTTCCATGTCGCTGAAAGTCGATTAGAGGTTGAAGCCAAATCGGCAACCGCCGGACCGTATATCCGGTGGCACCGCACATTGCTGGTGCAAATAAGGGTGAAAACTGCGATTTCAAGAGGGTTATCCGCCGGCATTCTCCAATACCGCGAAACAACCGCGCGTCACGCCGGGGCATCGGCCGCATAGTCCGCCAGATCGGGCGAAACGGGCGGTAACAACGCTTACCTGGCAAGTACTAGCTTGGCACAGGCCCGCTGCACTACACTCCACTCAAGCGTCGGAAAAGCATGTTTACCCCTAGCTGACCGCCGCCTGACATCCACCTGGCGCCGTTTTCACCCTTCTTCTCGAGGGGAGTACCATGAAACTGACGTTTGCGATCTCGGTGGTCGCGCTGGTACTCATTGCCGGCACCACCACCATCTGCCTGTCGGGAGCCGTCACCGACCGCACGACCGAATACGGAAGCGCGCGGGCGACGTTCGACCAGATGTTCAGCTCCCACCAGAAAATCTGTCGATGATGCGCCGGTCGCGCTTCGTCGGCCGGCCGTGCAATTCGGCTGCCGGCTCACGATACGTGCGGCGCCGCTCCAGTTCGGCGAGCCGTGCGGCCCGCCCCGCTTCCGTTTCCGCATAAAGCGTCTGCGCGACGCTCGCCGGCCCGCGCACGTCGCACACGCCGAGCACGGCAATGTGCCAGACGATGCCGTCGATCGCAATCTCGACCTCGTCGCCCACGCGCACGTCCTTCGCCGGCTTGACCGCCGCGCCGCCAATCGTCACGTGCCCCTTGTCGACCGCATCGGTCGCGAGCGAGCGCGTCTTGAAGAACCGGGCCGCCCACAGCCATTTGTCGATGCGCAGCTTCGCGCCCGGTTCGGTCGAAATCTTGTAATTCATCGCAGCCTCCGCCGGGCCGCCCCAAGGAGGCTGACCGCCCCCTCGGGGGGCAGTGAACGAAGTGAGCGTGGGGGTCGTTTCATCTCAACCCACCGTTTCGGGCTGTGCGGCCCTGACCGGCCAGCCCTGCAGATTCTCGGCGACGATCTCGCCGAGCGCACCGATCCACGCGGACGCGCCATTCAGGCACGGAATGCGGTGGAACGCCTTGCCGCCGCCGGCGAGGAATTCGTCACGCACTTCCATGCCGATCTCCTCGATCGTCTCCAGGCAGTCGGCCGTGAAACCGGGACAGAACACGTCGGCCCGCCGCACGCCGGCCTCGCCAAACTCGCGCAGCGTCGGCGCGGTGTAAGGCTGCAACCATTCGGCCTTGCCGAAACGCGACTGGAACGTGACACGGCATTCGGTCGTCGACAGCCCGAGCGCGGCCATCAGCAACGCACCCGTCTGCTGGCACTGGTCGTGATAGGGGTCGCCGAGGTCGAGCGTGCGCTTCGGCACGCCGTGGAAGCTCAGCACGAGCTTGTCGCCGGCCGCGAAGTCGGGCCGGCCGTGCTGCGCCCAATACTGGCGCACCTGCTCGGCCAGCGCATGGATATAGGCCGGATGGTCGGCGTAGTGCCGCACCGTGCGCACCTCGGGCTGGTTGCGCATGCGCGCGAGCGCGTCGAATGCGGCGTCGAAGGCCGTGGCCGTGGTCGACGCCGAGTATTGCGGATACATCGGCATCAGCAGCACGCGCTCGACGCCCGCACGCTTGAACTGCGCGAGCGCGTGCGAAATGTTCGGGCTGCCGTAGCGCATCGCGTAGTCGACCATCACGTGATAGCCGTTCGACGTGAGCAGATGCCGCACGCTGTCGGTCTGGCGCTCCGTGTACACGCGCAGCGGCGAGCCCTCGGGCATCCAGACCGCCGCGTATTTCTTCGCGGACGCGCGGCCGCGCAGCGGCAGGATCAGCGTGCGCAGCAGCACCTGCCAGACGGCCTGCGGAATCTCGACGACCCGCGGATCCGACAGGAATTCGGCCAGGTAGCGCCGCACCGCACGCGGTGTCGGGGCGTCGGGCGTGCCGAGATTGATCAGCAGCACACCGATGCGATGGGCAGCCGCGGTGCTCGAAGGCGGCTCAAGATCGAAACGCATGGGCAATTACGTGCTCGGGGCACGGGACCGGACGGCTCTCAATTATAGCGGGCCGCTCCGCGCCGGTCGGCTGGCCGTTCGGCCGACTGCCTGCACACGCGGTGCCGCGGCACGATGACGGGGCAGGATCGGGCCGGCGACGGCAGGCTACTGCTGGCTCAGCGTGAGCGACAGCAGGCGCGCGGTGATGTCGACGATCGGTATCACGCGGTTGTACGCCATGCGGGTCGGGCCGATCACGCCGAGCGTGCCGACGATCTGCCCGTTCACCTCGTAAGGCGCGGTAACGACGCTCATTTCCTCGATCGGCACGAGCGTCGATTCGCCGCCAATGAAGATCTGCACGCCCTGGGCGTGGCTCGACACGTCGAGCAGTTGCAGGAGGCCCGTCTTTTGGTCGAATACGTCGAACAGCTTGCGCAGCCGCGCCATGTCGGACGAGAGATCCGCCACTTCGAGCAGGTTGCGCTCGCCGGAAATCAGCACGGTGTCCTCGGTGTCGGGCACCTCGGTGCTGGCCGTCACGGCGGCGTGCATCAGCGCGGTCATGTCGCCGCGCAACTGGTCGATCTCGTCGCGCAGGCGGCGGCGCACCTCGTCGAACGACAGTCCGGCGAAATGCGCGTTGATGTAGTTGGACGCCTCGGTCAGTTGCGACGGCGAGTAATCGCGCGGCGTCGCGAGCATCCGGTTCTGCACGTCGCCCTCGGGCGTGACGATGATCAGCAGGATGCGCTTGTCCGACAGGCGCATGAACTCGATCTGCTTGAACACGTGGCTGCGGCGCGGCGTCAGCACCACGCCCGCGAACTGCGACAGGTTCGACAGCACGCTCGCGGCGGCCGCCACGACCCGCTGCTGCGGCTCGCCCGCCTGCAGCGTGTTCTGCACCTGCCGCGCCACGGCTTCGGCGTCGATCGGCGCCTCGACCGTCAGCATCGTGTCGACGAACAGCCGGTAGCCGCGCGGCGTCGGCACGCGGCCGGCCGACGTGTGCGGGCTCGACACGAGGCCGAGCTCCTCCAGGTCGGACATCACGTTGCGGATCGTTGCCGGGCTCAGCTCGAGCCCGGAGTAACGGGACAACGTGCGCGATCCGACTGGCTGACCGTCGGCGATATACCGTTCGATCAGGGTTTTCAGGAGGGTTCGTGCGCGAGGATCTAGCATGGTGGAAAATTTTAGCGCAACCGCGCGACCGCGGCGAGTGGCGTCGGCTACCGTTGCGCGGGCCGGCCCGATCCGGCCCCGACTGCGCACAGCCGGTTCTTTTCGTCAACGAGCTATGGTGTAATGCCGGCATGAAAACCGGTAATCTGTTCAACACTGTCGCGCTCGTCGGTCGGAGCAACACGCCGAACATCGCCGAGCCGCTCGCCACGCTGGCCGCCTGCATCGCCAAGCGGGGCTTCGAGGTCGTCTTCGAAGCCGAGACCGCGCGCGAGATCGGCATCACCGGCTACCCGGCGCTGACCCCGGCCGAAATCGGGGCGCGTGCCGATGTGGCGGTCGTGCTGGGCGGCGACGGGACGATGCTCGGCATCGGCCGTCAGCTCGCGCCGTACAAGACACCGCTGATCGGGATCAACCACGGGCGGCTCGGCTTCATCACCGATATCGCGGCGGCCGACATGCAGGCGCTCGTCCCGGTGATCCTGTCGGGCAAGTTCGAGCGCGAGGAGCGCGCGCTGCTCGAAGCGCGGATCATGCGCGACGGCGAACCGATCTACCACGCGATCGCCTTCAACGACGTCGTCGTGAACCGCAGCGGCTTCTCCGGGATGGTCGAGCTGCGCGCTTCGGTCGACGGCCGGTACATGTACAACCAGCGTTCGGACGGCCTGATCGTCGCCACGCCGACCGGTTCGACCGCTTATGCGCTGTCGTCGGCCGGCCCGATCCTCCATCCGCAGCTGGCGGGCATCGTGCTCGTGCCGATCGCGCCGCATGCGCTGTCGAACCGGCCGATCGTGCTGCCCGACGATTCGAAAATCGCGATCCAGATCGTCGGCGGCCGCGACGTCAACGTGAACTTCGACATGCAGTCGTTCACCGCGCTCGAACTGAACGACACGATCGAGGTGCGCCGCTCGAAGCATACGGTGCCGTTCCTGCACCCGATCGGCTACAGCTACTACGCGACGCTGCGCAAGAAGCTGCACTGGAACGAACACGCCTCGAACGAAGACGACAAGGCGTCCTGACGCCACTCCGCCCGACACCATGCTCCGCCACCTCTCGATCCGCGACTTCGTCATCGTCGCCGCGCTCGATCTCGAATTCGACAGCGGCTTTTCCGTCTTTTCCGGTGAAACCGGCGCCGGGAAATCGATCCTGATCGATGCCCTTGCCCTCGCGCTCGGCGAACGTGCCGACGCCAGCGTCGTGCGCACCGCCTGCGGCCGCGCCGACATCACCGCCGAATTCACGCCGCACGACCGCGTCGCGCGCTGGCTCGACGAACATGCGTTCGACACCGAGGACACCGTGATGCTGCGCCGCGTGATCGACGCGAACGGCCGGTCGCGCGCGTTCATCAACGGCACCAGCGCGACGCTCGCGCAACTGCGCGAGCTCGGCGAAATGCTCGTCGACATCCACGGCCAGCATGCGCACCAGCTGCTGATGCGGCCGGATGCGCAGCGCGAGCTGTTCGATACGCACGCGGGGCTCGTCGCCGATGCCGCGAACGTCGCGCGCGCATGGCGCGTGTGGCGCGACGCGACGCAGGCGATCGAGGCTGCAAAAGCGCATGAGCGCGAGCTGCAGCTCGAACGGGAAAAGCTCGCCTGGCAGCTCGCCGAACTCGACAAGCTCGCGCCGCAAGCCGGCGAATGGGACGAAGTCAGCAACGAGCACAAGCGCCTGTCGCATTCGGCAAACCTGATCGAAGGCGTGCGCGGTGCGCTCAACGCGCTGTCCGAGTCCGACGACGCGATGCTCGCGCAGCTCGGCGCGATCGTGTCGAAGCTGCGCAGCCTCGCCGACTACGACACCTCGCTCGGCGACGCGCTCGCGTCGCTCGAACCGGCCGAGATCCAGCTGCAGGAAGCCGTCTATTCGCTGTCGCACTATGCGCAGCGCGTCGATCTCGATCCCGAACGGCTCGCGCAGGTCGAAACGCGCCTCGATGCGCTGCACTCGACCGCCCGCAAGTTCCGCTTGCCGCCCGACACGCTGCACGAAGAACACGCGGCACGCCGCGCGCAGCTCGCCGCACTCGACGCGGCGGCCGATCTCGGCGCGCTCGAGGCAGTGCAGGCCAAGGCGCGGGAAGCCTATCTCGCCGACGCCAAGCACCTGTCCAAGGCACGCGCGCAGGCCGCCAAGGCGCTCGGCACGGCCGTCACGGCCGGCATGCAGGAACTGTCGATGGCGGGCGGGAGCTTCGAAGTCGCGCTCGTGCCGCTCGCCGACGGCGGTCCGCACGGGCTCGAACAGGTCGAATTCCGGGTCGCCGGGCACCCCGGCGTGCCGCTGCGGCCGCTCGCGAAGGTTGCGTCGGGCGGCGAGCTCGCGCGGATCAGCCTCGCGCTCGCGGTGATCGCCAGCGCGGCAAGCCCGACGCCGACGCTGATCTTCGACGAAGTCGATACGGGGATCGGCGGCGGCGTCGCCGAAGTGGTCGGCCGCCTGCTGCACCAGCTCGGGCGCGATCGCCAGGTGCTGTGCGTGACGCACCTGCCGCAGGTCGCCGCGCGCGGCGATCACCACTACCAGGTCGCAAAAGGCGCCGACGACCGTGGCGGTACGGTGTCGACCGTCGTCGCACTCGACCGCGCCAACCGGATCGAGGAAGTCGCGCGGATGCTCGGCGGGCTCGAGATCACGGCCACGACGCGCAAGCACGCGAAGGAAATGCTGGCCGCCTGACGCCGGCCCCCCGTTATCCGTTCGTCGAATGCAAAAAGACCGGCGCACGCGCCGGTCTTCTTTTTGGCACGGCGGGCAGCACGATCGTGTCCGCCCTGCCCCCGCATCGAACGGCCGTTTCAACTGTCCGTTTCAACCGCCCCGAACACGCGCTCCCACAGCGCCGTCACGGCCGCCCGCTCGTCAGCCACCACGGCCGGATCGACCCGCGCCTTCTCCATCCCGTCGAGCCGCAGCTTGTGCTGCAGCTTCCGGTACTTCCGGTACGCCGCCCCGACGCGCTCGGCCTCGTCCTCGCCCATCAGCCCGAAGCGTGCGACCTCGCGCAGCAGCGCGATGTTGCCCGTGTTGCGGATCAGCTCGGCGTCGCTCGACGCGTGCAGCAGCACCCAGTACTGGACGATGAACTCGATGTCGACCATCCCGCCGCGATCGTGCTTCAGGTCGAACAGCTCGGTCTGGTTCGGGTGGCCGGCGAACACCTTGCCGCGCATGTCGACGATTTCCTTCGCGAGCACGCCGCCGTCGCGCGGCGTCGTCAGCACCTGCTGGCGGATCGCCTCGAAGTCCGCGCCGATCTGCGCGTCGCCCGCGCTGTAGCGGGCACGCGTCAGCGCCTGGTGCTCCCAGACCCACGCGGTATTCGCCGCGTCGCCCTCGCGCAGCTGGTAGCGACGGAACGCGTCGAGATCAGTGACGAGCAGCCCGGCCTCGCCGTTCGGCCGCAGCCGCAGGTCGATGTCGAACAGCGCGCCCGCCCCGGTCGCCGTGGTGAGCCACGTGATCAGGCGCCGCGTGAAGGTCGTGTAGACGTCCGCCGAGCGCTCGTCAGCGTCGTCGTACAGGAAGATCAGGTCGAGATCCGACGCGTAGCCGAGCTCCTTGCCGCCCAGCTTGCCGTACGCGATCACCGCGAACTTCGGCACGTCGCGATGGCGCTTCGCGAGCTGCGACCAGACGACTTCGATCGTCACGTCGAGCACCGCGTCGGCCAGCTCGGACAGCCGGTCGCTCACGTGCTCGACCGACAGTTGCCCGGCCAGATCGATCAGCAGGATCCGGAACACCTCCGCGTGCTGGGCGTGCCGCAGCAGGTCCATCTGTTGCTCGGGGCCGTCGGCCGCGGCGAGTCGCGCGCGCAGTGCGTCCTTGAACGCGGGCCAGTCGAACGGGCTCGCGATCGCCTCGTCGTCGAGCAGTTCGTCGAGCAGTTGCGGATGGCGGATCAGGTAGCCGCCGCCCCAGCGCGTCGCACCGAGCACCGACAGCACGCGGTCGAGTGCAGCCGGATATTCGGTCAGCAGCGCGAGATAGACACCGCGCCGGCTGACCGTCTCGAGCAGGTCGAACAGGCGCACGATCGTGTCGTCACGGCGCGCCGCGTCGATGTTCGGCGCGGCGTCGAGCGCCCGCTGCGCGACGCTGTCGAAGCGCTGCCGGCTCTTTTCCGGCAGGCCCGTGTAGCGCGACGACTGCCAGATCGCGCGCAGCCGGGCGAGCACGGTGGCCGGATCCGTAAAGCCGAGGCCGTCGAGACGCGCGACCAGCGCGTCGTCCTCGCCGTCGTCGGCCAGCGCGCCGCTCCAGATCCACGCGGCGGCCGTGTCGTCGCCGGCCGCGCAGGGCGCGCCGCTCGCCTTGTCGGCAAAAATCTGGTCGAACTGCGCTTCGACGAACGTGCGGTGGCCGTCCAGCACCGTCATCAGCGCCGCATAGTCGGCAAAGCCCAGCGACGCGGCCAGCGCCGCGCGTTCGTCCGGCTCGACCGGCATCGCGTGCGTCTGCGCGTCGTTGCGGTACTGCAGCCGGTGCTCGAGCGTGCGCAGGAAGTTGTAGGCTTCGGTCAGGCGCGCACGCACATCCTCGCCGATCAGCCCGCGCGCCTGCGCATGGCGCAGCACCGCAAGCGTCGGCCGCACGCGGAATTCCGCATCCTGGCCGCCGCGGATCAGCTGGAACACCTGCGCACTGAATTCGATCTCGCGGATCCCGCCGCGCCCGAGCTTGATGTCGTCGGCCTTGTCGGGCCGCATCGACGCGCGGCGCGCGGCTTCCTGCCGGATCTGCTGGTGCAGCGAGCGGATCGCGCCGATCACGCCGAAGTCGAGGTAGCGGCGGTACACGAACGGCTTGACGATCGACTCGAGCTGCGACGCCAGCCGTTGCGCCGCGTCGCTGTCGCCTTCCGACACGAGCCGCCCCTTGATCCACGCATAGCGCTCCCACTCGCGGCCCTGCACGTAGAAATATTCCTCGAGCATGCCGAGGCTGCAGACGAGCGGCCCCGAATCGCCGTTCGGACGCAGCCGCATGTCGACGCGAAACACGTAGCCGTCGGCGGTGACTTCCGACAACACGCCGATCAGCCGCCGGCCGAGCCGCGTGAAGTATTCCTGCGTGGACAGCGGCGAACGCGCGCCGCCGGTCGTCTCGCCGTCGTCCTCGTAGACGAAGATCAGGTCGATGTCCGACGACACGTTCAACTCACGGCCGCCGAGCTTGCCCATCCCGACCACGCCGAGCACGACGCGCTGGCCGTCGGCACCGCGCGGCTCGCCGTACAGCGCCTCGAGCTCGGCCGACAGCAGCGCGAGCGAGCGCTGCACGGCCACTTCCGCGAGATCGGTCATCGCGCCCGTCACTTCGGCGACGTCCGCCACCCCGCGCAGGTCACGCTCCGCCACCGCGCCGAACACCTCGGCGCGCAGTTGCCGCAGTGCGCGCTTCAGTTGCTCCTCGGTCGGCGCGGCCGTGCCGGCCGGCGTCGCGAGCAGTTCGGTGAGGCGCGCGTCGAGCTGCGCGCGACCGAGCGGCGCGGCAACCCACGCAGCGACCTGGTCGACCAGCGCGGGTCGCGCGGCGGCCGCGCGGGCCAGGTAACGGGAATAGGACGTGCAGATCAGGGCGGAAGCGTCGGTCATCGAGAAGCGGGCCTGGCGGAACGGCCGGCCGGCACGGGAAGCGCACGCGCGCCCCGCTCCCGACCGGCTCCATGGACTCGGCGCGGCGTCGCGGGGCGGGTGCGCCCGTCGCCAAACCGCGCGCCGGAAAGCCCGTGCCACGCTGCCGCAACGGCCGCCGGCACGAACCCGTGTGATACATTTCTACGTCAGTCTGCAAAACTACCATATCGCCGCCCGTCCGCCGCATGCCCGACCGTCAGGAATCCGCCGTAGCTGCGCCCGAAGCGGGACCTCCGAAGCACGATCATCCGGTCTTGCGTCGCGTGTTCAAAGTGACGCTGGCAGTCGGGATCGGCACCTACTTCGTCGCTGCGGGCACGTTCCTCGGGCTGCGGTACGTCCTGCTGCCCCGCATCGACGAATTCCGCCCGCGCATCGAACGCGCGGTGTCCGACAAGCTCCACGCGCAGCTTTCGATCGGCAAGCTTTCCCCGAACTGGTCCGGCATGCAGCCGGGCGTCGAACTTACGAACCTGACGATCCGCGGCCGTGACGGCAAGGTCGCGCTGTCGGTGCCGCATGCGACGGCCGCGCTGTCGTGGATGTCGCTGCTGCGGCTGTCGCCCGCACTGTCGAGCCTGATCGTCGACCAGCCCGACCTGGTCGTCGCGCGTGCCGCCGACGGCTCGCTGAGCATCGCGGGCGTCGGCGTGGCGACCACCCACGGCGGCAACGACACGTTCGGCACGTGGCTGCTGAAACAGGAGGCGATCGTGCTGCGCGGCGGCACGCTGCGCTGGCGCGACGCGCAGCATGACGCGCCGGAGCTCGTGCTGTCGGGCATCCGGATCGCGGTGCTCAATGCCGGCCGCGTGCACAAGGCCGCGCTGCAGGCGCCCGCGAACGGCACGCTGCTGCTCGGCCCGCTCGACTTCCGTGCGCGCTTCAGGCACAAGCCGCTCGCGCCGGTCGGCAAGCCGGCGAACTGGACGGGCGACGCGTACCTGTCGACGGGCCCGGTCGACCTGCAGACGCTCGCGCGCTACCTCGACATGCCGCTCACGATCCACGCGGGCCGGATCGACAACGCGATCTGGGCCACCTTCGGCGACGGCCACCTGCATTCGGCGGGCGGCGACCTGCAGGGCGCGGACGTCGCGCTGCGCGTGCGCCCGACGCAGCCGCGGCTCGACGTGCCGACGGTCGGCTTCGGCTGGGACATGCAGCTCGACGCCGGCCACGACTACACGCTGCACCTGACGCGCTTCAACGCGGAGCTCGGCCAGCCGCCGCTGCCGGACGGCACGCCGCTCGCCCGCTCGCTCGCGCTGTCGACGCTGACGGCCCGCTACCGCGTGCCGACCGTGAACCAGGGGCAGTTGCTGAGCGTGGTCGGCGACCGCGTCGATCTCGGCATCCTCAGCGAATTCATCCGCGGGCTGCCGCTGCCGGCACGCCTGCGCAACGAGCTGATCAAGCTCGACCCGCGCGGGATGGTGTCGAACTATCACATCGAGGTCGAGCGCGCGAAACCCGCACACGCGGACCTCGCCGACGAGGAGCGGCGCATGGGCGCGGCGCCGATCGTGCGCTACCGCTTCCTCGGCGACCTGCAAGGCATCAGCTTCGCCGCGCAGGAGCCGCCGCCCGGGCTCTCGCCGCGCGGCCACCCGCGCGCCGGCTGGCCGGGTGTCGAGAACCTGTGGGGCCGCGTCGACGCGAACGAGACAGGCGGCTCCGCGCATTTCGACACGGTCAATGCAGCCGTCACGGTGCCCGGCGAATTCGACGAGCCGCGCCTGACGTTCGACCGGCTGCGCGGCAATGCCAAATGGACGATCACGCCCGCGCCCGGCGACAAGCACGCGCGCGTCGACGTGTCGCTGCCCGACCTGTTCGTGTCGAACCCCGATGCCGAAATCGCGGTGTCGGGCTCGTACACGAACCCCGGCCACGGCCGCGGCTCGCTCGACCTGCGCGCCGATTTCGCCCGGGCGTCGGTGGCGCGCATTCCACGCTACCTCCCGACCGGGATGTCCGAGCACCTGCGCGACTATCTCGGCCACGCACTGCAGGACGGCCAGGTGGCCAAGGGCGCATCGATCGTCGCCCGTGGCCCGCTCGAGAAATTCCCGTTCGAACACGAGCCGGACGCCGGCGTGTTCCACATCGTCGCGCCGTTCACCGGCGGCCGCTTCGAACCGACGCCGTACCCGCCGCGCAAGCTCGCGAACGGCACGCCGAGCATCTGGCCGGCGCTCGACGGGATCGACGGCGTATTCGAACTCGCGCAGAACAAGCTGCGCTTCGACATCCACCGCGCACACTACAAGCGCGTCGCACTGACGAAGGTCGCGGGCCGCATCGACGATCTCGGCAATCCGAGCCACTCGCCGCTGATCATCGACGGCCATGCGCAGGGCCCGCTCGCCGACCTGATCGACTACGCGGACAACAGCTCGCTCGGCACGATGAGCGGGCACATCGGCCAGCGGATCGACGCGCAGGGGCCCGCGTCGCTCGGGCTCAAGATCACGATTCCGCAGCACGTCGCGCATCCGCACACGCACGTCGAAGGCGCGCTCGCATTCGGCGGCAACACGCTGACGACCAGCGGCGTGCCGCCGCTGTCCGCACTGCGCGGCAGTGTCCGGTTCACCGAGGCCGGCGCATCGCTGCACGAACTCTCGGGGCGCTTCCTCGGCGGCCCGGTGCGCGCGAACGGCAACTTCCAGTCGCACGGGCCCTACACGGTGGACGTCGACGGCCGGCTCGCACTCGACGCCGCGCGCGGCCTGAACCTGCACGGCCCGGCCGCCGCGCTGCTCGAGCACGTGGTCGGCGACGCGCCGTACAAGGTCGCCGTACGCGGCGCGCCGGGCCGCCTGCCCGACATCAGCGCGCATTCCGACCTGACCGGCGTCGCGCTGAATTTCCCCGCGCCGTTCGCGAAGGCGGCCGGCACGCCGATGCCGTTCAACTTCACGCTGCAGCCGGCGCCGCAAGCGGACGGCAAGCGCCTCGAGCACGCCGACCTGACGCTCGGCCCCGTGTCCGCGACCTACCTGCTCGACGCGACGCGCGGCCAGCCGCTGCGCGCGGTGCGCGGCGCGATGGGCATCCACCGGATGCCCGACATGCCGCAGGACGGCGTGAGCGCGGCCGTCGACGTCAACGAACTGGACGCCGATGCGTGGCTCGCGCTTGCCCATACGCTGAAGTCCGACACGCCGCGCGCGCCGGAGCCGCAGGCCGCGCCGCGCGTCGATTTCGCGAGCTTCGCGCCGAAGCGCTTCGCGCTCCATTTCGGCACGCTGAAGCTGCTCAAGCGCAACTGGGAAAACGTGATCGTCGGCGCCTCGCACATCGACGAGCTGTGGCAGGCGAACATCGCGTCGAACCAGGTGTCGGGCTACCTGTCGTGGGCGCCGGGCGGCGGCCACAACGGCGCCGGCGTGCTGAACGCGCGGCTCGCGAAGCTCGTGGTGCCCGACAGCGCGCAGCACGATCTCGTCGGCCGCGCGATGAACCTGCCGACGCCGACCGACCGCCCGATACCGTCGATCGACCTGATCGTCGACCAGGTCGTCGCGCGCAACCACGACATCGGCCGCCTCGTCGTCAACGCGCGCAATATCGATGAAGCCGGCACGCCGGTCTGGCAGCTCGACAAACTGGAGCTGTCGAACCCGGACGCGAAGCTGACGGCGACCGGCAACTGGCGCACGTCGCGCCGCGCGCTCGCCCGCGGCACCGACGAGAGCGACGCACCGCGCCGCACCGTGTTCGACTTCAAGCTCGACATCGGCAACGCGGGCGCGCTGCTCGACCGCGTCGGCCTGCCGCGCACGCTGGCGAACGGCCATGGCTCGGTGACCGGCAAGGTCGGCTGGCGCGGCGGCCCGACCGCGCTCGACTTCCCGTCACTCGGCGGCCAGATCGCGATCGATCTCGAACACGGCCAGATCCTGAAGGTCGACCCGGGCGCGGCGAAACTGCTCGGCGTGCTGAGCCTGCAGAGCCTCGCGCGCTTCCTGACGCTGAATTTCCGCGACGTGATCGGCAAGGGGCTGCCGTTCGACAAGATTACCGGCACCGGCCAGATCTCGAACGGGATCGCCCGCACCGACGACTTCTCGATGATGACGGGGCCCGCGAACGTCTCCGTGCGCGGCGCGGTCGATCTCGGCGCCGAGACGCAGGACCTGCATGCGCACGTCGCACCGAAGATCAGCGCGGGCGCCGCCGCGATCGGGGCGGCCATCATCAACCCGCTGCTCGGCGTCGGCGTGCTGGCCGCGAACTATGCGCTGTCGGAGACGCTGTCGCGCGCGTTCGCGCTCGACTACGCGATCACCGGCTCGTGGGCGCACCCGCACATCGAGCGGGTGCGGGGCGATCAGGGTAAGATGAATCACGGTCCGGCCGATGCGGCGAATCATTGAGCCGCGCGTCGAATCGCGCACGGTGCCGGGCCGCACCCCATTTATGACGCAACCGATCCTGCGATGACCGACCACACCCGTTCCGCCACGCCCTTCCAGGTCGCCGCGCTGCAGATGGTGAGCACGCCGGACGTCGCGCGCAATCTCGCCGAAGCCCGCCGCCTGATCGCGGAAGCCGCCGGCGAAGGCGCGCAGCTCGTGCTGCTGCCCGAGTATTTCTGCTTCATGGGCCACCGCGACACCGACAAGCTCGCGCTCGCCGAACCGTACCAGGACGGCCCGGTCCAGCGCTTCCTCGCGGACGCCGCGCGTCGCCACGGCATCTGGGTGATCGGCGGCACGCTGCCGCTGAAGGCGCCGGAGCCCGATCGCGTGCTCAACACGACGCTCGTGTTCGATCCATCAGGCAACGAAGCCGCGCGCTACGACAAGATCCACCTGTTCAACTTCGAGAAAGGCGACGAGTCGTTCGACGAGGCGCGCACGATCCGCGCGGGCGATGCGGTCGTCGCGTTCGACGCGCCGTTCGGGCGGGTCGGCCTGTCGGTCTGTTACGATCTCCGCTTTCCGGAGCTGTATCGCAGGATGGGCGACTGCGCGCTGATCGTCGTCCCGTCGGCGTTTACGTATACGACGGGCCGCGCGCACTGGGAAACGCTGCTGCGCGCGCGGGCCGTCGAAAACCAGTGCTACGTGCTCGCGGCCGCGCAAGGCGGCAAGCACGAGAACGGCCGGCGCACCTGGGGCCACAGCATGCTGATCGACCCGTGGGGCGAGATCGTCGCGGTCCGTGACGTCGGTGCCAGCGTCGTGCTCGGCGGGATCGATCCGCAGCGCATCGCCGACGTGCGCCAGAGCCTGCCCGCGTGGCGGCACCGCGTGCTGACCTGAATCCGCCGCACCGCTTGAAACGCCGCGCGGCCAACCCATCTGCCCAGAAGCACCCGACAACTTTTTGAGAAACCCCGATATCCGCATGAACATCATCGAACCCGGCATCCGCAACCTCGCGCTGGCGAAGGACATCCTGCTCACGCCGTACGGCCTCGACGAAAGCCTGCTCACGCGCACGATCGCCGACATCTTCACGCATCGCGTCGACTATGCGGACCTGTACTTCCAGGCGACCCGCAGCGAAGCGTGGAGCCTCGAGGAAGGCATCGTCAAATCGGGCAGCTTCAGCATCGACCAGGGCGTCGGCGTGCGCGCGGTCGCGGGCGACCGCACCGCGTTCGCGTATTCCGACGACCTGTCGCCGGAAGCGATCGCGCAAGCCGCGGCGGCCACCAAGGCAATCGCGGCGGCCGGCGGCGGCCGCCAGAAGATCAAGGCGGCATCGTCGCTGAAGGGCATCTCGGGCCGCGACCTGTACCTGCCGTCCGATCCGCTCGCGTCGCTCGACGCAACGGCCAAGGTCAAGCTGCTCGAGCGCATCGAGCAGATGGCGCGCGGCCGCGACCCGCGCATCACGCAGGTGATGGCAGGCCTCGCCGGCGAATACGACGTCGTGCTGGTTGCCCGCAGCGACGGCGCGCTCGCAGCCGACATCCGCCCACTCGTGCGCGTGTCGGTCACGGTGATCGCCGAGCAGAACGGCCGCCGCGAGATCGGCTCCGGCGGCGGCGGCGGTCGCTTCGACTACGGCTATTTCACCGACGACGTGCTGTCGCGCTACGTCGACGACGCCGTGCATGCGGCACTCGTGAACCTCGACGCCCGCCCCGCGCCGGCCGGCGCGATGACGGTCGTGCTCGGGCCGGGCTGGCCGGGCGTGCTGCTGCACGAGGCGATCGGCCACGGTCTCGAAGGCGACTTCAACCGCAAGGGTTCGTCGGCATTCGCGGGCCGGATCGGCGAGCGGGTCGCCGCGAAGGGCGTGACCGTCGTCGACGACGGCACGCTGCCGAACCGCCGCGGCTCGCTGAACATCGACGACGAAGGCAACCCGACGCAGTGCACGACGCTGATCGAGGACGGCATCCTGAAGGGCTACATCCAGGACACGCTGAACGCCCGCCTGATGAAGATGCCGGTGACCGGCAACGCGCGCCGCGAGTCGTACGCAGCGCTGCCGATGCCGCGCATGACCAACACGTACATGCTGAACGGCGACAAGGATCCGCAGGAAATCATCGCGTCGGTGAAGAACGGCCTGTACGCGGTGAACTTCGGCGGCGGCCAGGTCGACATCACGAACGGCAAGTTCGTGTTCTCGGCGTCCGAGGCGTACATGATCGAGAACGGCAAGATCACCTACCCGGTGAAGGGTGCGACGCTGATCGGCAGCGGCCCGGAATCGCTGAAGGACGTGAGCATGATCGGCAACGACATGTCGCTCGACTCGGGTGTCGGCGTGTGCGGCAAGGAAGGCCAGAGCGTGCCGGTCGGCGTCGGCCAGCCGACCCTGCGGATCGACAGGATGACGGTCGGCGGTACGGCATAACCGCATCGCGGCGCAGACATTCCGCGCATTTTGAAGAAAACGCGCGGAATGTCCGCATTTTCGACGTTTCCCGGTTGCCAGCCGCCCGGCGACGGGGTATAAATTCCGAATCAACTTTTTTGACGAACCGAATCTCCGTCATGTCCGCCAAGTTTTACTTTTACTTTTTTTGGTATCTCAGACCGCTGGCGGATCGAGAGGGTTGATGGCGCGTAAAGCGCAACCGAAATTCCCGAAAAAACCGCCGGCGAACCCGGCGGTTTTTTTTCGCCCTTCGCCCCCGGTCGCCGCCGCAGCGGTCCCGCGGCCCCGACCGAAACCACTGAATCGCTTGAATTGATGAATCTGCCGCACGCGTACTCGCACTGACCGAACCGCGCCCGGAACCAAGGAGAAACAGCATGCCCCCGCACAACACCGACGACGTCCGCATTCGCGAACTCAAGGAACTGACGCCGCCCGCCCACCTGATCCGCGAATTCGCGTGCTCCGAAGCCGCGTCCGAGCTGATCTACAACTCGCGCCAGTCGATGCACCGCATCCTGCACGGGATGGACGACCGGCTGATCGTCGTCGTCGGGCCGTGCTCGATCCATGACACGAAGGCGGCGATCGAATACGCGGGCCGGCTGGTGAAGGAGCGCGAGCGCTTCAAGGGCGAACTGGAAATCGTGATGCGCGTGTACTTCGAGAAGCCGCGCACGACGGTCGGCTGGAAGGGCCTCATCAACGATCCGCACCTCGACAACAGCTTCAAGATCAACGAAGGGCTGCGCACCGCGCGCGAGCTGCTGCTGCAGATCAACGAAATGGGGCTGCCGGCCGCGACCGAATACCTCGACATGATCAGCCCGCAGTACATCGCCGACCTGATCTCGTGGGGTGCGATCGGCGCGCGCACGACGGAATCGCAGGTGCACCGCGAGCTCGCGTCGGGGCTGTCGTGCCCGGTCGGCTTCAAGAACGGCACCGACGGCAACGTGAAGATCGCGGTCGACGCGATCAAGGCCGCCTCGCAGCCGCACCATTTCCTGTCGGTGACGAAGGGCGGCCATTCGGCGATCGTGTCGACGGCCGGCAACGAGGACTGCCACGTGATCCTGCGCGGCGGCAAGGCGCCGAACTACGACGCGGACAGCGTGAACGCCGCGTGCGCGGACATCGGCAAGGCCGGCCTCGCCGCGCGCCTGATGATCGACGCGAGCCACGCGAACAGCTCGAAGAAGCACGAGAACCAGATCCCGGTATGCGCGGACATCGGCCGCCAGATCGCGGCCGGCGACGAGCGCATCGTCGGCGTGATGATCGAGTCGCATCTCGTCGAGGGGCGCCAGGACCTGAAGGAAGGCTGCGAGCTGACCTACGGCCAGAGCATCACCGACGCGTGCATCGCATGGGACGACAGCGTGAAGGTGCTGGAAGGCCTCGCGGAATCGGTGAAGGCGCGCCGCGTCACGCGCGGCAGCGGCAACTGACGGACACGAACAGGCTGGCCGCATGACCCCGCCTGTGGCGGATTGGCCGTGCGGCCAACGTGCGGTCGTCGTTTCGCTCTGCTAGACTAGCTAACATTATCTAGCTAACCAGGGGAGCGACGATGCCGACCGTCAACATGCACGATGCCAAGTCGCGGCTCTCAAGCCTCGTCGAGGCGCTTGAATTGGGGCGCGAGTCCGAAGTCGTGATCGCCCGCAATGGTCATCCGGTTGCGCGGATCGTTCCTTACGCGGCGCCGAAGCGAATCGGCGCCGCTCGTCAATTGCTTGCCGGGCTGAACATCCCGACAACCGTCGAGGCATTCAACGCCGGTGACGAATCGATCGCGGCCGACTTCGATGCCAGTTCGGAACAGGGGCTCGCACCGTGAAGCTGCTGCTCGATACGCACATCGCACTATGGGCGGCTGAAGGCGCACCTCAACTTTCGGCGACCGCAGCGGCGTTGATCGAGCATCCCGAGAACACGCTGTACGTCAGCGCCGCGTCCATCTGGGAAATCGCGATCAAATACCGCAAAGGCAATCTGCCCGTTCACCCACGTGATGCACGCTCGGCATTCCGGCTCGCCGGTTTTGCGGAGTTACCGATCAGCAGCGATCACGTTGAAGGTGTCGCCGCGTTGCCCGATTTTCCAGATCACGCCGATCCGTTCGACCGCGTAATGGTCGCGCAGGCGCTCCATGAAGGCATGCCGCTCGTCAGTGCCGATCCGAAAGTGTGGCGCTATCACGCGACGCTGATGCTCCGCGCCTGACGCGCTATGCGCGCAACAAAAATGCCCGGCTCGCGCCGGGCTCTTTCATTGGCCGGAATCCCACCGCCCATGCATCACTCGAGCGCGCCCGAGCCGAATATCTCGGTATTCACGCGTTCCGGCGCGACGCCCAGCGCGACGAGCGCGTCACGCTGCGCCTTCATGAACCCGATCGGGCCGCAGATGTAGTAGTCGGCGTCCGGTACCAGTGCGTATTGCCGCACGCGTTCCGGCGTGAGGCGCCCTTCCAGGTCGTGCTCGATGCCCGCGCGATCGTTCGGGCCGACCAGTTCGTACAACACCGTGCGCTTGACATTCGCATGGTCGCGTACCGTATCGTTCAGCCAGTCGCGGAACGCGTGCACCGCGCCCGACCGGCAGGCGTGGACGAACCGCACTTCGCGCCGGCTGCCCTCGGCGATCAGCGTCGACGCCATCGACATCATCGGCGTGATGCCGACGCCGCCGGAGATCAGCACCACCGGCGTCTCGACGCCACGCTTCAGCGAGAATTCGCCCATCGGCGCGGTCACTTCGACGATCGCGCCCTCTTCCACGCCGTCGTGCATCAGCGTCGACACCTTGCCGGCCGGAATGACTTCCGGCTTGCCGGCTTCACGCTTCACCGAGATGCGCAGCCACTTGCCGTGCGGCGCGTCGGACAGGCTGTACTGGCGCGGCTGGTCGACGCCGAGGTCGCCGACGAAGCGCTTCACCGTGATGTACTGGCCGGGCTCGAACGTCGGCGCCGCGCCGCCGTCGGCCGGCGTCAGGTAGAACGACGTGATCTCGTCGCTTTCGCGCACCTTGCGCTCGACCTTGAACGGGCGGAACCCGCTCCACGCGGCGCCCGCGTACAGGTCGGCCTCGACGCCGATCAGGATCTGCGCGAGCTGGCCGTACGCGACCCGCCATGCCTCGAGGGTTTCGGCATCGACCGCGTCGCCCAGCACTTCGACGATCGACGCAAGCAGGTTCTCGCCGACGATCGGGTAATGCTCGGGGCGGATGTTCAGGCTCGCGTGCTTGTGCGCGATCTTGGTCACGGCGCCGCCCAGCGCGCCGAGGTTGTCGATGTTCGCCGCGTACGCGTAGACGGCCTTCGCGAGCGTTTCCGGCTGGCTGCCCGTCTTCTGGTGCGTCTGGTTGAACAGGTTCTTCAGTTCCGGATGGCGCGCGAACATGCGCTGGTAGAAGTGCTTCGTGATCGTCGCGCCGTGCACGGCGAGGACAGGGGCAGTGGCCTTCACGCGAGCCATCTGGTCAGCGGTGATGTGGGTCATGTTCGTTCTCCGTTAAACATGTACACACAATACCTCTTTAAAAACCGACGCCCCCTCGGGCAAATTGTCGCAGTGCGTCAAAGGGGCGACCCGTCAGCGGACGCGGCCGCGCTCCCACAGCACGTCCGATCCGCCGTCGGTGCGGTTCAGCACGCGCGCCAGCACGAACAGCAGGTCCGACAGCCGGTTCACGTAGCGCCGCGGCGCATCGTTGAGCGTCTCGGTCCGCCCGAGCGCGACGATCGAACGCTCCGCGCGGCGGCATACGGTTCGGCATACGTGCGCGAGCGACGCCGCGCGCGAGCCGGCCGGCAGAATGAATTCCTTCAGCGGCGGCAGCGTCGCGTTGTAGTCGGCGAGCCAGCGGTCGAGACGTGCGAGATGCGTGTCGTCGAGCACGGTATGGCCGGGAATGCACAGTTCGCCGCCAAGATCGAACAGGTCGTGCTGGATCGTCACGAGCGCCGTGCGGATCTCGTCCGGCAGCGTTTCGGCGAGCAGCACGCCGAGGTTCGAGTTCAGTTCGTCGACGTCGCCGATCGCGGCGATCCGCGTGTCGTCCTTGCCGATGCGCCGGCCGTCGCCGAGCCCGGTGGTGCCATCGTCGCCCGTGCGCGTGGCGATCTTGCTCAAGCGGTTGCCCATGCGAATGTCCTCTGGTGCGTGGCCGCGCGGCGGCTCGGTTGCGTTCGAACGCGATTATCGCAGCCCGCGGAGGCGGGCGCAGCGGGCGTTACAGCGTAGAATGGACCGAAACCCTGCAGCACGGGAGCCGGGCCGGTGCCAACGCGCCCACCCGGATCGACAAGGAGACGTACGTGAATCACCCTGCCCAGCCGGCTGCCACGCGCCGCCCCCTTCCCCCTGCCATGCTCGATGCGCTGCGCGCCGCCTTCGGCGAGCGCGTGTCGACCGCCGACGCCGTCCGCGCCCACCACGGCCGCGACGAGTCGCCGTTCGACCCGCAACTGCCCGACGCCGTCGTGTTCGCGCACAGCGCGGACGACGTGCGCGAAGTCGTGTCGCTGTGCTCGCTGTACAGCGTCCCGCTGATCCCGTACGGCGCCGGCTCGTCGCTCGAAGGCCACCTGCTCGCGGTGCGCGGCGGCGTCTCGCTCGACCTGTCGGAAATGAACCGCGTGCTGTCGATCAACGCCGAAGACCTGACCGTGACGGTCGAGCCGGGCATCACGCGCAAGGCGCTCAACGAAGCACTGCGCGACACCGGCCTGTTCTTCCCGATCGACCCGGGTGCCGACGCGAGCATCGGCGGGATGACCGCCACGCGCGCGTCGGGCACCAACGCCGTGCGCTACGGCACGATGCGCGAGAACGTGCTCGGCCTGACCGCCGTGCTCGCCGACGGCCGCGTGGTGAAAACCGGCTCGCGCGCCCGCAAGTCGTCGGCCGGCTACGACCTCACGCGCCTGTTCGTCGGCTCCGAAGGCACGCTCGGCGTGATCACCGAGATCACGCTGCGCCTGCATCCGCTACCCGAAGCCGTATCGGCCGCGACCTGCACGTTCCCGTCGATGGGCGACGCGGTGCGCACCGTGATCGAAACGATCCAGATCGGCGTGCCGATTGCGCGCGTCGAATTCGTCGATGCGCTCGCGGTGCGCTCGATCAACCGCCATTCGAACCTGACGCTGACCGAAGCACCGACGCTGTTCTTCGAATTCCACGGCACCGAGGCCGGCGTGAAGGAACAGGCCGAGCTCGTCCAGGCGCTCGCCGGCCAGAACAACGGCCAGGGCTTCGAATGGGCAACCCGCCCCGAAGACCGCAGCCGGCTCTGGGCCGCCCGCCACAACGCGTATTTCGCGATGCTGCAGTTGAAACCCGGCTGCCGCGCGGTGACGACCGACGTGTGCGTGCCGATCTCGCAGCTCGCCGCGTGTGTCGAGGAGACCGAAATCGACCTGCGCGCGTCGTCGCTGCCCTGCCCGATCGTCGGCCACGTCGGCGACGGCAATTTCCACGTCGCGATCCTGATCGACCCCGACAAGCCCGAGGAAATCGCCGAAGCCGAGCACATCAACGACCGGATCGTCGAGCGTGCGCTGCGCCTCGGCGGCACCTGTACGGGCGAGCACGGCGTCGGGCTGCACAAGATGCGCTTCCTGCCGAAGGAGCACGGCGACAACGCGATCGACACGATGCGTGCGATCAAGCTTGCGCTCGATCCGCGCAACCTGATGAATCCGGGCAAGATTTTCACGTGCTGACACGGCGGCGCGACACCGCGCCGCCTGCTGCAGGAGACCCCATGAACGCTCCCGTCGAACTGTCGAGCGCGGCACGCGCGCAGCGCCAGCGCGAAGTCGTGCAGGCGCTGATGGCCGTGCTGCCGACGCACTGCCTGTTGTACCGCGACGAAGACACGGCGCCGTACGAATGCGACGGCCTGTCCGCGTACCGCCGCCTGCCGCTCGCGGTCGCGCTGCCCGAAACGGAATCGCAGGTGCAGCGGATCGTGCAGATCTGCCGCCGCATGGAAGTGCCCATCGTGCCGCGCGGCGCGGGCACGAGCCTGTCGGGCGGCGCGTTGCCGATCGCGCTCGGCGTCGTGCTGTCGCTGGCGCGCTTCACGCGCATCGTCGAAGTCGATCCCTACGCGCGCACCGCGACCGTGCAGCCCGGCGTGCGCAACCTCGCGATCTCGGAAGCCGCCGCGCCGTACGGCCTGTATTACGCGCCCGATCCGTCGTCGCAGATCGCGTGCACGATCGGCGGCAACGTCGCGGAGAATTCCGGCGGCGTCCACTGCCTGAAATACGGGCTGACCGTGCACAACGTGATGCGCGTGCGCGCGGTGACGATCGACGGCGAGATCGTCGAATTCGGCTCGCTCGCGCTCGACATGCCGGGCCTCGACCTGCTCGCCGTGATGATCGGCAGCGAAGGGATGTTCGCGATCGTCACCGAGGTCACGGTGAAGCTGATCCCGAAGCCGCAAACGGCACAGCTCGTGATGGCGAGCTTCGACGACGTCGTCAAGGGCGGCGAGGCCGTCGCGGCGATCATCGCGTCGGGGATCATCCCGGCCGGGCTCGAAATGATGGACAAGCCGGCCACGCAGGCCGTCGAGTCCTTCACGCATGCCGGCTACGACCTCGACGCGAAGGCGATCCTGCTGTGCGAATCGGACGGCACGCCGGAAGAAGTCGCGGAAGAGATCGTGCGGATGACGGCCGTGCTGCGCGAGCATGGCGCGACACGCATCCAGGTATCGCGCAACGAGAGCGAGCGGCTGCGCTACTGGTCGGGCCGCAAGAACGCGTTCCCGGCCGCCGGCCGTATTTCGCCCGACTATTACTGCATGGACGGCACCGTGCCGCGCCGCGCGATCGGCCCGCTGCTCGCGCGCATCGAGCAGCTCGAAACGCGCTACGGGCTGCGCTGCATCAACGTGTTCCATGCGGGCGACGGCAACATGCATCCGCTGATCCTGTACAACGCGAACGATCCGGACGAACTGCACCGCGCCGAGCAGTTCGGTGCGGAAATCCTCGAATGCTGCGTGGAATTCGGCGGCAGCGTGACGGGCGAGCACGGCGTCGGCATCGAGAAGCTCAATTCGATGTGCGTACAGTTCTCGCCGCAGGAGCGCGATGCATTCTTCGCGGTCAAGCGCGCCTTCGATCCGGCGGGGCTGCTGAACCCGGACAAGGGCATCCCGACCCGCGCGCGCTGCGCCGAATACGGTCGCCAGCACGTGCGCGGCGGGCTGCTGCCGCACCCCGACCTGCCGCGCTTCTGAGCGTCGCGCGCGGGTCGCGGCCCGTGCCGGCGGCCGGGTCGCGGCGGCGGCGCGCGCCCGTGCGGCCCGCTCGCGCGACGGCTCAAGCATGCGGCCGGCAATCCGGGGCTTAGGGATAGTCGCGATGTAGATTCGCGCCACCCCGGTACAATCGACCGAACAACAAGTCGAGGCAGCAACAGAACATGGAAGAGGACGACATCGTCGCCGGATGGGCCGAGCGCATCCGCGCCGCCAGTGCCGACGGCCGGCCGCTGCGGATTCGCGGCGGCGGCACCAAGGACTGGTACGGCCAGGCGCTCGAGGGCGAAATACTCGACACGCGCGCGTTTCAGGGCGTCGTGTCGTACGACCCGGCCGAACTCGTCGTCACGGTCCGCGCGGGCACGCCGCTCGCGCAGCTTGAAACCGTCCTCGCCGAGTGCGGCCAGATGCTGCCGTTCGAGCCGCCGCACTTCGGCCGCGCGGCCACCGTCGGCGGCTGCGTCGCGGCCGGCCTGGCGGGCCCGCGGCGCGCCACCTGCGGCGCACCGCGCGATTTCGTGCTCGGCGTCACGCTGATGAACGGCCGCGGCGACATGCTGCGCTTCGGCGGCCAGGTCGTGAAGAACGTCGCCGGCTACGACGTGTCGCGGCTGATGGCCGGCGCGCTCGGCACGCTCGGGCTGATGCTCGACCTGTCGATCAAGGTGCTGCCGATGCCCGTCGCCGAAGTCACGCTGAAGTTCGAGATGACCGCGACCGACGCGGTGCGCAAGCTCAACGAATGGGGCGGCCATCCGCTGCCCGTCAGCGCGAGCGGCTGGCGCAACGGCACGCTCGTGCTGCGCCTGTCGGGCGCCGAAGCGGCCGTGAAGTCCGCGAAGACGCTGCTCGGCGGCGAAGTCGTGGACGCGGTCGAGGCCGAGCGCTTCTGGGCCGGCCTGCGCGAGCATACCGACCCGTTCTTCAACGGCATCCCGCCTGGCTATGCGCTGTGGCGCCTCGCGCTGCCGTCGATCACCGAACCGATGCACCTGCCCGGCACCCAGCTGATGGAATGGGGTGGCGCGCAGCGCTGGTGGATCACCGACGCCGACGCGCAGACCGTGCGGATGAGCGCGAAGCAGGCCGGCGGCCACGCGACGCTGTTCCGTGCGGGCGACGCGTATGACCGCAGCGCGGGCGTGTTCACGCCGCTCCCCGCCCCGATGATGAAAATCCACCGCGGGCTGAAAGCCGCGTTCGACCCCGCGCGCATCTTCAACCGCGGCCGGCTCTATCCGGACCTCTGAGCGATGCAAACGAACCTCGCCGATTTCATCCGCAATACGCCCGACGGCGACGAAGCCGACGCGATATTGCGCAAGTGCGTGCATTGCGGGTTCTGTACCGCGACCTGCCCGACCTACCAGTTGCTCGGCGACGAACTCGACGGCCCGCGCGGCCGGATCTACCTGATCAAGCAGATGGTCGAAGGCGCGCCCGTCACGCGCAGCACGCAGCAGCACCTCGACCGCTGCCTCACCTGCCGCAGCTGCGAGACGACCTGCCCGTCCGGCGTCCAGTACGGACGGCTCGTCGAGATCGGCCGCAAGCACGTCGAGGCGCAGGTGCAGCGCCCGGTGCAGCAGCGTCTCGTGCGCCGCCTGCTCGCGAGCCTCGTGCCGAATGCCGCGCTGTTCTCGCCGGTGATGCGGCTCGGTCAGCACGTGCGGCCGCTGCTGCCGAAGCGGCTGCGCGACAAGGTGCCGCCGCGCACGCGGCTGCTCGAATGGCCGCACCTCACGCATACGCGCAAGATGCTGATGCTCGGCGGCTGCGTGCAGCCGTCGATGTTGCCGAACATCAACATCGCGACCGCGCGCGTGCTGGACGCACTTGGCATCGAGACGGTCGTCGCGCCCGACGCGGGCTGCTGCGGCGCGATCCGCCTGCACCTGAACTATCACGACGAAGCGCTCGACGACGCGCGCCGCAACATCGACGCATGGTGGCCCCACGTCGAACAAGGTGTCGAGGCGATCGTGATGAATGCGTCGGGCTGCGGCGCGACGGTGCTCGAATACGCGCACCTGCTGCGCGACGACCCGGCCTACGCAGAAAAAGCGCAGCGCATCGTGTCCCTCACGCGCGACATCTCCGACGTGCTGCTCGCGTTCGAGGCCGAGCTCGCGACGCTCGCGCGGCGCCGCGCGATCCATACGGTCGCGTACCACCCGCCGTGCACGCTGCAGCACGGCCAGCAGTCACGCGGCAAGGTCGAACGCCTGCTCGAGACGCTCGGCATCGACGTGCGGCTGCCGGCCGACAGCCATCTGTGCTGCGGGTCGGCCGGCACCTATTCGCTGACGCAGCCGTCGCTGTCGTACCGGTTGCGCAAGCAGAAGCTGCTGAAGCTGCAGGCGCTCGAACCGCAGATGATCGTCTCCGGCAACATCGGCTGCATCGCCCACCTGCAGAGCGGCACGCAGATTCCGGTCACCCACTGGATCCAGCTCGTCGAGCACCTGCTGTACGGCTAGCGCGTGCTCATACGAATGACGGGTGGACGCTGGGCCTCGCGCCCGGCGTCCGTATAATGGGCGAATCGATGCGTCGCGTGCCGCGGCGCATCCGCACCATGCCCGCTTCCGTGCCTGCTTTCGTGCCCGTCATGTCCGATCTCGCCGCCCGTCTCGCATCCGTTCATCGCCGCATCGCCGACGCCGCCCGCGCGGCCGGCCGCGATCCCGCCACCGTGTCGCTGCTCGCCGTGTCCAAGACGTTTCCCGCCGACGACGTGCGCGCCGCGCATGCGGCCGGGCAGCGTGCCTTCGGCGAAAACTACGTGCAGGAGTCGATCGACAAGATCGACGCGCTCGCCGACCTGCGTGCCAACCTCGAGTGGCATTTCATCGGGCCGCTGCAATCGAACAAGACGCGCCCCGTTGCCGAACGCTTCGACTGGGTTCATTCGGTCGACCGGCTGAAGATCGCGCAGCGCCTGTCGGAACAGCGCCCCGCGCACCTGCCGCCGCTCAACGTGTGCGTGCAGGTGAACATCAGCGGCGAGGCGTCGAAGAGCGGCGTCGCGCCGGCCGACGTGGCCGAGGTTGCGCACGCGGTCGCCGCGCTGCCGTCGCTGCGGCTGCGCGGGCTGATGGCGATTCCGGAACCGGCCGGCGACACCGACGCGCAACGCGTGCCGCATCGTGCGCTGCGCGCGCTGTTCGACACGTTGCGCGCCGACGGCCTGCCGCTCGACACGTTGTCGATGGGCATGTCCGCCGATCTCGACGCGGCCGTGCTCGAAGGCGCGACGATCGTGCGCGTCGGCACCGCGATCTTCGGCGCGCGCGACTACTCGCACTGAACGCTACGCCCTTTCCGCCCTACCGTTCACTCCTCACTCGCTCAATCGGACATCATGAAAATCGCATTCATCGGCGGCGGCAACATGGCCGCGGCCCTGATCGGCGGCCTGATCAAGCGCGGCGTCGCCGCTGACGGCCTGTATGCCATCGACGTCAACGAAGACGTGCGCGCGCGCGCCGCGCAGCAGTTCGGCGTGCGCACCGGCGCGGCCATCGACGCGACGCTCGCCGGCTACGACGCGGTCGTGCTCGCGGTGAAGCCGCAGGTGCTGAAGGACGTCGCGCAGGCGCTCGCGCCGCACCTGACGTCGCAGCTCGTGATCAGCATCGCGGCCGGCATCCGCGGCAGCGATCTCGCGCGCTGGCTCGGCGACTACGCGCGCGTCGTGCGCACGATGCCGAACACGCCCGCGCTCGTCGGCATGGGCGTGACGGGCCTCGCCGCACTGCCGGGCGTCGACGCGGCGGGCCGTGAACTCGCGTCGAACGTGCTCGGCGCGGTCGGCGAGATCGTGTGGTTCGACGACGAATCGAAGCTCGACGCCGTCACGGCCATTTCGGGCAGCGGCCCCGCGTACGTGTTCTATTTCATCGAAGCGCTGCAGGAAGCCGCGCGCCAGCTCGGCATGAACGACGAACAGGGCCGCGCACTCGCGGTCGCGACGTTCACGGGCGCCGCGCAACTCGCCGCGCAATCGGGCGAGCCGGCGAGCGTGCTGCGCGAGCGCGTGACGTCGAAGGGCGGCACGACGGCCGCCGCGCTCGCGTCGTTCGACGCGCAAGGCGTGAAGGATGCGATCGTGCGCGGCGCGCTCGCAGCCGAAGCGCGTGCGAAGGAAATGGGCGACGAGCTCGGCCGCGCGTAAGCGCGCCTGCGGTACCGGCCGATGCGCGATGCGTCGCACGGGCCGCCCCCTTTGCCTTGCTCGACCCACAAAAAAAGCGGCCCAGGCCGCTTTTTTGTTGCTGCGTTCCGCGCGACATGACGCCGGCGGGCACATCGGGAAACTCAGTTCCCTGCCAGCAGGTAATGCACGGCGATCCCGGCGAACAGCACGCCGCCGAGCCAGTTGTTGTGCCGGAACGCCGCGAAGCACGGCATCCGCTCGCGGTCCTTGATCAGCGTGTAGTGATATAGCGCGCAGCCGACCGCCGCCGCCCAGCCAGCCCAGTATGCGAGGCCGAAGCCGAGCGTCACGCCGATCCATACGTAGATCCCGAGCGTCACCGCGTAGCACAGCATCACGGCCGCGACGTCGAAGCGGCCGAACGTCAGCGCGGACGTGCGGATGCCGATCTTGATGTCGTCGTCGCGATCGACCATCGCGTATTCGGTGTCGTACGCGACCGACCAGAAAATGTTCGCGACCAGCATCACCCACGCGATCGTCGGCACCGTGTCCTGCACGGCCGCGAACGCCATCGGGATGCCGAAGCCGAACGCGATGCCCAGATAGGCCTGCGGAATCGCGAAAAAGCGCTTCATGAACGGATACGAGCCCGCGACGAACAGCGCGACGACGGACAGCTGCTTCGTCAGCGTGTTGAGGGGCAGGATCAGCAGGAACGAGATGAATGCGAGCCCGACCGCGATCGCGATGGCTTCCCACGCGTGGATCTTGCCCGACGTCAGCGGCCGGTCGGCCGTGCGCTTCACATGACGGTCGAAATCGCGGTCGGCGTAATCGTTCATCGCGCAGCCGGCCGAGCGCATCAGCAGCGTGCCGAGCGAGAAGATCACGAGCAGCGGCCAGCGCGGATGGCCGTCGGACGCGATCCACAGCGCGTTGAGCGTCGGCCACAGCAGCAGCAGGCTGCCGATCGGCTTGTCCATCCGGACGAGCCGCAGATACAGGGGAAAGCGGGCAAGCATGGCGAAGCACCGGGAAGATAACCCCGGCATTTTAGAGCCGAGCGGTGCTCCGCGTCATGTCGGCACGGCCCGCGGGCGCGCGCGGCCGGACGCCGGCGCGCTGCCCGTGCCCGCCGCACCTGGCCGAGCCGCGACGCGCATCAATCAAGGGACAGAGCCGGCGCACGCGCGGATTCGCGCAGCGCACCGGCCTTGGTTCGGCCCGACGGCGGTGGATCAATCAGGGCCGGCGTCACGATGCGCAGGCCTCGGCCAGCCTGCCGCGCGTTGCACGCCTACGCGAGCAACGACCGCAGCATCCACGCGGTTTTTTCATGAACTTGCAGGCGTTGCGTCAGCAGGTCGGCGGTCGGCTCGTCGCTCGCCGCATCGGCAAGCGGGAAGATCGCACGCGCGGTACGCACGACGGCCTCGTGCCCTTCGACGAGCTGGCGGATCATGTCCTCAGCCGCCGGCACGCCGTTTGCTTCCGGCACCGACGACAGTTTCGCGAAATCGCCGAAGGTGCCCGGCGCGACGACGCCGAGCGTACGAATGCGCTCGGCAACCGAATCGACCGCGAGCCACAGTTCGTTGTACTGCTCCTCGAACATCAGGTGCAGCGTGTTGAACATCGGGCCCGTGACGTTCCAGTGGAAATTGTGGGTCTTCAGATACAGCGTAAACGTATCGGCGAGCAGGCGCGACAGGCCTTCCGCGATCTTCTTGCGGTCCTTGTCGCTGATGCCGATGTTGATCTGGGCAGCGGGGGTCTTCCTGGCCATGTTCCGGACTCCTTATTCAATGAACCAGAGCAATGAAAGCGAATCGGGCTACCTGCCTATTGATACCACACTCGCCACATGTGCGTGGCGCGTGAAACGCCGCGCTCAGGCGGCCGCGATCGCGTGCAGCGCCTGCGACACGAGTTCGGCCGCCCCGCCGATGACGATGGCGGATCCGACGACGTATCGCGCGACCTCGGCCGGCGACGCCAGTGCAGCGCGCGTTTTCAACATCATTTGCGTCATGAACGTCACTCCTTCAACAAAACTCAGGGTCAGGAAGAAACGGCCGGTCGGACGACCGGCCGTTTCCCGTTACTGCCTCACCGCGCTACTGCACGGCGACGCTTACGCGAGGTCGAAGCGGTCCAGGTTCATCACCTTGTTCCAGGCCGCGACGAAGTCGTGCGCGAACTTCTCCTTCGCATCCGCGCTGCCGTACACCTCGGCCAGCGCACGCAGTTGCGCATGCGAGCCGAAGATCAGGTCGACGCGCGAGCCCGTCCACTTGACCTGGCCCGTCGCCCGATCGCGCCCTTCGAACACGTCGTTCGCGGCCGACACCGGCTTCCATTCCGTGCCCATGTCCAGCAGGTTCACGAAGAAGTCGTTCGTCAGCGCTTCCGGACGGTCGGTGAACACACCCAGCTTCGCATCGCCGGCGTTCGCACCGAGCACACGCAGGCCACCGACGAGCACCGTCATCTCGGACGCGGTCAGCGTCAGCAGTTGCGCCTTGTCGACCAGCAGCGCCTCGGCCGGCGTCTGGTACGCGTGCTTCAGGAAGTTGCGGAAACCGTCCGCGACCGGCTCGAGCACGGCCATCGCTTCGATATCGGTCTCTTCCTGCGACGCATCCGCACGGCCCGGTGCGAACGGCACCGTCACCGCGACACCCGCGTTCTTCGCAGCCTGCTCGACACCGGCCGCACCGGCCAGCACGATCAGGTCGGCGAGCGACACCTTCTTGCCGCCCGTCTGCGCGTCGTTGAACGCCTTCTGCACGCCTTCGAGCGTCTCGAGCACCTTCGCGAGTTCAGCCGGACGGTTCACTTCCCAGTCCTTCTGCGGCGCCAGGCGGATACGCGCACCGTTCGCGCCGCCGCGCTTGTCCGACCCGCGGAACGTCGCAGCCGACGCCCATGCGGTCGACACGAGCTGCGACACCGACAGGCCCGAGGCCAGTACCTTCGCCTTCAGCGCGGCGACGTCGGCGTCGTCGATCAGCGGGTGATCGACGGCAGGGATCGGGTCCTGCCACAGCAGGTGTTCCGCCGGCACGTCCGGGCCCAGATAGCGGGCACGCGGGCCCATGTCGCGGTGCGTGAGCTTGAACCACGCGCGGGCGAACGCGTCGGCGAACTCGGCCGGGTTCTCGTAGAAACGGCGCGAAATCTTCTCGTAGGCCGGATCGAAACGCAGCGACAGGTCGGTCGTCAGCATCGTCGGGCGATGCTTCTTCGACGCGTCGAATGCATCCGGAATCACTTCGCCGGCGTCCTTCGCGACCCACTGGTGCGCGCCGGCCGGGCTCTTCGTGAGCTCCCACTCGTAGCTGAACAGGTGCTTGAAGAAGTCGTTGCTCCACTTCGTCGGCGTCGAGGTCCACGTGACTTCGAGGCCGCTCGTGATGGCGTCCTTGCCCTTGCCCGTGCCGAACGTGCTCTTCCAGCCGAGACCCTGCTGCTCGAGGCCCGCGGCTTCCGGCTCGGGGCCGACGTTCGAGGCCGGACCGGCGCCGTGCGTCTTGCCGAACGTGTGACCGCCCGCGATCAGCGCGACCGTCTCTTCGTCGTTCATCGCCATGCGCGCGAACGTCTCGCGGATGTCATGCGCGGCGGCGACCGGGTCGGGGTTGCCGTCCGGACCTTCCGGGTTCACGTAGATCAGGCCCATCTGCACCGCGGCGAGCGGGCTTTCGAGCTCGCGCTTGCCCGTGTAGCGGCTGTTCGGGCCGCCGCTCAGTTCCAGCCAGATCTTTTCCGAACCCCAGTACACGTCGTCCGGTTCCCACGTATCGACGCGGCCGCCGGCGTAGCCGAACGTCTTGAAGCCCATCGATTCGAGCGCGACGTTGCCGGTCAGGATCAGCAGGTCGGCCCACGAGATGTTGCGGCCGTACTTCTGCTTGATCGGCCACAACAGGCGGCGCGCCTTGTCGAGGCTGACGTTGTCCGGCCAGCTGTTGAGCGGCGCGAAGCGCTGCTGCCCGCCGCCCGCGCCGCCACGGCCGTCGGCCGTGCGGTACGTGCCGGCGCTGTGCCAGGCCATGCGGATGAACAGGCCGCCATAGTGGCCGAAGTCGGCCGGCCACCAGTCCTGCGACGCCGTCATCAGCGCGTGCAGGTCCTTCTTCACCGCCGCGAGGTCCAGCTTCTTGAACGCTTCGGCGTAGTCGAAATCCTTGTCCATCGGGTCGGACAGCGACGAATGCCGATGCAGGATGTTCAGGTCAAGCTGATTCGGCCACCAGTCCTTGTTCGTCGTGCCGCTACCAGCGGTGTGGTTGAACGGGCACTTCGTTTCGTTCGACATGCGATTTCTCCTTGGCTTGCTCGTATGACTCCATCCGTCTGCTCCGGCGGCATGCCGGGCGCGGTGGGTGGAGTGTCATTGCGGGGATGGGAAACGGAACAGGTTGGTCCTCCTGTCGTACTACGGGATGTCGTGCGTGGCCTGTGGTGCGCGCGCCCGCCGTGATGTGCCGCAGGCGGGACGCTCGGCGAACCGGCCGCCGGCAGGCGCGGTGCCGGCGCTGCGGGCGATATTGAAGTTTTCGGACATGCGATGCTCCCTCATGGCTTGACGGCGAGTGAATCGGGGGAACACTGAACCGGCGCGCGGCGATCTTCAGCCGCCATACACACGGTCCGCCAGGTACGCGAACGCAATCGGACGCAGGCTGCGAACCGCCGCCCTGGCGCGATGTACGACCGCGTCGCGCGACGGGACGTTCCGCTGCGCGTGCTGCAATACCGACCGCATCATGACATCCTCCTTTGACGCTTGCATCCAACGTGCTGATCAGTCGTCGACATCACGCCGATCCATGGAGAGGATTCTATCCATATCTATCGATTAATTTAATTTGATAAATTTCATCTATTCGATAGAGAAAAATAAACGGGGTCGCAAGACCCCGTTCATCGTGCTGCCACACGCGCATGCTGCCGCGTGCTCAGTTCATCGTCGCCGGCATGTCGAGCTTCGCGACACCCGGCAGCTCGCACGCGGAAATCGCATCGCTGATCGCATCGATCGCGGGCATCCGCGTGAAGCTCTTGCGCCACACGAGCACCACGCGGCGGTCGGGCACCGGCTCGTTGAACGGCACGTACGACAGCAGTTCGGCATCGGGGCCATTCGCGCGCGGGCCGATCTCGGCGACCGACATCCGCGGCAGCACGGTAATGCCGACGCCGCTCGCGACCATGTGGCGGATCGTCTCGAGCGACGAGCCCTCGAAGGTCTTCTGGATGCCGTCGGCCGTCTGCGAGAAGCGCATCAGCTCAGGGCACACGCCGAGCACGTGATCGCGGAAGCAGTGGCCGTTGCCGAGCAGCAGCATCGTTTCCTGCTTGAGATCCTCGGCGTCGATTTCCTCGCGCTTTTCCCACGGATGGCCGGCGGGCAGCGCGACGACGAACGGCTCGTCGTACAGCGGGCGCACCATCAGGCCGGTTTCCGGAAACGGCAGCGCCATGATCGCGGCGTCGATCTCGCCCTGCTTCAGCAGTTCGAGCAGCTTCAGCGTGTAGTTTTCCTGCAGCATCAGCGGCATCTGCGGGACACGCTGGATCATCTGCTTGACGAGCGTCGGCAGCAGATAGGGCCCGATCGTGTAGATCACACCGAGGCGGAACGGGCCGACCAGCGGATCCTTGCCCTGCTTCGCGATCTCCTTGATCGCGAAGGTCTGCTCGAGCACGCGCTGCGCCTGCGTGACGATCTGGTCACCGATCGGCGTCACGCTCACTTCACTCGCGCCGCGTTCGAAAATCTGCACGTTGAGCTCGTCTTCGAGCTTCTTGATCGCCACCGACAGCGTCGGCTGGCTCACGAAGCATGCTTCGGCCGCGCGGCCGAAATGCCGTTCGCGCGCGACCGCGACGATGTATTTCAATTCAGTCAGCGTCATTGTGGGTCAATCAGAGATATACAAGCGATAGGTTTAATTTATACACCCTGTGACACCGGTTCGCCAAGTTTCTCTGCATCGGAATGCTTCGAACGGCGGTTTTAAATCCGGCCCCGACCCGCGGATCAGGCCTTCAGATACTGCTCCCGCGCGCCGAGCCAGCGCGCGAGATGCTGCGTGACGACCTCCGGATACGCGGCAATCAGCCGCGTCGCGGCCTCGCGGGCCGGATCGATCAGCCAGCCGTCGGTCTCGAGGTTCGCGAAGCGCAGCATCGCCGCGCCCGACTGGCGTGCGCCGAGGAACTCGCCGGGGCCGCGGATCTCGAGGTCGCGCCGGGCTATCTCGAAGCCGTCGGTCGTCTCGCGCATCGTCTTCAGCCGCTCGCGGCCTGTGAGCGACAGCGGCCCCGTGTACAGCAGCACGCACACCGACGCGGCGGTGCCGCGCCCGACCCGGCCGCGCAACTGGTGCAGCTGCGCAAGGCCGAAGCGCTCGGCGTGCTCGATCACCATCAGCGACGCGTTCGGCACGTCGACGCCGACCTCGATCACGGTCGTCGCGACGAGCAGCTGCACTTCGTTGCGCGTGAACGCTTCCATCACGGCCGCCTTGTCGGCCGGCGACAGCCGGCCGTGCACGAGCCCGACCTTCAGCTCCGGGAGCGCGGCGGCCAGCGTCTCGTAAGTCTCGACGGCCGTCTGCAGCTGCAGCGTCTCGCTCTCCTCGATCAGCGGACACACCCAGTACACCTGGCGGCCGGTCAGCGCGGCTTCGCGCACGCGCGCGATCACCTCCTCGCGCCGCGCGTCGCCGACGAGGCGCGTCAGCACCGGCGTGCGGCCCGGCGGCAGCTCGTCGATCGTCGACACCTCGAGATCCGCGTAATACGTCATCGCGAGCGTGCGCGGAATCGGCGTGGCCGACATCATCAGCTGGTGCGGCTGGAAATCGCGCGCGCCGTTGGCCGCGTTCGCGGCCTTCGCACGCAGCGCGAGACGCTGCTCGACGCCGAAGCGGTGCTGCTCGTCGACGATCACGAGGCCGAGCCGCGCGAATTCGACCGTGTCCTGGATGATCGCGTGCGTGCCGATCACGAGCTGCGCGGTGCCGAGCGCCGCGGCCTCGATCGCCGCGCGCTTCTCCTTCGCCTTCAGGCTGCCCGCGAGCCACGCGACCGACACGCCGAGCGGCTCGAGCCACGCGCGCAGCTTGCGGGCGTGCTGTTCCGCGAGGATTTCGGTCGGCGCCATCAGCGCGGCCTGGTAGCCGGCATCGATCGCTTGCGTCGCGGCCAGCGCCGCGACGACCGTCTTGCCGCTGCCGACGTCGCCCTGCAACAGCCGCTGCATCGGGTGCGCGAGCGTGAGGTCGTGCGCGATCTCGTCGACGACGCGCGCCTGCGCGCCCGTCAGCGTGAACGGCAGCGCCGCGTAGAGGCGCGTCGTCAGCGCGTCGGCATCGGTCGCGGTGCGGCGCGGCATCGCGGGCGCCGCACGCGTGCGGCGCTCCTCGTGTGCGCGCTTGAGCGACAGCTGCTGCGCGAGCAGCTCCTCGAACTTGATGCGCGTCCACGCCGGATGCGAGCCGTCCATCAGCGCGGCTTCGTCGGAATCGACGCGCGGGTGATGCAGGATGCGCACCGCCTGCTCGAGGGTCGGCACGTCGAGCGGCTTCAGATAGTCGCGCTGGATCTCGGGCGGCAGCAGCTCGGGCAGCGGCGTGCGCTCGACCGCGTTCTCGATCGCCTTGCGCAGATAGGCCTGCGACACGCCGGCCGTGCTCGGATAGACGGGCGTGAGCACCTGCGGCAGCGGCGCATCCGCTTCGACGACGCGCACCGCCGGATGCACCATCTCCATCCCGAAGAAACCGCCGCGCACGTCGCCGCGCACGCGCAGGCGCTGGCCGACGGCCATCTGCTTGACCTGCGAGCCGTAGAAATTCAGGAAACGCAGCACGAGGTGCTCGCCGTCGTCGTCCTGGATCTTCACGACCAGCTGGCGGCGCGGCCGGTACGCGACCTCGTTGTCGAACACGACGCCTTCGGTCTGCGCGATGCCACCCGGCAGCAGCTCGCCGATCGGCGTGAGCGTGGTTTCGTCCTCGTAGCGCATCGGCAGATGCAGCACGAGATCGATCGAGCGCGTGAGGCCGAGCTTCGCGAGCTTGTCGACGGTCTTCACGGGTTTGTCGGCGGCGGGCTTCTTCTTGCGCTTCGCGCCGGCCGCGCCTGCCGCGTCGCTCGCGGCGGCGCCGTCGGAATCGGCATCGGGCGCGGCGGCGGCCGGCTGCGCGAGCCTGCCGTCGGCGCCGCGCTTCGGCCCGGCGCGGCGCGGTGCGGCGCGCTCCGCGGAATCACGCTCCCCCGCGCTTTGCGCAGGCGGCGCGGCATCCTCCGCGTCGAACGGATCGGCGGAATCGGCAACGGCAGCGGGGGAACGGCGTGGTGACACAGGCATCGGATCGTCTGGGTGCTTCGCAAGGCAAGTACAATAGCGGCTTTCACGTCGTCCGACCGAACGACGCCGGCCAGGCCGCGCATCCCGTCATCATAGCGGCTCGCGCGCCCCATTTACGCGTTTCCGCCCTGCCGGCGACGCCCGCCGGCCGCTTCGAACCAGCCCGCATGTTCACGCTTTCCGATTTCGATTTCAATCTGCCGCCCGAGCTGATTGCACAAACCGCGCTGCCCGATCGCACCGCGAGCCGCCTGCTCGAGGTCGACGGCACGGTCGCGCCCGCACGCCTGCTCGACCGCCAATTCACCGAGCTGCCGTCGTGCATCGCGGCCGGCGACCTGCTCGTCTTCAACGATACCAAGGTGCTGAAGGCGCGTTTCTTCGGCCAGAAGGCCAGCGGCGGCAAGATCGAGGTGCTGATCGAGCGCGTGACCGGCACGCACACGGCGCTCGCGCAGATCCGCGCGAGCAAGTCGCCGGGCGCCGGCACGACGCTGCGCCTCGCCGATGCGTTCGACGTGACGGTGGGCGAGCGCGTCGATCCGTTCTTCACGCTGAACTTCCCCGAGCCGTGCCTCGACCTGATCGAGCAGTACGGCCGCCTGCCGCTGCCGCCCTATATCGAGCACGATCCGGACGCGACCGACGAGACGCGCTACCAGACCGTCTACGCGAGCAACCCGGGCGCGGTCGCAGCACCGACGGCCGGGCTGCACTTCGACCAGCCGATGCTCGACCGGCTCGACGCGATGGGTGTGGAGCGCGCGACGCTGACGCTGCACGTCGGCGCCGGCACGTTCCAGCCGGTGCGCGTCGACAACATCGCCGAGCACAAGATGCACAGCGAGTGGTACGACCTGCCGCAGTCGCTCGTCGACAAGATCGCCGCGACCCGTGCGCGCGGCGGCAACGTGATCGCGGTCGGCACGACGTCGATGCGCGCGCTCGAAGCCGCGGCGCGCGCGGCCGACGAAGCAGGCCGCCCGCTCGCGGCCACGCAGGCCGAGACCGATATCTTCATCACGCCCGGCTATCGTTTCCGCGTGGTCGACCGGCTCGTCACGAACTTCCACCTGCCGAAGTCGACGCTGCTGATGCTGGTGTCCGCGTTCGCGGGCGTCGAGACGATCCGCGCCGCGTACCGGCACGCGATCGACGAGCGCTACCGCTTCTTCAGCTACGGCGACGCGATGCTGCTCACGCGGCGCGACACGCCGGAGGCGCCGGGCGCGTAAGCGCGGCATGGAGGCCGGCCGCCGTACCGAACGGCCGGGTTCCGCTTTCACGTTGTGCGTGCGATGCTCGCACGCACCCGCTTTCCCCGCCGCCGGATTCCCGGCGGCGTTTCCAACCTGCGCCGGACTGTTTTCCGGTAGCGAGGAGAATGACGCGATGACCGAAGGTTCATCCCACGATACGCACGCTGATACGCACGCCCCCGTGCAGGACCGCCCGGCGAACGGGCTCGAATTCGAACTGCTGACGACCGACGGCCATGCGCGCCGCGGCCGCGTGAAGCTCAACCACGGCGTGGTCGAAACGCCGATCTTCATGCCGGTCGGCACGTACGGCACCGTGAAGGCGATCCAGCCGCGCGAGCTGCACGAGATCAAGGCCCAGATCATCCTCGGCAACACGTTCCACCTGTGGCTGCGCCCGGGCCTCGACACGATCGACGCGCACGGCGGCCTGCACGCCTTCATGGGCTGGAACAAGCCGATCCTGACCGACTCGGGCGGCTTCCAGGTGTTCTCGCTCGGCGACCTGCGCAAGATCACCGAGGACGGCGTGACGTTCGCGTCGCCGATCAACGGCGACAAGCTGTTCCTGTCGCCGGAAGTGTCGATGCAGATCCAGAAGGTGCTGAACTCCGACGTCGTGATGCAGTTCGACGAGTGCACGCCGTATGCGACCAACGGCGTGCCGACCACGCACAAGGAAGCGGCCGACTCGATGCGCATGTCGCTGCGCTGGGCGAAGCGCTCGCTCGACGAGTTCAACCGGCTCGGCAACCCGAACGCGCTGTTCGGGATCGTCCAGGGCGGGATGTTCGAGGACCTGCGCGACGAATCGCTCGCGGGCCTCGCGGAACTCGGCTTCCACGGCCTCGCGATCGGCGGGCTGTCGGTCGGCGAGCCGAAGGAAGACATGATGCGCGTGCTGCGCCACGTCGGCCCGAAACTGCCGGCCAACAAGCCGCACTACCTGATGGGCGTCGGCACGCCGGAGGACCTGGTCGAGGGCGTCGCCAACGGCGTCGACATGTTCGACTGCGTGATGCCGACCCGCAACGCGCGCAACGGCTGGCTGTTCACCCGCTTCGGCGACGTGAAGATCCGCAACGCGACGCACAAGAACTCGCTGAAGCCGCTCGATGCGAGCTGCACGTGCTACACGTGCCAGAACTTCTCGCGCGGCTACCTGCATCACCTGCACCGCGTCGGCGAGATCCTCGGCGCACAGCTCAACACGATCCACAACCTGCACTACTACCTGCAGCTGATGAGCGAGATCCGCGAAGCGATCGAGACCCACACGTTCGACGCGTTCCGCCAGCGCTTCGCGGAGGACCGTGCGAGAGGCGTCGACTGACGGGCCGGCAGACGTGCGGGCGGCCCGATGGGCGGCCCGTCACATGGGACGTGTACTAAATAACGCGCCCCAACTGTCGAACCCGACCGTCAAATATTACAATTACCTTTCCAAACAAGTCGCAACGGACCCGGTTCGCGCTTTAACAGCTTGATCCGAAAGCGCATTTGCCGATCCGTTTGCGCATGGGGCCGGTGGTAGAATAACCGGCTTATTTTTCGATCTTCCCCTACGGAGAGACCAACGTGCCGTTCATTTCCAACGCGTTCGCCCAAGGTGCCGGTGGCGCCGAATCGAGCCTGATGAGCTTCCTGCCGCTCATCCTGATGTTTGCCGTGCTCTACTTCATCATGATCCGTCCGCAGATGAAGCGTCAGAAGGAGCACCGCAACATGCTCGCGGCCATGGCCAAGGGCGACGAAGTCGTCACGAGCGGCGGCCTCGTGGGCAAGGTGACGAAGGTCACCGAAGGCTACATCGGCGTCGAAATCGCCGAAGGCACCGAAATCACCGTGCAGAAGGCCGCGGTCACGACCATTCTGCCGAAGGGCACGATCAAGTCGCTGTAAGCCCTTCACCGAGCGTCCGGCTCCCCGCGCCGTGCCCGCCTGAGAGAGCGGGCCGCCGCGGCGCCGGACGCGACGCTTTCACGCCAACCACCCGTTCGGCTCCCTCATGAATCGTTACCCACTCTGGAAATATGTCGTGATGGTCGTGGCGCTCGCCATCGGCCTTCTGTACACATTGCCCAACTTCTTCGGCGAAGCGCCGGCGGTGCAGGTGTCGAGCGGCAAGGCCACGGTCAAGCTCGACTCGACCACGCTGACCCAGGTCGAATCGGCGCTCGCGTCCGCGCAGATCACGCCGGACGACGTCACCTTCGAGAACACGGCGACCAACGCGAACATCCGCGTGCGCCTGAAGGACACCGATACGCAGCTGCGCGTCAAGGACCTGCTGCAGAAGTCGCTGAACGCCGACCCGAACGATCCGCAGTACGTCGTCGCCCTGAACCTGCAGAGCGCGTCGCCGCGCTGGCTGACCTCCCTGCACGCGCTGCCGATGTATCTCGGCCTCGACCTGCGTGGCGGCGTCCACTTCCTGCTCCAGGTCGACATGACGGGCGCGCTGACGAAGAAGCTCGATTCCGACGCGTCCGACGCGCGCACGCTGCTGCGCGACAAGAACATCCGCGACGGCGGCGTGAGCCGCGTCGACCAGTCCGTGGTCGTCAACTTCAGCGATGCGCAGACGGCGGAAGACGCCCGCAAGCTGCTCGCACTGTCGATCACCGAACTGCAATGGGCGACCCAGCCCGGCGGTGGCGGCACGCAGGTCGTCGGCACGTTCACGCCGGCCGTGCAGAAGTCCGTCGAGGACGCCGCGCTCAAGCAGAACCTGACGACGCTCCACAACCGCGTGAACGAACTCGGCGTGTCCGAGCCGATCCTGCAGCAGCAAGGTAGCGACCGTATCGTCGTCGAGCTGCCGGGCGTGCAGGACACCGCGAAGGCGAAGGACATCATCGGCCGCACCGCGACGCTCGAGGCGCGCCTCGCCGATCCGATCAACACGCACCCGAACCCGAACGACCCGGTGCCGCCGGGTGAAGAGCTGTTCACGCAGGGCAACCAGGCGCCGGTGCTGCTGAAGAAGGAAGTGATCTTCACGGGCGACCGCATCATCGATGCATCGGCCGGCTTCGACGAGCACCAGCGTCCGTCGGTCAACATCCGCCTCGATTCGGCGGGTGGCCGCTCGGTGCGCGCGGTGTCGCGCGAGAACATCGGCAAGCCGATGGCGATGGTGCTGTTCGAGAAGGGCAAGGGCGAAGTGCTGACGGTCGCGACGATCCAGTCGGAACTCGGCGACCGCTTCCAGATCACGGGCCAGCCGACGCCGCAGGCCGCGGCCGACCTCGCGCTGCTGCTGCGCGCCGGTTCGCTCGCGGCGCCGATGGACATCATCGAGGAACGCACGATCGGCCCGAGCCTCGGCGCCGACAACATCAAGATGGGCGTCCACTCGGTGATCTGGGGCTTCTGCGCGATCGCCGTGTTCATGATCGCGTACTACATGCTGTTCGGCGTGATCTCGGTGATCGGCCTGTCGGTGAACCTGCTGCTGCTCGTCGCCGTGCTGTCGCTGATGCAGGCGACGCTGACGCTGCCCGGTATCGCCGCAATCGCGCTCGCGCTCGGTATGGCGATCGACTCGAACGTGCTGATCAACGAACGCGTGCGTGAAGAACTGCGCGCCGGCCAGCCGCCGCAGACCGCGATCCAGGCCGGCTACGCGCATGCGTGGGCGACGATTCTCGACTCGAACGTCACGACGCTGATCGCCGGCCTCGCGCTGCTCGCGTTCGGCTCGGGCCCGGTTCGCGCGTTCGCGATCGTGCACTGCCTCGGTATCCTGACGTCGATGTTCTCCGCGGTGTTCTTCTCGCGCGGGATCGTCAACCTCTGGTACGGCGGCCGCAAGAAGCTGAAGTCGCTCGCGATCGGCCAGGTGTGGAAGCCGGAAGGCGCCGCTGCCGCCGCGTCGTTCACCGACGCCGACGAATCGACCGACACCGCACGCGCCGCGAAGCTCGCCGCCCCCGCGAAGGGCAACGCGCCGCGCGCCGGCAAGCCGCAGCTGCGCAACCGCGCGCAGCAAGGCGTGTCGCCGAAGAAACCGGGCTCGACCCAATAAGGCCCCGGAGAAGACCATGGAATTTTTCCGCATCCGTAAAGACATTCCGTTCATGCGGCACGCGCTGGTGTTCAACGTGATCTCGCTGGTCACGTTCCTCGCCGCCGTGTTCTTCCTGTTCCACCGCGGGCTGCACCTGTCCGTCGAATTCACCGGCGGGACGGTGATCGAGGTGCAGTACCAGCAGGCCGCTGAACTCGAGCCCGTGCGCGCGACGCTCGGCAAGCTCGGCTATGCCGACGCGCAGGTGCAGAACTTCGGCACGTCGCGCAACGTGCTGATCCGCCTGCAGCTGAAGGAAGGCCTCACGTCCGCGCAGCAGAGCGACCAGGTGATGGGCGCGCTGAAGGCGCAGAGCCCGGACGTCACGCTGCAGCGCGTCGAGTTCGTCGGCCCGCAGGTCGGCCGGGAGCTCGCGACCGACGGCCTGCTCGCGCTCGCGTGCGTCGTGATCAGCATCGTGATCTACCTGTCGTTCCGCTTCGAGTGGAAGTACGCGGTGGCCGGCATCATCGCCAACCTGCACGACGTCGTGATCATTCTCGGCTTCTTCGCGTTCTTCCAGTGGGAGTTCTCGCTGGCGGTGCTCGCGGCGATCCTCGCGGTGCTCGGCTACTCGGTCAACGAGTCGGTCGTCATCTTCGACCGGATCCGCGAAACGTTCCGCCGCGAACGCAGGATGAGCGTGCAGGAAGTGATCAACCACGCGATCACGACCACGATGTCGCGTACGATCATCACGCACACGTCGACCGAAATGATGGTGCTGTCGATGTTCTTCTTCGGCGGCCCGACGCTGCACTACTTCGCACTCGCGCTGACGGTCGGCATCATGTTCGGCATCTACTCGTCGGTGTTCGTCGCGGGCTCGCTCGCGATGTGGCTCGGCATCAAGCGCGAAGACCTGATCAAGGAAAAGAAGTCCGCGCACGATCCGGACGATCCGAACGCAGGCGCGCAGGTCTAAGCGCCACGCTGTTTCGGCACAGACGAAAAGCCGGCCCGGTTGGGCCGGCTTTTTCATGCCCGCGCCACCGTCGCGCATCGCGCCGCCCGCTCGCCCTGCCCCGTCACGCGCGTCGGCTACAATCGTGACCGTCCCGCCGCGCCACTTTCCGGCCGGCCGTGCGTCAGCGGGACAGCACCTTCGCCCTCCGTTCAAACGTGCGGTCCCGATGATGCCTCCCACGCGTGTCGCTCTTCGCCTTGCCGTTTGCGCCGCCGTCACGGCCGCGCTCCTGCCGTGTGCGTCATCCGTCGGTGCGCAGCAACCGGCGTCCGCCCCGCCCGTATCCGTATCCGCCGCTTCGGCGCCCGCCGCCGCTTCGCCCGCCCCCACCCATCCGCCTTCGCCCTGCCCGCCCGACTGGGAGCCGCAGATCTGCGAGCTCAAGGCGGCCGTCGACGTGCTCAAGAAGCAGCACCTGACCGACGTCGACATCGGCGCGCTGCTCGACGCAACGACCCACGCGGGAATCAAGACGCTGCCGTACGCACGTTTCTTCGACGCGAAGGAGGAGCAGGAGCGGCGCGACGACGAACGGCGCACGCGTGACGGCACGCCCGGCATCGGCATCGTGTTCGAGACGCGGCCCGACGGGCTGCACATCGTCGACGTGATGCCCGACGCGCCCGCGGAAAAGGCCGGTGTGCGCGCCGACGATCTCGTCGTCGCGATGAACGATGCGAGTGTGGTCGGCATCGACCCCGCCGACCTGATCAAACTCGCCAAGGGCGATGCGGGCGTGCCGCTGAAGCTCACGGTCCAGCGTGGCCCGTCGCATGCGGTGCTGAGCTTCGCGCCCGTGCGGACGATCCTCAAGCCCCATCCGGCGACCGCGAAACGGCTCGACGGCGACATCCTGTACACGCGGCTGTCGAGCTTCCCCGAGCCGGCCGTCGGCGACTACATCGACGCGGTGCAGGCCGCGCGCCGCACGGGCCCGCCGGTGAAAGGCGTGATCCTCGACCTGCGCATCAACGGCGGCGGCGCGCTCAATGCAGCGATCGGCATCACCGCGCTGTTCGCGGGCCGCGACCGCACCGCGATGGTGACGGTCGAGCGCGGCGACGCCAACCGCCGCCGCTACACGACCAACTGGCCCGATTACGAATTACCGGTCATGCACGGCCAGGATCCGCTCGCGCCGCTGCAGGCCGACGACTGGTGGCGCACCGTGCCGCTCGTCGTGCTGGTCGACGGACAAAGCGCGTCGGCCGCCGAAGCGACCGCGGCGGCACTGAAGGATCTCGGCCGCGCGAAGCTGCTCGGCATGCCGACCTACGGGAAGGGGCTTGCGCAGACGGGCGTCGACCTGATCGACGGCACGCGCCTGAATTTCACGTTCGCGCGCAACCTGCGGCCGAACGGCTGCCCGATGGACGGCTACGGCGTCATGCCGGACTGGCTCGTGCCGCCGCGCCGCGACTCGGACGTCGACGGCGTGCTGCTGTGGTACCGGGAAGCCGACCTCGCCCGCGCGCCATACGCGGACCGGCTGGCGCCCGATCCGTTCGCGAAGGTGCGCAAGGAACGGCAGAAGCTGCGCGAGCAGCGCATGCTCGCGAAGATCGATACCGCGAAGAGCGCGGCGCTGCCGCAGCGCGAGTTCGGCACGACAACCGACTGGCAGCTCGGTCAGGCGCTTGCGGCGCTCGCCGGGCATCCGGTGCGGACCGTCGAAGCCAGGCCGCAGCTGATGCCCGCCCAACCCGTGTGCGAGCACGCCGGCAACTGACGCACGCCGCCCGTCCGGTTACCGGAAGCCGAACCGCTTGCGCAGCACGACCAGCGCCACGAGGCTCAGCACGGCCGCGAACATCAGGTAGAAGCTCGGCGCGGTCTTCATCCCGGTCGCCTTGATCAGCCACGCGATGATGAACGGCCCGAAGCCGCCGAAGATCGTCACCGCGACGTTATACGCAAGCGACATCCCCGTCGTGCGCGTCTGCACCGGAAACACTTCGGACAGCAAACCCGGCAGCGCCGCGAAGTAGCCCGTCATCAGGAACGCGAGCAGCACCTGCAGCGCGATCAGCGTGCCGAAGCCGGGGTGGGCGACCAGGTACGCGAATGCCGGGTAGATCAGCACGAGGATGCCGACGGCCGGCGCGACCATCACACGTACGCGGCCGTAGGTGTCCGACCAGTGGCCGACGAGCGGCGCGAACGCCATCTGGATCACGCCGACCACGAGGATCGCCGCGAACGCAGCCGACGGCGCGAGGCCGAGCTGCTTCACGCCGTAGGTCGGCATGAACAGCACGAGATAGGTCGCGACGGTGCCGAGCACGACCACGCCCATCGCGGCGACGAGGCGCGCCTTGTGCGACGCGAACGTGTCGCGCAGCGGGTTCGCGGTGCCTTCCGCCGCGAGGAATTCGGGGGTCTCGTCGACCTTCGTGCGGATGTAGTACGCGACCGGCCCGAGCAGCAGGCCGAAGAAGAACGGCACGCGCCAGCCCCACGACGCCATCTGCGCGGCCGTGAGCTGCGCGTTCAACACGGTGCCGAAGCCGGCGGCGAGCAGCGTCGTGAGCCCCTGGCTCGCGACCTGCCAGCTCGCGAAGAAGCCGCGCCGGCCCGGCACGTGCTCGGCGAGGAACGCGGTCGCGCTGCCGAACTCGCCGCCGGCCGAGAAGCCCTGCATCAGTCGCGCGGCGACGAGGATCACCGGCGCCGCGACGCCGATCGTCGAGTAGGTCGGCAGCACCGCGATGATCAGCGTGCCGCCCATCATCAGCAGGATCGACAGCGTGAGCGCGGCCTTGCGGCCCGCGCGGTCGGCGTACGCGCCGAGCACGATCGCGCCGAGCGGGCGCATGAAGAACGACACGCCGAACGTGCCGAGCGTGAGCAGCAGCGACACGGTGTCGTTGCCGGACGGGAAGAACAGCTTCGAGATCGTCACCGCGAAGAAGCCGTAGACGACGAGATCGAACCACTCGAGCGCGTTGCCGATCGACGCGGCGACCACCGCGCGCCACACGCGCGGCGACGAAGCAATGGAACGGGACTGCGTGACGGCATGCATCGGCGATCTCCTTGTCGTTGTACGTTCTGTGCGAAGCGGCCGCGCGCGCCGTCGGCCTGCCCGGCACCGCGCACGGCGCTCGGCGCTCGGCGCTCGGCGCTCGGCGCTCGGGCGATTATAGGCGCGCAAAAAAATACCGCCGCGCCCCCTGACGGGAACGCGGCGGTCGGCTCGCGGCGGGCCGGCGCGAACGCCGGCCCGGCTGGCGGGCTTACTGCTGCTTGACGGCTTCGGCCGTGATCAGCAGCTTCGTCTTCATCTTGAAGCCGTACTGCTTGCCGTAGTCGAGGCCGAAATCGTCGCGGCTGAATTCGCCGACGGCGTCGACACCGCACACTTCACGCTTGAGCATCGGGTGCGGCATGCACTTGAACGAATCGATCTTCAGCGTGACCGGCTTCGTGACGCCATGCAGCGTCAGGTTGCCGACCACCGACACCGGCTTGTCGCCGTCGAACTTGATCGTGCCCTTGTAGTTCGCCTGCGGGAACTTGGACACGTCGAAGAACTCGCCCGTCTGCAGATGCTCGTCGAGCTTCGCGCTGCCGGTGTGGATCGACGCGATGTCGGTCGTCACGTCGACCGTACCCGTCTTCGCCGCGCGGTCGAGCGTCACGGAGCCGCTCGACTTGTCGAACTTGCCGCGCCAGACCGACAAGCCGCCGAAGTGGTCGGCCTCGAAGCTCGGGTACGTGTGGCTCGGATCGAACTGGTACGTTGCGCTATCGGCAAACGCCGAGAACGACAGCGATGCTGCCAGCGCGCCTGCGGCGATGATCAGTTGCTTTTTCAAACTTTTTCTCCTTGGAACGGCGCCGCGCCCTCGCGCGGCATTCGGGTGAGGCAACAGCCCGCCGCTTACTTGGTGGCGACGAGATGGAACTTGATCTGCACTTCGTCCGCGACGACCGACGTGTCCTTCCACTCGCCGGTGCCGACGTTGAACGCCGAGCGCTTGATCGGCAGTACGCCGTCGAAGGTCTGCGTCGCGCCGCTCTGCGTGACCGTGACGGGCACCGTGACGTTCTCGGACTTGCCCTTGATCGTCAGCTTGCCGGTCACGTTGTACTTGTTGCCGCCCGCCGGCGCGATCGCCGACGACACGAACGTGGCCTGCGGATACGCCTTCGCGTCGAACCAGTCCTTGCCGGCGACCTGGTCGTTGTACATCTTGTCGCCGAGGTCATAGCTCGCGACGTCGATCGTCATCTGGGCGCTGCCCTGCGCGGCTTTCGCCGGGTCGAACTTCACCTGCGCGGAAAACTTCTTGAACGCGCCTTCGGTCGGCACGTTCATCTGCTTCGACACGGCGGACACCTTGCTCTTCGCGAGATCGACATCGGCGAGCGCCGCGCCCGACGCGACAAGTGACACCGCGGCGAACGCGGTCAGCATGGAGCGGGAGAAAGACACTTTCATGGGATCCTTCATTTGGCAAAGGGAAGCATCCGCGACAGCAGGCCGTCGCGGTCCAACAACTGGTGCTTGAGCGCCGCGACCACGTGCAGCGAAACGAGCGCAAGCAGAATGTAATTCAATGACACGTGAAGCGTCTTGAAGGTTTCCTTCAGCGCCGGATCGGGGTCGATCAGCCGCGGCAGCGGCACGATGCCGAGGTAGACGACCGGGATGTTCGACGCCGAGCTGTACAGGTAGCCCGTCACCGGAATCACGATCATCAGCACGTACAGCAGGATGTGCACGCCGTGCGACGCCGCACGCTGCCACGCGGGCGTACCGCCCGGCAGCGCCGGCGGCACGTGGGTCGCACGCCACAGCACGCGCGCGACGGCCAGCGCGAAGACCGTCACGCCGATCCACTTGTGCCACGAGAAGTACTTCAGCTTGGTCGGCGTGAAGCCCGGGATGTCGGTCATCACCCAGCCCAGCGCGAACGCGCAGACGATCAGCAGCGCGATCAGCCAGTGCAGCGCGATCGCCGTCTGCGTATAGCGTACCGGCCTGGCCGGCAGCGATTTCGATGCCATCTTGGATTCCTCAGTTCAGCGAACGGCCGCGCCGGCCATGCGTCCGACGCTTGTCAAGGGCGCCATGCTACCGCAACCTTTTGACGCGCGCGGACTCTGAAGACAGGCCCGCCAGCCGGCTGACAGCTTCCTGTCATGTTACCGATCGGTCACCGAACTGGCGATCGTTGACACACCGAAAAAGGCCTTTTGGTAAGATTGGCGCGGGTTCCGGCCCCGTCGACGCGTTCCCCGAGCCGTCGCAACACCGCCTTTTCCATGCAACGATACGACCTGATTGCCTGCCACGAATGCGACGCACTGTTGCATAAACCGCGCCTGAGGCGCCGCGAGATCGCGCGCTGTCCGCGCTGCGACGCGCTGCTCTATCGCAACAGCACCACGCAGATCGAGCGCATCACCGCGCTCGCGGTCGCGGCGCTCGTCACGTTCATCATCGCGCAGACGTTCCCGATCCTCGAAATGGACCTGAACGGCACGCGCGTGCAGACGACGCTGATCGGCGCGATCGACACGCTATGGCATCAGGACATGGCGGTCGTCGGCGTGATGGTGTTCTGCTCGACCGTGCTGTTCCCGCTCGTCGAGATGGCCGCGCTGCTCTACGTGCTGCTGCCGATCCGCCGCGGCGTCGTGCCGCCGGGCCTGAACCTCGTGCTGCGCACCATCCAGCTCGTGCGGCCGTGGGGGATGATCGAGGTGTTCATGCTCGGCATCGTGGTCACGATCGTGAAGATGGTGAGCCTCGCGCGCGTCGTGCCCGACGCGGCGCTGTTCGCGTTCGGCGCGCTCACGCTGATGATCGCCGTCGTGCTGATGTTCGATCCGCGCACGGTGTGGGACATCGCCGACGACCTGCGCGCCGGCCGCTCGCCCGCGGGGCCCGACACCGCGGCGCCGCTGCCGGACGCGCCCCGCCGATGACGACGCCGACCGCCGCCCGCGAGGGCTACGTCAGCTGCCACGCGTGCGGGCTCGTGCAGACGATCGACCAACCGCACGCGCATTGCGCGCGCTGCGGCAGCGCGCTGCACGTGCGCACGCCGAACAGCATCATGCGCACGTGGGCGCTGCTGCTCGCGGCCGCGATCCTGTATATCCCGGCGAACCTGCTGCCGATCATGCGCACGTCGTCGATCGTCGGCTCGCAGGAAGACACGATCATGAGCGGCGTCATCTATTTCTGGACGTCCGGCGACTGGCCGCTCGCGGTCGTCGTGTTCGTCGCGAGCATCCTCGTGCCGATGCTCAAGCTCTGCGTGCTGCTGATCCTCGTGATCAGCGCGCAGCGCCGCACCGCCTGGCGGCCGCTGCAGCGCACGCGCCTGTTCCGGATCGTCGAGCGCATCGGCCGCTGGTCGATGCTCGACATCTTCGTCGTGACGCTCACCGTCGCGCTCGTCCATTTTCGTTCGCTCGCCACCATCACGGCCGGCCCCGGCGCGCTCGCGTTCGGTTCCGTCGTGATCCTGACGATGCTCGCATCGATGCAGTTCGATCCCCGCCTGATCTGGGATCCAGTCGAAACCTCAGGGAATCACCATGAATAGTCCACAAGGCCCGCAGCACGACGCGCCCCGGCCGCCCGATCCGACGATCTCGACGAAAAGCGGCTGGCTGCCGTCGCTCGTCTGGCTCGTGCCGCTGATCGCCGCGCTGATCGGCATCGGCCTCGTGATCAAGTCCGTGCGCGAACGCGGCCCGGAAATCACGATCAGCTTCCACAGCGCCGAAGGGCTCGAGCCCGGCAAGACCCAGGTCAAGTACAAGGACGTCGAGATCGGCATGGTCAAGACGATCAAGCTGTCGAAGGACCTGTCGCGCGTGCTCGTCCACGTGCAGCTCAAGAAGGAAGCGGAGGACTTCGCGGTCAAGGGCTCGCGCTTCTGGATCGTGCGGCCGCGGGTCGGCGCGACCGGCGTGTCGGGGCTCGGCACGCTGCTGTCGGGCGCGTACATCGGCGTCGACGCCGGGCGCTCGGAGGATACGCTGACCGACTTCACGGGCCTCGAGTCACCGCCCGCCGTCACGGGCGACCAGAAAGGCACGCAGTACGTGCTGCGCGGCGATTCGCTCGGCTCGGTCGACATCGGCTCGCCGGTCTACTACCGCCGCGTGCAGGTCGGCCAGGTGGTCGGCTTCTCGCTCGACAAGGACGGCACGGGCGTCACGTTCAACGTGTTCGTCAATGCGCCGTACAACCAGTACGTCGGCGTGAATTCGCGCTGGTGGCAGGCGAGCGGCGTGGACCTGCGGCTCGACTCGAGCGGCCTGAAGCTGAACACGCAGTCGCTCGCGACGGTGATCCTCGGCGGCATCGCGTTCCAGACGCCGCCGAACCAGGGCTCCGGCGCGACGGCGCCGAACAACACGACGTTCCGCCTCGCAGCCGACGAGGGCGACGCGATGCGCGACCCGGACGGCCAGCCGCTGCAGGTCGTGATGAACTTCAACCAGTCGCTGCGCGGGCTCGCGGTCGGCGCGACGGTCGACTTCCGCGGCATCGTGCTCGGCGAAGTGACGAACATCGGCATCGACTTCGATCCGAAGACGAAGAACTTCCTGATGCCGGTGACGATGAACGTGTATCCGGAACGCCTCGGCCGCCGCTTCCGCGAAACGATCGAGAGCAAGGGCGAACCGGCCCGCCGCGAGATCGTCGAGCGGCTCGTCCAGCACGGGCTGCGCGGCCAGCTGCGCACCGGCAACCTGCTGACGAGCCAGCTGTACGTCGCGCTCGACTTCTTCCCGAAGGCGCCGGCCGTGAAGATCGACACGGCGCGCCAGCCGCTCGAGCTGCCGACCGTGCCGAACACGCTCGACGAGCTGCAGCTGCAGGTCGCCGACATCGCGAAGAAGCTCGACAAGGTGCCGTTCGACCAGATCGGCGCGAACCTGAACAGCGCGCTCGCGAACGCCGACAAGCTGTTCAAGCAGCTCGACACGCAGGTCGCGCCGGAAGCGCGCGACACGCTGTCGGCCGCGAAGCAGACCTTCTCGACCGCCGAAGCGACGCTGCAGCAGGATTCGCCGCTGCAGTCCGACGTGCGCGGCGCGTTGAAGGAGCTCACACGCACGCTGCAGTCGCTGAACGCGCTCGCCGACTATCTCGAGCGTCACCCCGAATCGCTGCTCAAGGGCAAGCCAGGAGATCAACCATGACGACACGCGTGAACGGTTTCGCGAGCGGCGCGGCGGCGGCTGTCGCCGCCCTCGCGCTCGCCGCGTGCAGCTCGCCGCCCGCGCGGTTCTACACGCTCAGCCCGGCCGATGCCGCGGCGCCGCTGCGCACCGCGCCGGCCAACCCGGCGTTCCTGATCGAGGTGCCGTCCGTCGGCGTGCCCGAGCAGGTCGCGAAGAACCAGCTGGTCGTGCAGAAGAACGCCGCGCAGGTCGACGTGCTCGAGCAGGAACGCTGGGCGTCGCCGCCCGCCGACGAGATCCGCCGCGCGCTGTCGGACGATCTCGCCGCGCAGCTCGGCACGATCGACGTCGCGAATTCCGCGTACCCGCCCGGCGTGCCCGTGTATCGCATCAGCGTGAACGTGCAGCGCTTTGAATCGTGGCCGGCCAAGCGCGCGGCGATCGACGCCGTGTGGAGCGTGCGCTCGCTCGCCACGCAGGCCGTGATGACCTGCCGCACGAGCGTCGCGGAACCGGTCGCCGACGGCTACGACGCGCTCGTCGCCGGCCACCGGCGCGCGCTCGACGTGATTGCCACGCAAGCCGCGGCCGGCGTGCGCGCGATGGCCGCGCGCCGCGGCACTACGGCTGCCGCGGCGCCCGCGGCCGGCAGCAAGACGGCCGCCGCGCCGGTCGTGTCGTGCCCGGCCAACCCGACCTCCGGCGGCGACGCCGGCGCGACGGGCAAGTCCGGCGCGTAAGCGGGCGGCGCGCAGGCGAGCGCTCGATGGCGTCTCGCCCGCGCGGTTTCGGGCGGCGGGATCGGGATCGTCGACGCGGCGCTGGCCGCGCCGGCGTTGCGGCGCCGCCCGCCTCCCATTACGCTCATCGGCCAAACGGCCAATTTGCATTGTTTGTCAAAGTCGGCCGGAACCGGCGCCATGCCATATGGTCGGCTTGCGTTTTCCGGCTCGATTGACGATCCTACGCACTTTCCGGCTCGCGCCGTTCGTCGTGCGCGCCAGCCAGCGGTGCCGGGCCGCGTTCGGCCCGACCGCCGTGCCTCCCGGCGCCCGCACGCGATCGGCGTGCACCGCAGCGGGGCAGCCGCATCGCGGGTCGCCGCGCATCGTCCGGCAACCGGCCCCGTCTCACCCGTTCTCTCCGGCGCCGCGCCGTTTCCCCGGCCGGCATCCCGAACCCGCCCGCCGAGGGCTTTCGTTATTCCGTTTATGTTTCGTTCCCTGACGACCCTGATCAAGAAGTGGCGCGCGTCGCGCAATGCCGGTCACCAGCTCGATGCGCTGCTCGCGCACGCCGACGCCGATGCGTCGTACGCCGAGCGCAGCGAATGGCTGATCGAGCTCGCGCACTGGCTGCGCCGCACCGGCACGATGCAGGCCGCGCAGGACGCACCGGCCGATCGCGACGCCGATGCGCGTGCGTATCCGGCCCATGCGCGGCTGCGCTACCTGTTCCACGTGCTCGATCGCAATCCCGCGTGGAAAACCCACGCCGCGCGCATCCTGCGCGGCATCCTGCGCGAGTGCGACGGCATCTCGCTCCTGTGCGACGCCGGCATGCCCGTGCACTCGGGCTTTTTCGGCGCGCTGTTCGAGCGGATCGACTCGTCGCTGATCCCGCCCGCGCCGAACCGCCGCGAGCTGTCCGCGCTGTTCACGCTGATGTTCCCGACGCCGGAAGACGCGCAATGGATCGACGCGCTGCCCGACGATCTCCTCACACGCCTCGCCGAGCTGATCTCGTTCGACGTCACCGATGAAGAGCGCCACGAGCCGGGCTCGTTCTCGCGCGACCTGCTGGCCGCGCTGCACAACCTGACCTGCCAGATCAGCTCGACCGGCCTGTCGCAGACGGTGCGCAGCCGGCTCTCCGACGACGATGCACGCAAGCCGCTCGAAACGCAGCCGTTCTACCGCCTCACGCGCGCGATGCTCGCGGTCGAGACCGCGCACGCGGCCGTCGAGGACGGCGGCGACCCGAGCAAATTGCTGCACGAGGTGAACTACCTGCGCGTGCTGCTCGACGAATGCCGGATCGCCGTCGACGAGGTGTTCTCGCATCTGTACCGCAACGGCGTATCGGTCGACATCGTGTTCCAGGTCGAACGGATGCGCATGCGCATCGTGCGCGCCGAGATGCTGCTGAACGCGTGGATGGCGCGCGACGACCTGCACGGGATGGCGCACCTGACGGCCGAGCTCGTCGACGCGAACCACAACAGCCAGAGCGTGTCGCACCTCGTGCGCAGCAACTTCTCGCTGTTCGCGCGCAAGCTCGTCGAGACCAACGCGGACACCGGCGAGCACTACATCTCGCGCGGCCGCGCCGAGTACCTGAAGATGCTGCGGATGGCCGCGGGCGGCGGCCTCGTCACGGTCGTGACCGTGTGCGTGAAGTTCGCGATCACGGGCGCGCACCTGCAGTCGATGCTCGAAGGGCTGCTCGCGGGCGTCAACTACGCGGCCAGCTTCATGCTGATGCACTTCCTGCACTTCACGCTCGCGACCAAGCAGCCCGCGATGACCGCGCCGACCCTCGCGCGCGAGCTCGACGACACCGGCCACGAGGAAGGCGTGAAGGCGTTCGTCGCGTCGGTGATCGCGCTGATCCGCACGCAGGCCGCCGCGATTTCCGGCAACGTGCTCGTCGTGCTGCCCGTGTGCCTGCTGGTGCAGCTGTTCGCGGGCAACGTGATGCACGCGAACCTGATCTCGCCGGAGAAGGCGCACGCGACCCTGCACTCGTTCTCGCTGCTCGGCCCGACGCCGCTCTATGCGGCGCTGACCGGCGTGCTGCTGTGGGCGTCGAGCCTGCTCGCGGGCTGGGCCGACAACTGGTTCGTGCTGCACCGGGTCGGTGACGCGCTCACGTACAACCGCCGGCTGCGCCTCACGCTCGGTACGGCCGGTGCCGCGAAGCTCGCGCACTTCTGCCGGTCGAACGTGGCCGGCGCGGTCGCGAACGTCGGGCTCGGCCTGATGCTCGGCCTCGTTCCGGCGATCGTCACCGTGTTCATGTTCCCGTTCGAGGTGCGGCACGTGACGCTGTCGGCCGGCTCGATCGGCGTCGCGCTCGGCGTGCTGGGCAAGGATGCGCTCGGCACGCCCGAGCTGTGGTGGGCCGGCGCCGGCGTGCTCAGCATGGCGATCCTCAACGTGCTCGTGAGCTTCGCGCTCGCGTTCACGATGGCCGTGCGCTCGCGCAGCCTGCGCCGGACCAAGGTGCGCGCGCTCGTCGCCGCGATCGTCCGCACGGTGCTGTCGAACCCGCTCGCGCTGTTCTGGCCGGGCAGCGGCCACGCGGCGCGCGCCGGCCAGCCGGGCTCGCACTGAGCCTGCGGCGGCATGGCGGTGCCCGTCCGGGCGCCGCCGCGCGGCCTGCCGGCACGCCTGCGCGGCGCCCCGGCCCGCGCCGCGGCACCGAAAGGCGACGCAACGCCGGCCCCGGCCGCCCGCGCCGCGTACAATAGTGGACTTTTGCACGTCCTCACCGCCTTATGTCCTCGCCCACCCTGTACGAATTCTTCGCCCCCTGCCCGCGCGGCCTCGAAGCGGCGCTTGCCGCCGAGCTGGCCGAAATCGCCGGCCGCCACCTGAACGGCGCGCCGTTCACCGCGGGCGCGCAGGTGCCGGGCGGCGTCCATTTCAGCGGCGGCTGGGCCGCCGGCATGGCCGCGAACCTCCATTCGCGGATCGCGAGCCGGATCCTGCTGAAGATCGCGCACGGCCCGTACCGCAACGAACAGGACGTCTACGCGCTCGCGCTCGAGCAGCCGTGGGAACGCTGGTTCGCGTCGACGCAAACACTGCGCATCGACATCACCGCGATCAAGTCGCCGCTGAAAAGCCTCGAATTCACGACGCTGCGCGTGAAGGATGCGATCTGCGACCGGATGCGCGAGAAAACCGGCTCGCGCCCGAGCATCGACACCGGTGCGCCGGACGTGCGCGTATTCGCGTTCCTGACCGTCAACGAGTGCACGCTGTACCTCGACACGTCGGGCGAGCCGCTGTTCAAGCGCGGCTGGCGTCTCGACAAGGGCGCGGCGCCGCTGCGCGAAAACCTCGCGGCCGGCATCCTGCGCCTGACGGGCTGGACGCCCGGCACGGCGCTGTACGACCCGATGTGCGGCAGCGGCACGTTCCTCGCGGAAGCCGCACAGATCGCGCTCGGCGTGGCGCCGGGCGTCGAGCGCCGGTTCGGCTTCGAGAAACTCAAGCAGTACGACATCACCGCATGGCAGGGGCTGAAGGTCCCGGCGCTGGACGCGAAGCGCGCGGCGCGCGGCAAACGCGGCGAAGCGCTCGGCGTGTACGGCAGCGACATCTCCGGCGACATGCTCGAGAAGGCGCGCGCGAACCTCGAGCGTGCAGGCGTGCCGTCTGTATGGCTCAAGCAGGTCGACGCGCGCGGGATGACGCCGCCGTGCGACGGTCCGGGCATCATCCTCGCGAACCCGCCGTACGGCGAGCGGATCGAAGTGCGCGGCCGCAGCGCGCGCGGCGAGGTGCGCGAGACGGGCCGCAACCGCGGCAACGACGACGCCTTCCGCCGCACCCACACCGACGCACCGGACAGCGAGTTCTTCAACGCGCTCGGCGATGCGCTGAAGCAGCGCTTCACCGGCTGGCAGGCGTTCCTGCTGACGTCCGACCGTTCGCTGCCGGGCCAGCTGCGGCTACGCGAATCGGCGAAGACGCCGCTGTTCAACGGCGCGCTCGAATGCCGGCTGTTCCGCTTCGACCTGATCGCCGGCAGCGTGAAGGCGCGCCCGGCCACGCCGGAAGGCGACGCGTAACCTGCATCATGATCGCCACGGGGCCGCCGGTGCGGCCCCGCTGCGGCACCCGGAACGCCGTCGTTACCGCACCCGCGGCAACGGCGGCGTTTCGTTTCAGTGCTTCGAGCACGCCCAGCGCCCCATCGTGAACGGCAGCGCCTGCCCCGTCTCGAGCAGCGTCTTGAGGCTCGACAGCACGACCGGCCAGCCACCGCGAATCCCGCGATCCATCTCCGAGCCCGGCACCAGCCCGTCGTGCGTGACGGTCAGCTTCACGACGCCCTCGTGCGGCTCGACGAGATAGGTCACGCGCGACGTCTCCCCCTCCCCAGACGGCGTACGCCACGTGACGACCAGCCGGTGCGGCGGATCGTTCTCGACCACTTCGCCGACGATGTCGATCCGCGATGGATCGTCGTAGTCCTGATGTTCCCAGCGCGAGCCCGGCCGCCAGTCGGGCGACGCGTTGCGGTGCCGCACCCAGTAGTCCTTCGTCAGCTCGGCGTTGGTGAGCGCATCGAACACACGCTCGGGCGTCGATGCAATGAACGTCACGTACACAAAGGCGGGATTACTCATCGTTGCCTCCAGATTCGCCGGCCGCTTCCAGCCCGCGCTTGAGGTCCGCCAGCGCCTGCAGCCGCTGACGCTCGAACTTGCCGATCCAGCGTTCCGCGATGTCGTGGATCGGCACCGGATTCAGGTAATGCAGCTTCTCCCTGCCGCGCCACGTCGTCGCGACGAGATTCGCGGCCTCGAGCAGCGCGAGATGCTTGCTCACCGCCTGCCGGCTCATCGCGAGCCCGTCGCACAGCTCGGACAGGGTCTGTCCGCTCTTTGCGTGCAGCAAATCAAGCAACTGGCGGCGCGTGGCGTCGGCCAGCGCCTTGAAAACGAGATCCATGCCACTCCCGGGTCAATGACCTTATTATGCAACCAAACAGTTGCATGTCAAGGGTGACAACTCTACTGACAATACGGTGTCAGCAGGCCGCGATCACACTGCAATCCGGGCGCAATGCAAGGCTGGTTTCCGCACCGAACCCGAACAACAAACAACGCAACAAGGAGCTCGTCATGACGTCCGCAACTGCCAATGCCACCGCCACCGTGGAACGCGCGATCGCGTGGTTCGACATTCCGTCCCTCGATTTCGACCGGGCGATCCGCTTCTACGAAACCGTGCTGCAGACGACGCTGCAGCGCGCAGTCATCGGCGGCGTGCCGATGGCCACGTTCGACCGCGACACCTCAAGCACGGGCGGCAGCATCGTGTTCGATCCGCAGCAGATGAAGCCGAGCGCGAACGGCGTGCTCGTCTACCTGAACGCCGGCGAATCGGTCGTCGCGGCGCTCGAACGCGCGAAGCGCGCGGGCGGCGTCGTGCAGGGCTCGGTCGTCGAGCTGCCGAACAACTACGGCTACGTCGGCTACCTGATCGACACCGAAGGCAACCGCGTCGGCCTGCACGCGCCGAAATGCCACTGAGCGCAGCGGCCGTCGGGCCCGTGCGGCGCTATCATCGCGAAGTCCCCACTGCCGTTGGAATCGAGGTGCCGTCATGACGCGCCGTGCCGACCGCCTGTTCCAGATCGCCGAGCTGCTGCGCGGGCGTCGTCTCACGACCGCGCAGCAGTTGGCCGACTGGCTGTCGGTGTCGCCGCGCACCGTCTATCGCGATGTGCGCGACCTGCAACTGTCAGGGGTGCCGATCGAAGGCGAAGCCGGCATCGGCTACCGGCTGAACCGCAACGCGAGCCTGCCGCCGCTCACGTTCACGGCCGAGGAACTCGCGGCGCTCGCCACCGGCGCGCGCATGCTCGAAACCTGGGGCGGAGCGCGCTTCGCGAGCGGCGCGCGCTCGGCGCTCGCGAAGATCGCATCGGCGATGCCGGCCGACAAGCGCACGGCGCTCGACCGCCTGCCCGTGTTCGCGCCGTCGTTCCACATCGACGAGACGTTTTGCGCGAAGGTCGACGCGATCCACCAGGCCATCGACACGCGCCACGTCGTCAGCTTCGGCTACCGCGACCGGCTCGGCGCGCATTCGCAACGCCGCGTGTGGCCGCTCGGGCTCGTCTACTGGGGCGGGCGCTGGACGATCGGCGCCTGGTGCGAGCTGCGCGAGGATTTCCGCACCTTCGACATCGCGCGGATGGGCGACATCGTCGTGCACGAGCAGTTTCCGGACATGGAAGGGCGGCGGATCGCCGACTACATGCGAATCGCGGAAGCGCCGATGCGCTGACGCGGCACGACGGCGAGTGCGCGGCGCGCCGCCGCGCTGTCCATGTTCCGGGCCGCCCAGCGGCGCCCGGCCCACCCTACCCGCCGAACACCACCGTCCGCTTCGGCCGCTCGTCGACGTGCAGCGAGAACACGTCGGGCCGCGCGTAATGCCCGACCACGTCGAAGTCGTAGCGCGCCCGCACGAGTTCGTCGGTATCGATGCGCGCGGTCACAAGCCCGGCTTCGCCGATCAGCGGCTCCGTCAGCAGGTCGCCGAGCGGCCCGACGATCACGCTGCCGCCGCGGATCAGCGGCCGCTCCGGATCCCAGCCCGGCACGTCGATGCCGAGCGCGCGCGGCGACGGCTGCACCTGGCACGCACTGACGACGAAGCAGCGCCCCTCGTGCGCGATATGCCGCATCGAGCTCTGCCAGACGTCGCGCTCGTCGACGGTCGGTGCACACCAGATCTGCACGCCCTTCGCGTACATCGCGCAGCGCAGCAGCGGCATGTGGTTCTCCCAGCAGATCGCGGCGCCCGCGCGGCCCGCGGCCGTGTCGACGACGGGCAGCGTCGAGCCGTCGCCCTGCCCCCAGATCAGCCGCTCGGTGCCGGTCGGCATCAGCTTGCGGTGCTTCGCTACGAGCCCGTCGCGCGGATCGAAGAACAGCGCCGTGCAGTACAGCGTGCTGCCGCCGCGCTCGATCACGCCGACCACGAGGCTCGCGCCCGTGCGCTGCGACAGCGCGGCCAGCTCGTCGGTTTCCGGCCCCGGCACGTCGATCGCCTGCGCGGCATAGCGCGCATACGCGTCGCGGCCTTCGGGCAGCCGGTAGCCGAGCCGGGTGCCGAAGATCTCGCCTTTCGGATAGCCGCCGAGCACGGCCTCGGGCAACACGACGAGCGACGCGCCGCTGTCGCGGATCGCGGTTTCGTAGCCGAGGATCGTGTCGAGCGTGGCGCGCGTGCCGGCGGGCGATGCGCCGATCTGCAGCGCGGCGATGACTGACGTGGACATGAAGGCGTCTCCGGTGAATGGGGTAACGCCATCTTTATCGATAAGATGTCATCGATCAAATCGATAGAACGATAAGTGTCATGAATGCAGATGATATCGCCGGCCTCGACCTGAACCTGCTGAAAGTGTTCGAGGCGCTGTACGAGGAAGGCGGCGCGAGCCGCGCGGCGCTGCGGCTCGGCCTCACGCAGTCGGCGGTGAGCGCGGCGCTCGCGCGGCTGCGCGTGATCTATGGCGATCCGCTGTTCGCGCGCACCGGCCGCGGGCTCGCGCCGACGCCGCGCGCGGACGAACTGAAGCCGATCCTGTCCGACGCGCTCGACCGCTGTCGCGAAAGCCTCGCGATCGCGGCCGACGGTGGCGACCGCATCGGCCGCACGATCTCGATCGGACTGTCGGACGACTTCGAGATCGCGCTCGGCCGCGCGCTGATCGACGCCGTCGCGCGGGAAGCCGCCGGCATCCGGCTGATCTTCCGGCAGACGCACAGCGGCATCGCCGGCGACGCGCTGCTGCGGCACGGCGTCGACCTCGCGATCGCGTCGGGCGGCTTCTCGGCGAACGGGCTCAGCCGGCGCGCGGTCGCGACGGGCGGCTATGCGTGCCTGATCGACCCGGCCGCCAGCCCGAGGCCGCCGCGCACCCTCACGCTCGCCGATTTCCTGCGGCGCGACCACCTGCTCGTGTCGTCGGGCGGCGTGATCGGGATCGTCGACGAAGCGCTGGCCACGCTCGGCTACAAGCGGCGCGTCGCGGCGTCGACCACGCATTTCGCCGCGCTGCCGTACCTGCTCGCCGGCTCCGGCGCGGTCGCGACGATTCCCGCGCATGCGGCACGCGCGATCGCGCAATCCACCCCGCTGCGCGCGCTCGCATGCCCGGTCGACTTGCCGCACTACCCGGTCGAAATCGGCTGGCGCACGAGCACGCAGCGCGACCCGGCGATCGTGCGCGTACGCGACACGATCGCCGCGTGCGTCGCCCATCTCGTCGCGCCATGAAAAAGGCCCGACTGACGTGTGCCAGTCGGGCCTGCCCGGTCACGCTGCCCATGAATCGAAGCAGGCAGCCGCGTTGCCACCGCGTGCGTCATTCGACCGACTTCACCATGTCCTCGATGACCTTCTTCGCATCGCCGAACACCATCATCGTCTTGTCCATGTAGAACAGGTCGTTGTCGAGCCCCGCGTAGCCGGCCGCCATCGAGCGCTTGTTGACGATCACCGTGCGCGCCTTGTACGCCTCGATGATCGGCATCCCCGCGATCGGCGACGCCGGATCGTTCTTCGCGGCCGGGTTCACGACGTCGTTCGCGCCGAGCACGAGCACGACGTCGACCTGGCCGAATTCTCCGTTGATGTCCTCCATCTCGTGCACGATCTCGTACGGCACTTCCGCTTCCGCGAGCAGCACGTTCATGTGCCCGGGCATCCGCCCCGCGACCGGATGGATCGCGTACTTCACGTCGATGCCCTTGTCGACCAGCTTGTCGGTCAACTCCTTCAGCGCGTGCTGCGCACGGGCCACGGCCAGCCCGTAGCCTGGCACGATCACGACCGTCTCCGCGTTGCCGAGCATGAACGACGCGTCTTCGGCCGACCCCGACTTCACCGGCCGCTGCTCCTTCGAACCTGCCGCGCCACCCACCGCCGCCTCGCCGCCGAAGCCGCCGAGGATCACGTTGAAGAACGAGCGGTTCATCGCATGGCACATGATGTACGACAGGATCGCGCCCGACGAGCCGACGAGCGACCCGGCGATGATCAGCATCGCGTTGTTCAGCGAGAAGCCGATGCCGGCCGCGGCCCACCCCGAGTACGAGTTCAGCATCGACACGACCACCGGCATGTCCGCGCCGCCGATCGGGATGATGATCAGCACGCCGAGCGCGAACGCGATCGCCGTCATGATGATGAACGGCAGCCACGACTGCGTGATGAAGAACAGGATGCCGAAGCCGAGCATCGCGAGCGCGAACATCAGGTTGAGCAAATGCTGGCCCGCATACACGACCGGCGCGCCCTGGAACAGCCGGAACTTGTATTTGCCCGACAGCTTGCCGAACGCGATCACCGAACCGGAGAACGTGATCGCGCCGACGACCGTGCCGATGAACAGCTCGACGCGGTTGCCGTACGGGATGAAGTTCGACGACACAGCGTCCTGCGGCACGAGCCCGAACGCTTCCGGCTCCGACACCACCGCATATGCGATGCACACGGCCGCGAGACCGATCAGCGAATGCATCGCCGCGACGAGCTCCGGCATCTTCGTCATCTCGACGCGCGCGGCGACGAACGCCCCCACGCCGCCGCCGACGATCAGCGCGCCGAGCACCAGCGCGATGCCGAGCGGCAGGTTCGCACCGAGCCACTCGGCCTGCTTGACGATCAGCGCGACCGTCGTGAGGATCGCGATGGCCATCCCGGCCATCCCGAACAGGTTGCCGCGCCGCGCGCTCTTCGGGTTCGACAGGCCCTTCAACGCCTGGATGAAGCACACCGATGCGACGAGGTACAGCAGCGTGACGACGTTCATGCTCATCGCGCGCCCTCCTTGCCGCCGTCGGCCTGTTTCGGCGCCTTCTTGCGGAACATCTCGAGCATTCGCCTCGTCACGAGGAAGCCGCCGAACACGTTGACGGCCGCGAGCGCGACCGCGAGCGTGCCGAAGATCTTGCCGGTCATGCCGACGGTGAGCGCCGCCGCCAGCATCGCGCCGACGATGACGATCGCCGAGATCGCGTTGGTCACGGCCATCAGCGGCGTATGCAGCGCCGGCGTGACGTTCCACACCACGTGGTAGCCGACGTACACGGCCAGCACGAAGATGATCACGTTGATCACCGTGTGATTGATGACTTCCATGGTCGCCTTCTCCCCGGTTACTTGCGCGCGACTTCGCCGTCGCGGCACAGAAGCGTCGCGGCGACGATGTCGTCGGTCAGGTCGATGTGCAGCGTGCCGTCCTTCGTGACGATCAGCTTCATGAAGTCGAGCAGGTTGCGCGCATACAGCGCCGACGCGTCCGCTGCGACCATCGACGCGAGATTCGTGTAGCCCGCGATCGTCACGCCGTCGTGCACGATCACCTGGTCGGCGACCGTCAGCGGACAGTTGCCGCTCTTGCGGCCGTCGAATTCCGGACCGCGGCCGGCCGCGAGATCGACGAGCACCGAGCCCGGCTTCATCGACTGCACGGTTTCAACGGAGATCAAGGTCGGCGCCGGGCGCCCGGGAATCAGCGCGGTGGTGATCACGATGTCGGCCTGCTTCGCCCGCTCATGCACCAGCGCGGCCTGGCGGCCGAGCCACGACGGCGGCATCGGGCGCGCATAGCCGCCCACGCCCTGCGCCGCGTCGCGCTCTTCGTCGGTTTCGTACGGGACGTCGAGGAATTTCGCGCCGAGCGACTCGATCTGCTCCTTCACGGCCGGCCGCACATCGGACGCCTCGATCACCGCGCCGAGGCGCTTCGCGGTCGCGATCGCCTGCAGGCCCGCGACGCCCGCGCCGAGAATCAGCACGCGCGCGGCCTTCACGGTGCCGGCGGCCGTCATCAGCATCGGAAAGAAGCGCGGATACAGCGTGGCGGCCACCAGCACGGCCTTGTAGCCCGCGATGTTCGCCTGCGACGACAGCACGTCGAGACTCTGCGCGCGCGTCGTGCGCGGCGCGGCTTCGAGCGCGAAGCCCGTCACGCCGGCCGCGGCGAGCTTCGCCGCCTGCTCGCCGTCGAACGGCTCGAGCATGCCGACCAGCACCGAGCCGCGCTTGAGCAACGGCAGTTCGGCGTCGGTGGGCGCCTGGACCTTCAGCACGATGTCGACATCGAAAGCGGCCGGCTGGCCGGTCAGTTCGGCACCGGCGGCCGCATAGGCGTCGTCGGGATAACTCGCGGCGACACCGGCCCCTTTCGCGATGCTGACCCGATGCCCGGCCGCCGCGTATTTCTTCACGGTTTCCGGCGTCGCAGCCACACGCGCCTCGTTCGCCCGCGTTTCGGCAGGCACGCCAATATGCATCGTCGGTCCCTCCGTCATCGTCAGTGTTTCGTTTCCTGCGTTTTCTACTGCGCAACGAGCCGGGCAGGCCGACTACCGGCTCACGAGCGACGACACTCACTCTCCACTTTAGGCGAAAGCGATGGCCGTACCAGCACGCTCCTACGATCGTGCGAGAAGGCGATGCCGGCCCGTCCGGTGTCGTCGCGTATCAGCAAGGCAGACGAATTGAAAGGGTCAGATTCGTTTAGCGTGGCGACCGGCAGCGTTCGGGCGCAACCGGTAAAATGCCGAACCATGAAACCCGAAATCTGGACCCCGCATGTGACGGTCGCCGCGCTCGTCGAGCACGCCGGCCGCTTTCTCATGATCGAGGAAGAAACCTCGTCGGGCCTGCGCATCAACCAGCCGGCAGGCCACCTCGAAGCCGGCGAAACGCTGGCCGACGCCGTGATTCGAGAAACGCTCGAGGAAACTGCGCACCCGTTCACGCCCGACGCGCTCGTCGGCGTCTATCTCGCGCACTACGACCGCCCCGGCACCGCCGGCGCGACTTACCTGCGCTTCACGTTCTGCGGCACGGCCAGCGAGCCGATCGCGGGCCACGCGCTCGACGACGGCATCGTCCGCACGCTGTGGATGACCGCCGACGAGCTGCGCGCGTGCGGCGAACGCCATCGCTCGCCGGCGGTGATGCGCTGCGTCGACGATTACCTCGCCGGGCGGCGCATTCCGCTCGATTTCGTGCACACGCATTCGGTCGCGCCGCGCCCCGAAGCATTCGAACGTCAGGCGGTCAACAAATGAGCAAGCGCCGTGTAGTGGTGGGCATGTCGGGCGGCGTCGATTCGTCGGTGACCGCGTGGCTGCTGAAGGAACAGGGTTACGACGTGGTCGGCCTGTTCATGAAGAACTGGGAAGACGACGACGGCGAATACTGCTCGACGCGCCAGGACTGGATCGACGTCGTGTCGGTGGCCGACCTGATCGGCATCGACGTGGAAGCCGTCAACTTCGCGGCCGAATACAAGGACCGCGTGTTCGCCGAGTTCCTGCGCGAATACTCGGCCGGCCGCACGCCGAACCCCGACGTGCTGTGCAACGCCGAGATCAAGTTCAAGGCGTTCCTCGATCACGCGATGTCGCTCGACGCGGAAATGATCGCGACCGGCCACTATGCGCGCGTGCGCGAGCGTGACGGGCGTTTCGAACTGCTGAAGGCCTTCGATCATACGAAAGACCAGTCGTACTTCCTGCACCGGCTGAACCAGGCGCAACTGTCGAAGACGATGTTCCCGCTCGGCGAGATCCCGAAGACGAAGGTACGCGAGATCGCCGCGCAGATCGGGCTGCCGAACGCGAAAAAGAAGGATTCGACCGGCATCTGCTTCATCGGCGAACGGCCGTTCCGCGATTTCCTGAACCGCTATCTGCCGACCAAACCCGGCCCGATGAAGACGCCGGACGGCAAGGTCGTCGGCGAGCACATCGGCCTCGCGTTCTACACGTTCGGCCAGCGCAAGGGCATCGGCCTCGGCGGCAGCAAGACCGGCAACGGCGATCCGTGGTTCGTCGCCGCGAAGGACATCGCGTCGAACACGCTGTACGTCGTGCAGGGCCACGATCATCCGTGGCTGCTGGCGCGCGAGCTGGTCGCGGGCAACGTGAGCTGGGTCGCCGGCGTACCGCCGGCCGAAGGTTTCGCGTGCGGTGCGAAGACGCGCTACCGGCAGGCCGATGCGGCGTGCGCATTCGGTGCCGCCACGCCCGGCCCGGCAGGCGAAGCCCGCTTCTCGCTCGCGTTCGACGACGCGCAGTGGGCCGTCACGCCCGGCCAGTCGGCCGTGCTGTACGACGGCGAGATCTGCCTCGGCGGCGGGATCATCGAATCCGCGCTGTCCGGCAACACGCAGGCGAACGACGCGCCCGCCCTCGCGCTCGCCCGCTGACGCGCCGCCGCCGGCGCCGCGCAAGCGGCAGCCGGCCGGAAGCGGCCGCGCCACTCACCGCATGTTCCGCACCGACGCGTCGTAGCGCTCGCGCGCCGCGTCCAGATCGGGAAAATGGCGCTCGGCCCAGCGGTCGAGCGCCACGAGCGTCTCCACGAGCGACCCCGCCACTGCCGTCAACCGGTACTCGACGTGTGCGCGCCGCGCGGCCACCGCGATGCGTTCGATCAGCCCGTTGCGCTCCAGCTCGCGCAGCGTCTGCGTCAACACCTTCTGGGAAATCCCGCCGATACGCCGCAGCAGTTCGCCGTTACGCAGCGGCCGCTCGGCCAGCGCGGGCAGGATCAGCAGCGACCACTTGCCGGCGACCAGCGCCAGCGCGTCGCGCGCCGAGCAGTCCGCCGCATAGACGTCGCCGGGAAATGCCATGGTTACCTCCGGGTGCGTGATTGCGCGGCCCCATCGCCGCCGGCCATCATCGTCGCACACTCCCGGAGCCCGCCATGCATGCGCTGATCGTCGTCGCCCATCCCGAACCGCAGTCGTTCAACGCCACCCTCGCCGGCGCGGCAGCCGACGCCTGGCGCATCGGCGGCCATACCGCGACGGTCGCGAACCTGTACGCAGACGCGTTCGACCCGTGCGAAGCGCCGCACCATTACGCAGACCGGCTCGACACCGCCCGCTTCGACACGCAGCGCGAGCAGCGCCATCACTGGGAACGCGGCACGCTCCCGCCCGAGGTCGCGCATCAGGTCGACCAGCTGAAGCAGGCCGACGCGCTGATCCTGCAGTTCCCGCTGTGGTGGTTCGGCGCGCCCGCGATCCTGAAGGGCTGGATGGATCGCGTGTTCGTCTACGGCGGCCTCTACAGCAGCCGGCAGCGCCACGATCGCGGCGTACTGCACGGGCGGCGCGCGCTGCTGAGCGTCACGACCGGCTCGTCGGCCGCCGCCTGCGCGCCCGACGGCCGCGAAGGCGACACCCGCCTGCTGCTGTGGCCGATCATGTACGCGCTGCGCTACGTCGGCTTCGACGTGCTCGAACCTCACCTGATCCACGACGTCCGCGGCGGCCTCGCGGGCGACGCCGCCCGGCGGCAGGACACGCGCCTCGCGCTCAGCCTCGCCGGCTACCGCGCGCGGCTGCGCGACTGGCAGGCATGGCCGCGGGTGCCGTTCAACCGCGACGAAGATTTCGACGACGACGCCCGGCTGAAGCCCGGCAGCCCGGCGTACAGCCCGTTCATCCGCCCGACCGGCGCGGGTGGCTAGGCCCCGACTCGGCAACGCGAGCTTCGCGACACCCGTAGTAGACTCTCGACCATCGTGGGCGCTGGCAGCGGCGGGTACGGCACGGGCAGCATGCCCGCCGGGCCCGCGTGATGCCTCGGGCGCCGACCTGCCGGCCGCCGCGCGATCCTGGCGACGTGACGGCCATCCAGACAATGACGATGGAGTCCCCATGTTTTCCCGACGCTATATCGCGATGTGGTGCGCGGTCCTGCTGTTCGTGGCCGTCGCGGCGCTCGCCGCGCGGCACACGATCGCGTGGCTGTGGCTGCTGATCCCGGCCGCCCTCGTCGCGCTCGGCCTGTACGACCTGAAGCAGGACCGCCACGCGATCCTGCGCAACTACCCGCTCTGGGGCCACTTCCGCTTCCTGTTCGAATTCATCCGACCTGAAATCCGCCAGTATTTCGTCGAGGACGACACCGACGAAAAGCCGTTCTCGCGCGCGCAGCGCAGCCTCGTCTACCAGCGCGCGAAGAACGTCGCCGACAACCGCCCGTACGGCACCGAGCTGAATGTGAAGGCCGTCGCGCACGAATGGATCAGCCACTCGCTCGCGCCGACGAAGCTGCCGAACCACGATTTCCGCATCCGCGTCGGCGCGAACCGCGCGCAACCGTATGACATTTCGATCTTCAACATCTCGGCGATGAGCTTCGGCTCGCTGTCCGCGAACGCGATCCGCTCGCTGAACCTCGGCGCGAAGAAAGGCGGTTTCGCGCACGACACCGGCGAAGGCTCGCTGTCGAAGTACCACCGCGAAAACGGCGGCGACATCATCTGGGAAATCGCGTCCGGCTACTTCGGCTGCCGCAACGACGACGGCACCTTCAACCCCGACAAGTTCGCGAAGCAGGCCGCCGATCCGCAGGTCAAGATGATCGAGGTGAAGCTGTCGCAGGGCGCGAAGCCCGGCCACGGCGGCGTGCTGCCGGCCGCGAAGATCACGCCGGAAATCGCCGAGACGCGCGGCGTGCCGATGGGCAAGGACTGCATCTCGCCCGCGACGCACTCGGAGTTCTCGACGCCGCGCGGGCTGCTCGAATTCGTCGAACGGCTGCGCACGCTGTCGGGCGGCAAGCCGACCGGCTTCAAGCTGTGCATCGGCCATCCGTGGGAATTCTTCGGGATCGCGAAGGCAATGCTCGAGACCGGCATCGTGCCGGACTTCATCGTCGTCGACGGCGCGGAAGGCGGCACGGGCGCGGCGCCGCTCGAATTCACCGACCACGTCGGCGTGCCGCTGCAGGAAGGGCTGCTGCTCGTGCACAATACGCTCGTCGGGATCGGCGTGCGCGATCGCGTGAAGATCGGCGCGAGCGGCAAGATCATCACGGCGTTCGACATCGCGCGTACGCTCGCGATCGGCGCGGACTGGGTGAACTCGGCGCGCGGCTTCATGTTCGCGGTCGGCTGTATCCAGGCGCAGCACTGCCACACCGATCGCTGCCCGACCGGCGTCGCGACGCAGGACCCGGTGCGCCAGCGCGCGCTCGTCGTGCCCGACAAGGCCGAGCGCGTGTACAACTTCCACCGCAATACGCTGCATGCGTTGCAGGAACTCGTGCAGGCGGCCGGCCTCGCGCACCCGTCCGAGCTGCGCGCGCATCACATCGTGCAGCGGGTCGCGCCGCATGAAGTGCGGCTGATGTCGCAGTTGCTGAAGTACCTGAAACCCGGTGCGCTGCTCGACGGCCAGACCTGCGGCTTCTCGCTGTACGACAAGTGGTGGCCGATTGCGCGCAGCGATTCGTTCACGCTCGGGGAGGCCGTGTACGCATCGATCGAATGACGCGGGCGACCGTCCCCGCCGCGGGGCGGCCCGGCAAAAAGAAAAGCGCCCCGCGGGGCGCTTTTCTTTTGTCTGCCGAATGCGGCAAACGCGTGAATGCGTCGCGTGCGGCTCAGTTCTGCGGCAGCGTGTCGGCGAACGACGGCCGCTGCAGCAGCTTCGCGAAGTGCTTGTCGAGGTTCGGATGGCGATCGCGCCAGTTGAGCTCGGGCATCCGGAAGTCGAGATAGCCGAGCGCGCAGCCGAGTGCGATGTCGGCGAGCGTGTAATGATTACCGACGCACCACGTCTTGCCGCCGAGGCCCTGCGACATCGCGACGAGGCCGTCGTCGATCTTGCGTTGCTGGCGCGCGATCCAGCTCGCGCTGCGCTGCGCCTCGTCGCGCATCGTATGTTCGACGCGAATCGTCACCGCCGCGTCGATCACGCCGTCGCCCAGCGCTTCCCAGCACCGCACCTCGAGGCGCTCGCGGCCCGACGGCGGAATCAGCTTGCCGACCGGCGACAGCGTATCGGCGTATTCGCAGATCACGCGGGAATCGAACACCGCGGCACCATCCTCCATCACGAGACACGGGACCTTGCCGAGCGGATTCGATGCATGAATATCCGTCTCCGGCGCCCACACGTTCTCGAGCTCCAGCTTGTAGTCGATCTTCTTTTCAGCCAGCACGATCCGCGCCTTGCGGACGTACGGGCTGCTGAGCGAACCGATTAATTTCATCATCTGCCTTTTTAAGGGAACCGCCGAGAGTATACGTTGTCGCCGATCATAACCGGCCAGCGCCGCGCGACAGAAAATCGCCCGGACGGCCTGTGGATGGTTTGCAACAACCGCCGCGCGGGCCTTCCAGGGCGGCTTCCCGCCCCCTCTCTCACGCACGGCGTCCCGCGGCGCTACAATCGCACGAATGAACGCGCCCCTCGATACCGCCATCGCCGTCGACGTCTACCGCCAGCGCCGTGAACGCGTGCTTGCCGCACTGCGTGCCGCCGGCGGCGGCGTCGCCATCGTCCCCACCGCGCCCGAAGTGCCGCGCAACCGCGATACGGACTATCCGTACCGGTTCGACAGCTACTTCCACTACCTGACGGGCTTCAGCGAGCCGGATGCCGTGCTCGTGCTGATCGCGGCCGCGCCGCACGGCGCGCCGGAGTCGATCCTGTTCTGCCGCGCCAAGAACGCCGACCGCGAAATCTGGGAAGGCTTCCATTACGGGCCGGAAGCCGCGCGCGATGCGTTCGGCTTCGACGCGGCGTTCGCGGTCGACGTGATCGATACCGAGATGCCGCGCCTGCTCGCCGACGCGGGCACCGTGCACTACCGGTTCGGCGCATCGGCCGACTTCGACCGCCAGCTCTCGGGCTGGGTCGACGCGGTGCGCGCGCTGGCGCGCACGGGTGTCGCCGCGCCGGATGCGATGCTCGACCTCACGCCGCTGCTCGACGACATGCGGCTCGTGAAGGACGAGCACGAACTCGCGATCATGATGCGCGCCGCGCACATCTCCGCCCTTGCGCACCGCCGCGCGATGCAGGCGTGCCGCCCCGGCATCCGCGAATACGAACTCGAGGCCGAGCTGCTGTATGTGTTCCGCAAGCACGGCGCGCAGTCGCCCGCGTACGGCTCGATCGTCGCGGCCGGCGCGAACGCGTGCGTGCTGCACTACCCGGCCGGCAACGCGGCCGCACAAGATGGCGACCTGATCCTGATCGACGCCGCGTGCGAACTCGACGGCTACGCGTCGGACATCACGCGCACGTTCCCGGCCAACGGGCGCTTCTCGCCCGCGCAACGCACGCTGTACGACATCGTGCTCGCCGCGCAGCAGGCCGCGATCGACGCGACGCGCGCCGGCGTGCCGTTCGAGGCGCCGCACGACGCCGCCGTGCGCGTACTCGCGCAGGGGCTGCTCGACACCGGCATCATCCCGAAAACACGCTTCTCGAACGTCGACGACGTGATCGCCGAGCGCGCCTACGCGCGCTTCTACATGCATCGCACCGGCCACTGGATCGGCATGGACGTGCACGATTGCGGCGACTACCGCGAGCGGCTCGCCGAGCGTGACGGCAACGGCGCGCTGCCATGGCGCACGCTGAAAGCCGGCATGACGCTGACGATCGAGCCCGGCCTGTACGTGCGCGCCGCCGACGACGTGCCGCCCGAGTACTGGAACATCGGCATCCGCATCGAGGACGACGCGATCGTGCGCGAGCACGGCTGCGAGCTGATCACGCGCGGCGTGCCCGTCGCGGCGGACGAGATCGAAGCACTGATGCGCGCGGGCGCATGACCGGCTGCCGCCGACCGTTACCTCCGTTTCACGAATCAAGATGACGACCGCCTCCTCCCCGGCCACGCCGGACTACGATCTCGCCATCGTCGGCGCGGGCCCTGTCGGGCTCGCGCTCGCCGGCTGGCTCGCACGACGCAGCGCGACGCAGCACGCATCGATCGCACTGATCGATGCACGCGAACCGGCCGCGAGCGCGAACGATCCGCGCGCGATCGCCGTGTCGCACGGCAGCCGCGTGCTGCTCGATACGCTCGCGTGGCCCGCCGACGCGACGCCGATCGAACATATCCACGTGTCGCAGCGCGGCCATTTCGGCCGCACGCTGATCGACCGCGACGAGCATGACGTCGCCGCGCTCGGCTATGTCGTGCGTTACGGCTCGCTCATGCAGGCGCTCGCGGGCGCCGTGCGCGGCACGCGCGTCGACTGGCTCACGTCGACCACCGCCCGCACGCCGCAGCAGGACGCCGCCGGCGTCACGCTGACGCTCGACGGCCCGCAGGGCGAGCGCACGCTGCGCGCACGCGTCGTCATCAATGCGGAAGGCGGGCTGTTCCACGAACAGCAGGCCGACGCCGGCAAACATCGCCGCGACTACGGACAGACCGCGATCGTCGGCACGGTCACGGTATCGGCGCCGCGCCCGAACGTCGCATGGGAACGCTTCACGCACGAAGGCCCGCTCGCGCTGCTGCCGCTCGGCGGGCCGCGCCAAGCCGAGTACGCGCTCGTCTGGTGCTGCACGCCCGACGAAGCGGCGCGCCGCGCCGCGCTGCCCGACGATGCGTTCCTGCGCGAGCTCGGCAGCGCATTCGGCGAACGCATGGGCGACTTCGTCGCGATCGCGGGGCGCGCATCGTTCCCGCTCGGCCTGACCGCCGCGCAAACGCTCGTCAACGGCCGCGTCGCGATCGTCGGCAATGCCGCGCAAACCCTGCACCCCGTCGCGGGCCAGGGGCTCAACCTCGGGCTGCGCGATGCGCATACGCTCGTCGATACGCTGTCCGCGCAAGGCTTCGAAGCGATCGCACTCGCCACCTTCAACGCGCGCCGCGCACTCGACCGGCGCTTCACGATCGGCGCGACCGACACGCTGGCGCGCCTGTTCACGATCGACTCGGGCCCGCTCCCGCTGCTGCGCGGCGCCGCGCTCACCGCGCTGGAGTTCGTGCCGCCGCTCAAGAAGGTGATCGCGCGCCAGATGATGTTCGGCCAGCGCAACTGACGCGCGGCGCGCACAGTCGCGCCGCTCAAACCGGGTCAAATCGGCGGGGCATGGGAATACGGTAAAATGCGCGTTTCCGTCCGCCCTTTCCCTCCCCGCGCCCGCCGCGGGCGGTGCCATTGCGATGCCCGTTATCGGTCCTCACGTATTGCGTAACAACCTGTTCGTCGCCCCGATGGCCGGCGTGACGGATCGTCCGTTCCGCCAGCTCTGCAAGCGGCTGGGAGCCGGTTACGCCGTGTCCGAGATGGTCGCGTCCAACGCGCAGCTGTGGAAAAGCGCGAAGACGATGCGGCGCGCGAACCACGAAGGCGAGGTGGAACCGATTGCGGTCCAGATCGCCGGCGCCGATCCGGCGATGATGGCCGAAGCGGCCCGCTACAACGTCGACAACGGCGCGCAGATCATCGACATCAACATGGGCTGCCCGGCGAAGAAGGTCTGCAACGTCGCGGCCGGCTCCGCGCTGCTGCAGAACGAGCCGCTCGTGCAGCGCATCGTCGAGGCCGTCGTCGCGGCGGTCGGCACGGGGCCCGATGCGGTGCCCGTCACGCTGAAGATCCGCACCGGCTGGGATCGCGAGCACAAGAACGCGATCACGGTCGCGCGCCTGGCCGAAGCCGCCGGCATCTCGATGCTCACCGTGCACGGCCGCACGCGCGCCGACCTGTACCGCGGCGACGCCGAATACGACACCATCGCCGCCGTGAAGGCGGCCGTGCGGATTCCGGTGGTCGCGAACGGCGACATCACGTCGCCCGCGAAGGCGAAGGCCGTGCTCGACGCCACCGGCGCCGACGCGCTGATGATCGGTCGTGCCGCGCAAGGTCGGCCGTGGCTGTTCCGCGAAATCGATCATTTCCTGCAAACCGGCGAGTTGCTGCCCCCGCCGCGGATCGACGAGATCCAGCACGTGATGAACGAACACCTGGAAGACCACTACGCTTTCTATGGTGAATTCACGGGAGTCCGTACTGCGCGCAAGCACATCGGCTGGTACACTCGCGGCCTTTCCGGTGCCAACGGGTTCCGGCACAGGATGAACACGCTCGATTCCACCCGCGAGCAGCTCGCCGCCGTCAATGCATTCTTCGAGGCGCAAAAGGCGCTGTCGGACCACCTCGTCTACGTCGATGACGAAGAGGAAAACGGCCAGGGCGAGTCGGACGACCATAACCAGTTAGCAGCATGAGCAAGCACAACATCGAACAATGTGTCCGCGAGAGCCTGGACGTGTATTTCCGGGATCTAGACGGCTCCAATCCGCACGACGTCTATGAAATGGTGATGTCCTGCGTCGAAAAGCCGATGCTCGAGGTCGTGCTCGTACAGGCAGGCGGCAACCAGTCGCTCGCCGCGGAGTACCTCGGCATCAATCGCAACACGCTGCGCAAGAAGCTGCAGCAGCACGGCCTGCTGTAGGCAGCCGTCCCGTCCCCGTTTCCCTGGCTATTGGTGGTTCCATCATGATCAAGCAAGCGCTCATTTCCGTTTCCGACAAGACCGGCATCGTCGACTTCGCGAAGTCGCTGTCCGACCTCGGCGTCAAGCTGCTGTCGACGGGCGGCACCGCGAAACTGCTCGCCGACGCGGGCCTGCCCGTGACCGAAGTGGCTGATTACACGGGCTTCCCGGAAATGCTCGATGGGCGCGTGAAGACGCTCCACCCGAAGGTGCACGGCGGCATCCTCGCCCGCCGCGACCTGCCCGAGCACATGCAGGCGCTGGAGCAGCACGGCATCCCGACGATCGACCTGCTCGTCGTGAACCTGTACCCGTTCGTCGCGACGATCGCGAAGGACGACTGCACGCTCGCCGACGCGATCGAGAACATCGACATCGGCGGCCCGACGATGCTGCGCTCGGCCGCGAAGAACCACCGCGACGTGACGGTCGTCGTCGATCCGGCCGACTACGCGGTCGTGCTCGATGAAATGAAGGCGAACGGCAATGCGGTCGGCTACGCGACCAACTTCCGCCTCGCGACCAAGGTGTTCGCGCACACCGCGCAATACGACGGCGCGATCACGAACTACCTGACGAGCCTGACCGACGAGCTGAAGCACGCATCGCGCAGCGCGTACCCGGCCACGCTGAACCTGGCGTTCGACAAGGTGCAGGACCTGCGCTACGGCGAGAACCCGCACCAGAGCGCCGCGTTCTACCGCGACCTCGCGACGCCGGCCGGCGCGCTGGCGAATTACCGCCAGCTGCAGGGCAAGGAACTGTCGTACAACAACATCGCCGATTCCGACGCAGCGTGGGAATGCGTGAAGACGTTCGACGCACCGGCCTGCGTGATCATCAAGCACGCGAACCCGTGCGGCGTCGCAGTCGGCAACGATTCGGCCGACGCATACGCGAAGGCGTTCCAGACCGACCCGACGTCGGCGTTCGGCGGCATCATCGCGTTCAATCGCGAAGTCGACGAAGCGGCTGCCCAGGCTGTCGCGAAGCAGTTCGTCGAAGTGCTGATCGCACCGTCGTTCTCCGACGCCGCGAAGCAGGTGTTCGCCGCGAAGCAGAACGTGCGCCTGCTCGAAATCGCGCTCGGCGACGGTCATAACGCATTCGACCTGAAGCGCGTGGGCGGCGGCCTGCTCGTGCAGTCGCTCGATTCGCGCAACGTGCAACCGAGCGAGCTGCGCGTCGTCACGAAACGCCAGCCCACCGCGAAGGAAATGGACGACCTGCTGTTCGCGTGGCGCGTCGCGAAGTACGTGAAGTCGAACGCGATCGTGTTCTGCGGCAACGGCATGACGCTCGGCGTCGGCGCCGGCCAGATGAGCCGCGTCGACTCGGCGCGCATCGCGAGCATCAAGGCGCAGAACGCCGGCCTCACGCTGGCCGGTTCGGCGGTGGCATCGGATGCGTTCTTCCCGTTCCGCGACGGCCTCGACGTCGTCGTGGCAGCCGGCGCGACCTGCGTGATCCAGCCGGGCGGCTCGATGCGCGACGACGAAGTGATCGCGGCGGCCGACGAGCACGGCATCGCGATGGTCCTGACGGGCGTACGCCACTTCCGTCACTGATCGCATGCGGCCCGCGCGGCCGCTGCACGACAACCCGGCGGCATCGCACCCGCCGGGTTTTTTATTGCGCGGCGCCTTCGCGCACGACCGGGCGACCGGCTTGCCGCACCAATCGTTGTAGTATCGCTGCATCACGCCACTCTCCTCACTCATGCGAATTCTCGGCATCGACCCCGGCCTGCGCGTCACCGGCTTCGGCATCATCGACGTCAGCGGCCATCGGCTCGCGTATGTTGCGAGCGGCGTGATCCGCACGCCGACCGCCGACCTGGCCACCCGGCTCGGCACGATCTTCCAGGGCGTCTCGACCATCGTGCGCGAGCACGCCCCCGACCAGGCCGCGATCGAAAAGGTGTTCGTCAACGTGAACCCGCAGTCGACGCTGCTGCTCGGCCAGGCGCGCGGCGCCGCGATCTGCGGCCTCGTCGCCGGCGGCCTGCCCGTCGCCGAATACACGGCGCTGCAGCTCAAGCAGGCGGTGGTCGGCTACGGCCGCGCGACCAAGACGCAGATGCAGGAAATGGTCACGCGACTGCTCAGCCTCTCCGGACAACCAGGCTCCGACGCGGCCGACGCGCTCGGCATGGCGATCTGCCACGCGCACGGCGGCAATACGCTCAGCACGCTCGGCGGCCTCGCGCCGGCGCTCGCGAAGAAAGGGCTGCGCGTGCGGCGCGGGCGGCTGGTGGGCTGACACCGGCGCGCATCGCGGCCCGGCACGTCGGCTCGACTGCGTTGGCCACCTTGGCTGCGCTGACCACCTTGATCGCTTTACCCGCGCCCGACGCGCCCGCGACACGCGCCGCCCCGGCCTGATGGCCGATCCCGTCGGCATCGCGCCGCACGTGCGCTACACTCGCGCTTTCTTCCTCGCATCAAGCCATCCATGATCGGTCGCATCGCCGGCATCCTGCTCGAAAAGAACCCGCCCCACCTGCTCGTCGACTGCAACGGCGTCGGCTACGAAATCGACGTGCCGATGAGCACCTTCTACAACCTGCCGCAAACGGGCGAGCGCGTCGTGCTGCTCACGCAGCAGATCGTCCGCGAGGACGCGAACCTGCTGTACGGCTTCCTGACGCCGCAGGAACGTACGACCTTCCGCGAGCTGCTGAAGATCACCGGCATCGGCGCGCGCATGGCGCTCGCCGTGCTGTCCGGCATGAGCGTGCAGGAACTCGCGCAGGCCGTGACGATGCAGGACGCCGCGCGCCTCACGCGCCTGCCCGGCATCGGCAAGAAGACGGCAGAACGCCTGCTGCTCGAACTGAAGGGCAAGCTCGGCGCCGATCTCGGCGCGCTCGCCGGCGCCGCATCGCCGTCCGACCACGCGACCGACATCCTCAACGCGCTGCTCGCGCTCGGCTATTCCGAAAAGGAAGGCCTCGCCGCGATCAAGAACGTGCCGGCCGGCACCGGCGTATCCGAAGGTATCAAGCTCGCGTTGAAGGCGCTGTCGAAGGTGTAACGCCCGCCTGACGCGCCGCCAACCGGTGCGTTGAAGCCAGTGTCGCGCAGCCGCGCGACACTCGCCAGTCGGCCGTTCGGCCAGGTGGGCGGGACTGCGGCGCGCGGTACAATGGCCGCATGATTGAAACCGACAAACTCGCCACCGAGCAGCGGATCATCGCCGCCACGCCCACCTCGTCGCACGAGGAGGTGTTCGAACGTGCGCTGCGGCCGCGGCAACTCGACGACTACGTCGGCCAGGAAAAGGTGCGCGGCCAGCTCGAGATCTTCATCGAAGCCGCCAAGCGCCGCTCCGAGCCGCTCGACCACGTGCTGCTGTTCGGGCCGCCAGGCCTCGGCAAGACGACGCTCGCGCACATCATCGCGCGGGAGATGGGTGTGAACCTGCGCCAGACGTCGGGCCCCGTACTCGAGCGCGCGGGCGATCTCGCCGCGCTGCTGACGAACCTCGAAGCGAACGACGTGCTGTTCATCGACGAGATCCACCGGCTGTCGCCGGTCGTCGAGGAAATCCTGTATCCGGCACTCGAGGATTACCAGATCGACATCATGATCGGCGAAGGCCCGGCCGCGCGCAGCGTGAAGCTCGACCTGCAGCCGTTCACGCTGGTCGGCGCCACCACCCGCGCCGGGATGCTGACCAACCCGCTGCGCGATCGTTTCGGGATCGTCGCACGCCTCGAGTTCTACGATGCCGATCAACTGTCGCGCATCGTGCGGCGCTCGGCGTCGCTGCTGAACGCGCAGATCGATCCGAACGGCGCGCTCGAAATCGCGAAGCGTTCGCGCGGCACGCCGCGGATCGCGAACCGGCTGCTGCGCCGCGTGCGCGACTTCGCGGAAGTGAAGGCCGACGGCCAGATCACCGCGGCCGTCGCCGATGCCGCGCTCGCGATGCTCGACGTCGATCCCGTCGGCTTCGACCTGATGGACCGCAAGCTGCTCGAGGCGATCCTGTACAAGTTCGACGGCGGCCCGGTCGGCATCGACAACCTCGCGGCGGCGATCGGCGAAGAGCGCGACACGATCGAGGACGTACTCGAGCCGTACCTGATCCAGCAGGGCTTCCTGCAGCGCACGCCGCGCGGGCGCGTCGCGACGCTGCTCACGTATCGCCACTTCGGGCTTTCCGTGCCCGACACCGGCCGCACCGAACGCGGCGAGTGGGATACCCCCGACGGGAAGTAACCCGTCGCCCGAGCCGCACCCGCCATGACGACGCCACCCAGCTCCCACCCCGCCGCACCCGCACCGGGCCCGCGCTGGGCCGAGCCGATCCGCAAGCGGCTCGTGGCCGGCGTCACGCACCTGACGGCAGGCGGGGGCGGCCCGTCGCTCGACCTCTCTTCGCCGCCGGGAGACCCCGGGCTGTTCGGTCCCGAGGCCGTCTGCTGGCGCGTGCATGCCGACTTCACGTCGATGATGACGGGCGGCATCGCCGCGCTGCTGCTGCAGGCGCTCCACCCGCTCGCGCTCGCGGGCGTCTGGGATCACTCGTCGTTCCGCACCGACATCCTCGGCCGCTTGCGACGCACCGCCACGTTCATCACCGGTACGACGTTCGGCAGTCGCGCGGACGCCCTCGCGCTGATCGAGCGCGTGAAATCGATCCACGCGCACATATCGGGCACCGCGCCGGACGGCCGCCCGTACCGCGCCGACGATCCGGCGTTGCTGACCTGGGTGCATGTCGCGGAAGTATCGAGTTTCCTCGCCGCGCACCTGCGCTATGTGAATCCCGCGCTGCCGGGCGAGTTGCAGGACCGCTACTACGCCGAAACGGCATTGGTCGCCGAACTGCTCGGCGCACACGAGGTGCCCCGTTCGCGTGCCGAGGTGGCCGCCTATCTCGCGCGCATGCAGCCTGAGCTCGAGGCCGGGCCGCGCACGTTCGACGTGATGTCCATCCTGCTGAACGTGCCGGTCGCCAAGCCCGCACTGCGGCCGGCCGCGTCGCTGGTGATGCATGCGGGCATCGACCTGCTGCCGCCGTGGGCGCAGCGCATGCTCGGCGTATCGGCGTTCGCGCCGCTGCGCCGCGCGGTGGTCCGGCCCGGCATCCGGGTCGTCGCGCCCGTGCTGCGCTGGGCGCTCGTGAACGGCGCGTCAAAGCGTGCACGCCGCCGCGCCGCCGCGACACCGCCCGACGGCACCCCGCCTGCCTGACGATCCGCTTCCTCTTATCATTTCAATTTACTGTCAAATACCTGTGACAAGCTGACGGGCTTGCACCCGCGCACGGTCGCACGTGCCATACGTCCCGCTTGCCGTGACCCGCGCGGTGTCCCGATCACCCGACCGACACCCGATGCCCGCGATGCCGCGCCTGCCGATCCGTTTCGCCCTTGCCGCCAGCCTGTCCACCGTCTTCGCCCTCACCGCCTGCGGAGGCGACGATGTCGCCGCCGTCGCGCGGTCGGACGCGCAAACGCCTTCCGGCGGCACCCCGACCGCGCCGGCTCCCACGCCGCCCGCCACCGTCACGCCGCAACCGGGCAAGTGGAAGGCCGCTCGCGCGGGCGACCTGATCGACGTGACGCTCGGCGACCTCCATCCGACGCAGGGCGCGATCGGCTACGACCAGATCTACTACAAGCTCGGCCGCTACGAACTGCAGCCCGACAAGAAATTCGACGACTTCTGCGCGGACGAAGGCCTCGGCGGCGTCGCGTCGAGCGGCTACACAGCGAAGTCGACGCTGCGCGAGCCCGCGAGCTACACGTGCACGACGACCGACGCGAACGCCCGCGACCGCTCGGTGCTGAACCCGGTCGTGATCGGCCCGAACGGCGACGCGCTGTATCTGACCGACGGCCACCACGGCCTGTCGACCTACTACGAGACGCCCGACGGCGGCCCGGCGCTGCACGTGCACGTCGTCGTCAAGGACAATCTCAGCGACTACTCGGGCGACGCGTTCTGGCAGCAGATGCAGAGCCGCGGCTATCTGCGCCTCAAGAATGGCGAAGGCAAGGCGATCACGACCGCGCAACTGCCGACCGGGCTCGGCCTGAAACTCGGGATGACGAACGACCGCTACCGCTCGCTCGTCTATTTCACGCGCGACATCGGCTACAGCAAGCCCGCACAAGCCACCGACTACCTCGAGTTCTACTGGGCCGACTGGCTGCGCGCGCAACCGGGCACGTTCGCGCTCGCCGGCTATGACCTGACGCGCGCCGGCACAACCGACCCGGATCCGGCGAAGGCCGACACCGGCTACCTGAACGCGGTCTGGAATGCGTCGACGCGCATGGTCGCGGCCACGGACCCGGTGATCGACGGCAAGACGGGCGCCGACCTCGGGCGTGCGGACACGATCAACGGCGGGAAGAAATACAACAAGGGGGAATTCGACAAGCTGCGCCAGCCGATCACGGCGGACAAGCCCGGCAAGATCGCGTACGCGCTCGACTACAAGACGCGCCACGCGCTGCCGCAGTAAGCAGCCGGCACCGGAAGCCCCGACCGGCGATCGCGGACGGGGCCTGCAGGCTCAGAGCACCTTGCGGTACCCGTCGTCGTCGCTCGTGGCGTCCAGGTGCGACACGTCGGCCCACTGCACGACCTGCGCGCGGCCATCGACGTAATCGACGACGTTGATGCTCGTGTTGAGCAGCTGATAATTGCGCGGCGCCGACAGCTCGATGCCGTTCGCGAAACGATAGACACAGTCGAGCACGCCGCCATGCGCGACGCATGCGATCCGGCCGCCCGGATGCTCGGCGACGATCGGTTCGAGCGCATGCAGCACGCGGTGGTAGAACTCGCGCTGCGACTCGCCGCCTTCCGGCGCGAAGCCGGGGTCGCGCGTCTGCCAGGCCGCGTACGCGTCGGGGAACAGCGTCTCGATCTCGGCGCTGTCGTGCCCCTGAAACTGGCCGTACGAGCGTTCGCGCAGCCCTTTCCGCAGCCGCGGCACAAGCCCGAGCGCGTCGGCGAACGGCTGCGCGGTCTGCTGCGCACGCATCAGGTCGCTCGAATAGATCGCGTCGAGCCGGGCACCGTCACGCGCGTCGCGTGCGAGCCGTGCCGCCAGCTTTTGTGCCTGCTCGAGGCCCGTTTCGGCGAGCGGGATGTCGATATGACCCTGGATGCGCTTGATGCGATTCCAGGCCGTCTCGCCATGGCGGATGAAAAGAATCTGCGTGGTGGCCATCGCGGCGCGTCTCCGGGGAAGAATCAGGGCCGCACTTGCAGCCAGAATGTCACGGGGCCGTCGTTGACGAGCGACACCTGCATGTCGGCGCCGAACTCGCCCGTCTCGACGACCGGATGGCGCGCACGCGCGGCCGCCACGAAATAGTCGAACAGCCGCGCGCCTTCGTCGGGCGGCGCGGCCGGCGTGAAGCTCGGACGCAGCCCGCTGTTGGTATCGGCCGCCAGCGTGAACTGCGACACGAGCAGCAGGCCGCCCGCGCGGCCCTCACCGTCGATATTCGACACCGGCAGGTTCATCTTGCCGGCGGCGTCGCTGAACACGCGGTAGCCGAGCATCTTTGCGAGCAGCTTGTCGGCCGCTGCCTCGGTGTCGCCGCGCTCCGCGCAGACCAGCGCGAGCAGGCCCGCGCCGATCTCACCGGTCGTGCGGTCGCCGACGCGCACGTCGGCGCGCTTCACGCGCTGGATCAGCGCGATCATGCGGTCAGCGTGACGCGTGCGAAGCGGCGCTTGCCGACCTGCACGACGAACTCGCCGGCTTCGACCTTCAGGCCCTTGTCCGACACGGTCGCGCCATCGATCTTCACGCCGCCCTGCTCGATGTTGCGCAGTGCCTCGCTCGTCGACGGCACGAGACCGGCCTGCTTCAGCAGCTGGCCGATCGCGAGCGGCGCGCCTGCGAGCGTGACCGACGGGATGTCGTCCGGCACGCCGCCCTTCGCGCGGTGGTTGAAGTCCTCGAGCGCACGCTCGGCGTCGGCCTGCGAGTGGAAGCGCGCGACGATTTCCTGCGCGAGCAGCACCTTGAAGTCGCGCGGGTTGCGGCCGCCTTCGATCTCGCGCTTGAAGCCGGCGATCTCTTCCATCGGACGGAACGACAGCAGCTCGAAGTAACGCCACATCAGCGTGTCCGAGATGCTCATCAGCTTGCCGAACATGTCGTTCGGCTGCTCGCTGATGCCGACGTAGTTGCCCTTCGACTTCGACATCTTCTCGACGCCGTCGAGGCCTTCGAGCAGCGGCATCGTGAGAATGCACTGCTGCTCCTGGCCGTACTGCTTCTGCAGTTCGCGGCCGACCAGCAGGTTGAACTTCTGGTCGGTGCCGCCGAGCTCGAGGTCGGCGTTCAGCGCGACCGAGTCGTAGCCCTGCATCAGCGGGTACAGGAATTCGTGGATCGAGATCGGCACGCCGCCCTGGAAGCGCTTCGTGAAATCCTCGCGCTCGAGGATCCGCGCGACCGTGTAGCGCGACGCGAGCTTGATCATCCCGTCCGCGCCGAGCGGCATCGACCATTCGCTGTTGTAGCGGATTTCGGTCTTGTCGCGATCGAGCACGAGCGCGGCCTGCTCGAAGTAGGTCTTCGCGTTCGACTCGATCTGTTCGCGCGTGAGCGGCGGGCGCGTCGCGTTGCGGCCCGACGGATCGCCGATCAGCGACGTGAAATCGCCGATCAGGAAGATGACCGTGTGGCCGAGGTCCTGCAGCTGACGCATCTTGTTCAGCACGACCGTATGGCCGATGTGGATGTCAGGCGCGGTCGGGTCGAGGCCGAGCTTGATGCGAAGCGGCGTGCCCGTCGCCGCGCTGCGTGCGAGCTTCTGCGCGAACTCTTCCTCGACCAGCAGCTCGTCGACGCCGCGCTTCGTGACGGCGAGCGCATGCCGGACTTCGTCGGTGATCGGGAAAACAGGCTTGGAACTGGGTTCGGTGCTCATCGGTGCCAGGAAGAATGTCGCAAAAACAGGGATTTTCCCATAACTTGCGCGCCCATCGCTTAACGGCACGTCACGTTGCGCGGATAATCGGGCGCAAGGCGCGCGGCACCGGCCCGCGCCGCACGATCCAGGAGAACCCAACGTGCCGCAACGACAGCCGCAAAATGCCCATCCGGCCGACGGCATCTACTTCGGGCTGATGTCGGGAACCAGCATGGACGGCGTCGATGGCGTCGCCGTGCGTTTCGAGGGCGGCCGCGCGCCGGTCGTGCTCGCGGAAGCGTTCGTCGGCTTCGCGCAATCGCTGCGCGACGCGCTGTTCGCGCTGCAGCAGCCCGGCCACGATGAAATCGACCGCGAATCGCTCGCGGCGAACGCGCTGGTCGCGCGCTATGCCGTGTGCTGCCACGAATTGCAGCGCACGGCCGGGCTGTCGCGCGACGAGATCCGCGCGATCGGCGTGCACGGCCAGACCGTGCGCCATCGCCCCGAGCGCGGCTATACGCGGCAGATCAACAACCCGGCGCTGCTCGCCGAGCTGACCCAGCTCGATGTGATCGCCGATTTCCGCAGCCGCGACGTCGCCGCGGGCGGCCATGGCGCGCCGCTCGCGCCGGCCTTCCATGCGACCGTGTTCGGCGCGCCGGGCGAAACGCGCGTCGTCTGCAATCTCGGCGGGATCAGCAACATCACGATCCTGCCCGGCGAAGGCGGCGACGTGCGCGGCTTCGACTGCGGCCCGGCGAACGCGCTGCTCGACGAATGGGCGACCCGCCATCTCGGCAAGCCGTACGACGACGGCGGCAAGTTCGCCGCGCGCGGCACCGTCCACGCGCCGCTGCTCGACGCGCTGCTCGACGAGCCGTATTTCGCCGCACCGCCGCCGAAAAGCACCGGGCGCGACCTGTTCAATCCCGCATGGCTCGACGCGAAGCTCACCGCGTTCGCGCAGGTCACGCCGGAGGACGTGCAGGCGACCCTTACCGCGCTCACCGCCGTGTCGGTCGCACGCGAGATCGCGCAGCACGCAGTGGGCTGCAAGGCCGTGTTCGTCTGCGGCGGCGGCGCACGCAATCCGGTGCTGCTCGACGCGCTGCGGAACGCACTGCGCGAGGCCGGCGTGCCGGCCACGGTCGATACGACGGCCGCGCTCGGCGTGCCGCCGCAGCAGGTCGAGGCGCTCGCATTCGCGTGGCTCGCGTACCGCTTCACCGCGCGCCAGCCCGGCAATCTCGCGACGGTCACGGGCGCAGCCGGCAATCGGGTGCTGGGCGCGCTCTATCCGCGCTGACGCGGCGCCTGCCGCACGGCGGGGGCCGCATCACCATGGCGAACGGGCATAAAAAAACGGGGCATGACGCCCCGTTTTTCATTCCGGCGAACCGGATCGGATCTGCCGTGTGCTCAGACCGAGAACGACGAGCCGCACCCGCAGGTGGTGCTCGCGTTCGGGTTCTTGATCACGAACTGGGCGCCGTTGAGGTCGTCCTTGTAGTCGATCTCGGCGCCGACCAGGTACTGGTAGCTCATCGAGTCGATCAGGAGCTGGACGCCGTTCTTGTTCATCACGGTGTCGTCCTCGTTGACTTCCTCGTCGAACGTGAAGCCATACTGGAAGCCGGAGCAGCCGCCGCCCTGCACGAACACGCGCAGCTTCAGGTCGGGATTGCCCTCTTCGTCGATCAGTTGCTTGACCTTGTCGGCTGCGGCGTCGGTGAAGACGAACGGAACCGGCATTTCGGCCGTCGTTGCTGCGGATTCGGTAACAGCGTTCATTGCGAACTCTCCAAAAAGCTTTAGCCGCTATTGTAGGGCCGATCAGAAGATCGTGCTGAAGTCCATGAAATCAATAGGTTCTTGTCGATTTCATCAAACACGCCCGCGCGGGCCGCGGCAGCACGCGCCTGGAAGCGGACATAAAAAAACCGCCAGCGCGAACGCTGGCGGTTTTTCCGGCGAACGCCGCCCGGGAGCGGCGAGGCCATGAAGCGGAATTAACGCTTCGAGAACTGCTTTGCGCGACGTGCCTTGCGCAGACCAACCTTCTTACGCTCGACTTCACGTGCATCGCGCGTGACGAAGCCTGCGTTCGACAGCGACGGCTTCAGCGTCGCATCGTAGTCGATCAGTGCACGGGTGATGCCGTGGCGCACTGCACCTGCCTGACCCGTTTCGCCGCCGCCGTTGACGTTGACCTTAATGTCGAACGTCTGGCCGTGGTTCGTGAGTTCCAGCGGTTGACGCACGATCATCAGCGACGTTTCACGCGAGAAGTAGTCAGCGATGGGCTTGCCGTTGACGATGATGTCGCCCTTGCCAGCCTTGATGAAGACACGTGCGACTGCGCTCTTGCGGCGGCCCGTACCGTAGTTCCAGTTACCGATCATGTGGGCTCCCCTTAGATCTCGAGCGCCTTCGGCTGTTGCGCCGAATGCGGATGCGTAGCTTCAGCGTAGACCTTCAGCTTCTTGATCATCGCGTAGCCGAGCGGGCCCTTCGGCAGCATGCCCTTGACCGCTTTCTCGAGCGCGCGGCCCGGGAAGCGTTCTTGCATCTTGCCGAACGTCGTTTCATAGATGCCGCCCGGGTAGCCCGAGTGACGGTAGTACTTCTTGTCCAGAGTCTTGTTGCCCGTGACCTTCAACTTGCTTGCGTTGATGATGATGATGAAATCACCAGTGTCGACGTGCGGGGTGAACTCAGGCTTGTGCTTGCCGCGCAGACGGCGTGCCACTTCGCTGGCAACACGGCCGAGAACCTTATCCGTCGCGTCAATCACGTACCATTCGCGCGTCACCTCATGGGCTTTTGCGGAAAACGTCTTCATGATCGATCCAAAAAAATTGCTTTGCCCGATGTGTTCTTCCTGCTTGTCTGTGTGCGCTTCGAGGCGCGGTGCAGGCTCTCCCTGTTCTTTTTCCGTGGGCATGAATGCGGAAAAGCCCTGAATTATAAAGGAAATACGGCAACGCGGTCAAAGGGAATCCACTTCCCGTGTCCACGGCGGCCGAAATGGGCCAAAATCCGTTCGTGCCCCGACAAGCCAGGCGAACCGAGCGCCCGGGGAGGCACCCATCGACGCGCGGCACATGACCGTCCCGCGCCAGACCGGCCGAATCTGGAAAACAACAAACAAGCATGATGAATCAACGACTTACGCCCTTCCTTGCGGCCGCACTGCTGGCCGCCGCGGCGCCTGCCGTCGCCGCCCGCACCGACTGCGAAGCCAAGCTCGACGCACTCGATACACGCATTACCGAAGCCCGCGCCGCCCATGCCGAGGATCGCGTCGCCCGCCTGCGCGCGGTGCGCGAACGCGTCCGCCACTTCTGCGCACGCGGGCACGGCCATGCGTCGGCCGTCCACGCGCCGGCACCTGACACACGCACGCCCGGCACGGCGCCCGCCGCAACCGCGCAGCCGGCCGCCAAGCAACCGGCGTAACGCTGCCGGGGCGCGCAAGCCGCGCGCCGATGTTTGCATGGGACGAAAAAAAGCCCGAACGGCTGGTTCGGGCTTAATCCACCATAGGAGGAGGGTGGAGGAGACATTCGGAGGTTGCCGCAGCGCGACAACCAGTGAGGCTCATTATAAGAATGCGTCGCCGACTTCACAAGAAAATTTGCATTACGAAATCAAACACCATAATGCGGAATTTTTCGCGTCGCGTTTGAAAGATTCACTTTTCCCTTTTAAATCAATTACCTGATCCCGCCTGACAGGCTCGAAAACGCCCCACTTCTAGAGCAAAACCCCTAAATCCGAGTGGGAAATGGCCGTCCGGCGCGCCGCTCGCGCGGCTCCGGCATTGCGCGTCGTGCAGCGCATCAGCCGTCCGTTGCGCAGCGGGCTACAATGCCGGATCGAATCCGAATCAGGCAACGCTGGAGTGCAAGCATGGAATGCAAAGTAAGCTGGATGGGCCAGGACGGCATGGCGTTTTCCGCCGAGACCGGCAGCGGCCACCTCGTCACGATGGACGGCGCGCCCGAAGGCGGTGGCCACAACCTCGCGCCGCGCCCGATGGAAATGGTGCTGCTCGGTACCGGCGGCTGCACGGCCTATGACGTCGTGCTGATCCTGAAGAAGAGCCGCCAGGAAGTCAGCGGCTGCTCGGTCACGCTGAAGGCCGAGCGCGCGAGCGAAGATCCGAAAGTGTTTACGAAGGTGCACTTCCACTTCACCGTCACCGGGCGCAACCTGAACCCGTCCACGGTCGAACGCGCGATCAACCTGTCGCACGACAAGTATTGCTCCGCGTCGATCATGATCGCGAAGACGGCCGAACTCACGCATTCGTTCGACATCGTCGCCGGCTGAACGCACGGCGAGCGCGCATGAAAAAAGGGCCGGCGCTCCGTGGGGAGACGCCGGCCCTTTCGCATTCGAACGGCAAAGCAGGCCGATAAGCCGGATTCTGTGCACGCTGCGCGCCGAAGCGCACAACGCGTGGCAGCCATTCCTCTAGGCGCGCCATTGCTGACGCGCTCAAGCTTCCTACCCGCAGACGAGACGGGGGCCCCGTCCTGCATCCGAAAATGCGCGCCTGCCTACTTGGAATTGCTCCGGGTGGAGGTTACCGTGCCGGCGAACGTCGCCGTCGCCGCGGTGCGCTCTTACCGCACCGTTTCACCCTTACCTGATCCCGGCTTGCGCCGGGCCATCGGCGGTTTGCTTTCTGTTGCCCTGTTCCGCGTGTCGCCACGGATGGCCGTTAGCCATCACCCTGCCCTGTGGAGTCCGGACTTTCCTCGCCCCCGCACGCCCGAAGGCGGCGAGGCCGCGACTGCCTAGCCTGCTTTGCGACGCGCATTCTAGCACTGCGCGCCGCAGGCCGCATGCGGCCGGGTTCGTGCGACGGCGCGGTGGCTTACGCCAGCTTCCAGCCGATCGTCTCGCCGCCGCGCAGCGGCACGACGGGCGTATCGCCCGCGAAGATCTCGCGCGGCAGTTCCCATGCCTCGCGACGCAGCGTGACCGTCTCGGCGCTGCGCGGCAGCCCGTAGAAATCGGCGCCGAAGAAGCTCGCGAAGCCTTCCAGCTTGTCGAGCGCGCCGGCGGTGTCGAACGCTTCCGCATACAGTTCGAGAGCGTGCAGCGCCGTGTAGCAGCCCGCGCAGCCGCACGCGGTTTCCTTCGCGTCGCGCGCATGCGGCGCGCTGTCGGTGCCGAGGAAAAAGCGCGGGTTGCCCGAGGTCGCGGCTTCGACCAGTGCGACTCGATGCGTCTCGCGCTTCAGCACCGGCAGGCAGTAGTAGTGCGGGCGAATCCCGCCGACGAACAGCGCGTTGCGGTTGTACAGCAGGTGATGCGCGGTGATCGTCGCGCCGAGCAGGCCGGGCGCCGCGTCCGCGTCGCGCACGTAGTCGGCCGCATCCTTCGTCGTGATGTGTTCGAACACCACCTTCAGGCCCGGGAAATCACGACGCAGCGGCGTCATCACGCGGTCGATGAACACCTTCTCGCGGTCGAACAGGTCGATCGACGCATCGGTCACCTCGCCGTGCACAAGCAGCGGCATGCCGGTTTCCTGCATCGCCTCGAGCGTCTTCGCGCATTTCGCGAGATCGGTGACGCCGTGGTCGGAGTTCGTCGTCGCACCGGCCGGATACAGCTTCACGCCGTGCACGAAGCCGCTTTCGCGCGCGCGGCGAATCTCGTCGGGCGGCGTGTTGTCGGTCAGGTACAGCGTCATCAGCGGTTCGAACGTCATTCCGGCCGGCAGCGCGGCGAGGATGCGCTCGCGATAGGCTTGCGCCTGCGCGGTGGTCGTCACCGGCGGCTTCAGGTTCGGCATGACGATCGCGCGGCCGAACTGGCGCGCGGTGTGCGGCAGCACGGCGGCCAGCATGTCGCCGTCTCGCAGGTGCAGGTGCCAGTCGTCGGGACGGGCGAGCGAGAGCGTCGCCGGGGAGGAAGCGTTCGAGGCAGTCATAGGAGGCGTCGTGAGGTACGGGCTGGCCATCGGCGGGGCCGGATCGCGCGTGCGCGGGCCGACTGACGGCAAACCGCAACACGGGGCCTTCGGCCGGCGGAATCCGCTTTTTACCGCTCAGGGCTCGGTGATATGCTAGAAGCCGCATTGTACCGGGGTTCGCCCGGTTCGTTACCCCCCGCCTCAGCCTGCTGCCCCAAGTAAAATGTGCCAACTCTTAGGAATGAACTGCGCCGCGCCGACGGACGTCACATTCTCCTTCACAGGTTTCGCGGCCCGGGGCGGGCTCACCGATCACCATGCCGACGGCTGGGGCATCGCGTTCTTCGAAGACAAGGCCTGCCGCCTGTTCATCGATCACCAGGCCTCGGCCACGTCGCCGATCGCCGAAATGGTGAAGCGCTACCCGATCAAGTCCAAGAACACGATCGCGCACATCCGCAAGGCGACGCAAGGCCACATCCTGCTCGAGAACAGCCATCCGTTCATGCGCGAGCTGTGGGGCCGGCACTGGATCTTCGCGCACAACGGCGACCTGCAGGACTACGCACCGGACATGGACGGCAGCGTCTATCATCCGGTCGGCACGACCGACAGCGAGCAGGCGTTCTGTGTGCTGATGCAAGGGCTGCGCGAAGCGTTCCCCGGCGCGCAGCCGCCATTGCCCGAACTGTTCGAGCGCGTCGGCGAGCTGACGCGCGGCATCACCGACCACGGCGTGTTCAACTTCCTGATGTCGAACGGCCAGGCGCTGTTCGCGCATTGCTCGACGCGTCTGCACTACCTCGTGCGGCGCTGGCCGTTCTCGACCGCGCACCTCGTCGACGAAGACCTGTCGATCGACTTCGCGAAATACACGACGCCCGAGGATCGCGTCGCGGTGATCGCGACGCAGCCGCTCACCGACAATGAAGTCTGGACCGCGTTCGAGCCGGGTGAGCTGATCATGTTCCAGTGCGGCGACGTCGCCGCGCGGATGCGGATCCCGGTGCCGGAACACGTGCTCGAGAAACTGCGCAATCCGGCGCTCGACGCATCGGCATCGGCGCCGCGCGACCCGCGCGAGGTGCTCGCCACCGCCGCCGAAGTCGATTCGGACGACGCGATCGACTTCTGAGCGTCCGGCGCGCGAGCGCCCTCCTCCGTTCACCTTTTCGCCGCTGCACGGCGAGTCGATGGCCCGCCGCGTCCGATCGCGGCGAGCACTTCGTGCGCAAATGATTCAGTTAATGTTCACCGTCGGAACAAATCGCCCACCCCCAGCACCGACTGCGTTTCGTCCGGACCATATTCCGGCATATTGAATGCGACGCCGCGCAACACTTTTCAGATTTAATTTATTTTCAATAGAAAATAAATTAAAAACCAAAATACGACATCGGTTTTCAGATAATCCGGCAACCGCATCTTAACGCACCAATCCGGCGCAAACCGTGCGCTACGCCACTGAGCCGGCAATCGCTGATTCGCATCGCTTAAATCCACCCAACCTTTATACAACAAGGCTTTCAGTTCGATTCATCACACAATCAAAAAATACCCGATGAAAACAGCATGATTGCCGCATTTGTTAGCTTCCCGACAATCGATCACGCGCCCGATCAATAGACTCCACCCATCCTCGGTGTAACGAATTGCGATTCGCGGAGAAACGGCCACGGCCGCCGCACCCCCATTCACGCCATTCTCCACCGCGGATTGCGATTTCACTGCGCCGCGGTGAAAACCACATCAAAAGAAGAGAGAGGGGCTTGTCGTGAATCATTCATTTCGATCGATATGGAGCGAGACCATCGGCTGCTGGGTCGCGGTTGCGGAAACGGCACGGGCGCGCGGCAAGCGTTCGCGCAGCGGTTCCTGCGCGAGCCGCCGCGCCGCGCACGCGGCAACGCCCCGGACATCGCTTCGCATCGTCGCATTCGGCGCGTTGCTGGCCGCGCTGTCGGCCGGTTCCGCGCATGCCTCGACCTGCGGCGGCGGCACGGCCGTCGCGAACGGCGGCACCTGCGCGCCCGGCAGTTTCAGCCCGACCGTCAACAACAACCTGGCAGGCTCCGCCACCGTCTCCGGCGGCGACACCATCGGCGTGTCGGGTGCATGGACCGGCGCCGGTGCCGACCCGGGCTACACGCTCACGCCGATCGGCAGCACGACCATCGTGTCGGGCAACCCGAACCAGCCGCTGCTGTCGCTCGGCGGCAAGACGCACAGCGTCAGCACGCCCGACTCGATCACCGGCACCCGCACGTCGGTCGCGACCTACGACTCGTCCGCGTTCACCGCGTCGACGGCCGGCGCGACCCAGGTGCCCGTCTACCACGACGTGAACGGCGATCAGTACGTGAACACGCGCATCGGCACCGTCGCCGCCACCGGCGGCACGCTCAACGTGTCGATCGGCAATGCGGCGAACGCGCCCGATGCAGCCGGCAACGCGATCGAGATGGCCGCGAAGCAGACCGACCTGACCTTCGCGGACGGCACGGGCGCCGCGAAAAGCACCGTCACCTGGAACTCGCGCAACCAGGTCCGGTTCACCACCGGCGACTATCTTGCGGACGGCGGCGCCATCGGCAGCCGCCAGCTCGACGTGCCGGCCTACGCGGGCACCTTCACCGCGTTCGACGGCAGCACGTGGAAGGTCACCGACGCCGCATCGCTCGCCGCGTACAACGACTTTCTCATGCGCTCGGTGCAAAGCGGCGCGCTCGGCTCGCAGGCCGCCTACGACAGCGCGTTCAGCCAGGCCGTCACGTTCTCGCAGCAATCCTTCCAGTATCAGAACAACGTTTCCGCGGGCGACAAGAACACGCTGCCGATCGATCACCTGTCGGCAATGCACGCCACGGGTGCGAACGCGACGCTGCAGATCGGCAAGGACGGCCAGATCGACTTCCGTGGCGTCAACACGATCGTCTCGAGCTCGGCCGTCCTCGCGGAAAACGGCGCGCACTTCATCAACGACGGGCGCCTGTCGGGCGACTTCACGCTGGTTCGCCTGCTGAGCGGGGCAAGCGGCGTCAACAACGGCGTGATCTCGTCCGGGTACGCGTCCGGCGACGACTTCGACACGAGCGGCAGCGCGCCGCCGAACAACTTCAACTACCACGCGTACACCGAAGGCAACGGCGTGTTCGCGAACGGCGCGGGCACCGCGTTCGTCAACAACGGCGTGATGAACGTCGGCGCATGGACGCTCGACGGCAACCAGCCGGCCCTGCAGAACTACGCGGTCGCCGTGACAGGCGGCGCGACGGCATCGAACGCCGGCACGATCAACGTCGGCGTCAACGCGACGACGCTCGACAGCCAGGTGATCGGCGGCCTCGTCGCCGGCGGCAGCTTCACGAACGAAGCCGGCGGCACGATCACCCTCGGCCGCTCGGCCCAGTACGCACCCGGCGGAACGACGAACGACGTCGCGCTCGCGGCGCACGCGTACGGCATCCTGCTCGGTGCATCGGGCACCGCGAGCAACCTCGGCACGATCGTGATCGGCTCGCAGACGCAGAACGGCGCCGCGCTGGCGAGCATCGGCTCAACCTCCGGCACGCTGACCAACGCGGGCGCGATCGTCGTCAACGGCGCCGCGCCCGGCACGTCGCTCGCCAACGTCGGCATGCTCGCGGCCAACACGGCCGCGACCGTGACCAACACCGGCACCATCACGCTGAATGGCGTCAACGGCATCGGCATCATGGTCGTCGGCACCGGTGCGCAGGCAACGTCCGCCCTGTCGAGCGGCACGATCAACGTCGCCGGCGGCCTCGATCCCGCCTCGGGCACGCGCAACTATGGCGTGTGGGCCGAAGGGCCGCGCGCCACGGCCACGCTCGACGGCGCGCTCAACCTGACGGGCACCGGGGCGATCGGCGTGCATGCACGCTCGGGCGCGACGATCAACGTCGGCGCCAATGCCGTGCCGGCCTTCATGTCGGGCACCAACCAGATCGGCTTCTACGCGTATGGCGCGGGCTCGAAGATCAACGTCGCCGCGCAGCACCTCAGCGTCGACACCGACGATTCGACGCTGTTCCGCGTCGCGGGCGGCGCGGCCTACACGGGCACGTCGACGGCCGGCGCGCTGACGACCGACGTCAACGGCCAGCGCGCGCACGGCGTGCTCGCGACCGACGCCGGCACCGTGCTGTCGACCGGCAACGCGATCTACAACGTCAACGGCGCGAACGGCATCGCGATCGCGGTCGAAGGCGGTGCGCAAGGCACGATCGACGCGGGCGCGACGATCAACCTGAACGCGGCCGGTGCGATCGCCGGCGTCGTCGACGGCCAGGCGCACGACCTCGCCGGCGCCAATGCGGGCGCACCAGTCGCCACGACGCTCACCAACCACGCCGCCGTCACGTCATCGACGGCCGGCGTGACCGGCTTCGTCGCGCAGAACCTCGGCACGCTCGAGAACCGCGACACGGTGCTGCTGACGGGCGCCGGCTCGACCGGCGTCGTGATCGGCACGCTCGGCACGGTGAACAACGCGTCGACGATCCGCGTATCCAACGGCACCGGCGCGCTCGTCCAGGGCGCGTCGGCGACGCTCGCCAACGCCGGTTCGATCGAAGCCGACGACGGCATCGCGGGCGTCCACCTGACGGGCACCGGTGCATCGGTCGCGCTGTCGGGGGCCGGTACCGTGATCGCGAACGGCAGCGCCGACGGCGTGCTGATCGACTCGACCGTGACGGGCGGCGGGCTCGCGGCCGGTGCGACGTCGATCGCGGTCGGCGGCTCGGGCAAGGGGATCGACAACCAGGGGACGAACGCGACGATCGCGCTGGCCGGCACGCAGATCGGCACGACCGGCGGTGGCGCCGACGGCCTGTCGTCGACGGGGGCCGGCGCACGCATCGCGACCGATGCGGCGACCGTCGTCAGGACCACCGGCGACAACGCACGCGGCTTCTTCGTGTCGGGGGCGGATTCGACGCTGGCGGCCAACGGCACGACCGTCGCGACGACCGGCGCGGGTTCGGCCGCGATCGTGACGACCGGCGGCGCGACCGCGCTGCTGTCGGGCGCGACGATCACCACGTCGGGCGCGACGTCCGACGGCCTCGTCGCGCGGAACGGCGGCCGCATCGGCGATACGGGCTCGACGATCGCCAGCGCCGCCGGCAACGGCGCGACCGTCGACAGCGGCGGCGTGCTCGCGTTGACCGGCACGACGCTCAAGGGTGCGACGGCCGGCGTGCTGACGTCCGATATGCTCGCAAACGGCGCGACGAGCTCGGTGCTCGTCGACGGCGGCAGCGTCACGTCCGTCACCGGGCCGGCTTTCGCCGCGCGCGGCGGCACGGCCGACATCGCCGTGCGCAACGGCACGGTCGTGACGGCCGGCAACGACACACTGCTCGACCTGTCGAACGGCAGCCACGCCACCTTCACCGCATCGGCCGTAAACCTCGCCGGCGACATCGTCTCCGACGCATCGAGCACCGGCAACGTGTTCCTCTCGAACGGCACGACGCTGACCGGCAAGATCGATCCGGTCGCACTGACCGTCGACCCCACCAGCACGTGGCGCATGACGGGCAGCTCGGTGCTGGGCAGCCTGAACAATGCGGGCCTCGTCGCATTCGCCGCACCGACCGGTTCGCCGACGCTCGCGGGCAGCTACAAGACGCTGACGACCGGCAGCTACGTCGGCAACGGCGGCACGATCGCGCTCAACACGTTCCTCGGCGCCGACGCCTCGCCGACCGACCGGGTGATCGTGAACGGCGGCGCCGCGAGCGGCACGACGGGCCTGAAAATCGCCAACACGGCCGGCACCGGCGCGCAGACGAAGGGCGACGGGATTCCGGTGGTCGTCACGGCCAACGGCGGCACGACCACCGCGTCGGCGTTCCAGCTCGCGGGCCCCGTGCAGGCGGGCGCGTACGAATACCGGCTCTATCGCGGCGGGCAAGGTGACGCGAACGGCTGGTACCTGCGATCGCAACTCGATCCGTCGGACCCCGGCGACCCGATCCACCCGTCCGGCGGCGGTGACGGCGGCAACAACGGGAATGGCAACGGCGGCACGCTCGCGTATCGCCCTGGCGTGTCGGGCTATACCCTCACGCCGCTGCTCAACGCCGACTACGGCTTCTCCACGCTGGGCAAGCTGCACGAGCGCGTCGGCGACATCTACAACCTCGAAAAGCAGCAGCCCGGCAATCGCGACGGCGTGTGGGGGCGCATCGGCGGCCAGAGTCTCGACGCGAACGCGGGCCGCTTCGCGGCCGACGAGCGCACGTTCTTCGCACAGTTCGGCAAGGACTGGACGCTCGACCAGGCGCCGAACGGCGGCGGCAGCACGCATGCGGGCGTGACGGCCAGCATCGGCGTGTCGAACGCGAGCTTCAGCGACATGGCGCGCGCCGCTACGGCCAACCTGTCGACGTCGACGGGCTCGGTCGAGATGCACGCGCAAAGCATCGGCGGCTACTGGACCCGGTACCTGTCCGACGGCACGTACTTCGACAGCGTCGGTCAGGTCACGCGCTACGGCAACCGCTATCGCGACAGCTACGGCAACGAGGCGTCGCAGAACGGCTTCGGCATCGCGCTGTCGCAGGAAGTCGGCAAGCCGTTCGCGATCGGCGCGCTGCCGGTCGCGGTCGAGCCGCAGGCGCAGCTCATGTACCAGTACCTGAAGCTGAACGGGTTCAACGACAACGTCTCGGCAGTATCGGGTACGACGACGAACGCGCTGCGCGGCCGCGTCGGCGTGCGCATCTTCCGGCCGAACCTCCAGTCGGATTCGGGCGGCGGCGCCGCCACGCCGTACTTCACGGCCGACGTGCTGCACGACTTCGTGTCGCCGGGCCAGACCGTCGTCGGCGGCACGCCGTTCGCGACGCATCTCGGCCGCACGTGGTACGAACTGGGCGTCGGCGTGACCGCGGGCTTCGGCAAGTCGGGCGAGCTGTACGCGAACGCGAAGATCGCGCGCAACATCGGCGGCGACTACCGGCGCGGCATCGTCGGGCAGGTCGGCTACCGCTACAGCTGGTAACGGCGCTCACCCGCGTAACGGCAGACGAAAAAAAACCGCCCGGCGCTCGGCCGGGCGGTTTTTGTATCGGCGCACCTGCAGCGCCGACGCGCGCGAACGCTCAGTGCAGGATCTTCGCGAGGAAGTCCTTCGCGCGTTCCGATTTCGGATTCGAGAAGAAATCGTCCTTGCGGTCGTCCTCGACGATTGCGCCCTTGTCCATGAAGATCACGCGATGGGCGACCTTCTTCGCAAAGCCCATCTCGTGCGTGACGACCATCATCGTCATTCCTTCCTGCGCGAGTTCGACCATCACGTCGAGCACTTCATTGATCATCTCGGGGTCGAGCGCGGACGTCGGCTCGTCGAACAGCATCGCGATCGGGTCCATCGACAGCGCACGCGCGATCGCGACACGCTGCTGCTGGCCGCCCGACAGCTGGCCCGGGAACTTGTGCGCATGCGCCTTCAGGCCGACGCGGTCGAGCAGCTTCATGCCCTTCTCGTTCGCCTCGTCCTTGCCGCGGCCGAGCACCTTGACCTGCGCGAGCGTCAGGTTCTCGGTAATCGACAGGTGCGGGAACAGCTCGAAATGCTGGAACACCATCCCGACCTTCGAGCGCAGCTTCGACAGGTTCGTCTTCTTGTCGCCGACCGACTGGCCGTTCACGAGGATCTCGCCCTGCTGGAACGGCTCGAGGCCGTTCACGGTCTTGATCAGCGTGGATTTACCCGAGCCCGACGGGCCGCACACGACGACCACTTCACCTTTCTTGACCTCGGTCGTGCAGTCGGTGAGGACCTGAAACTGGCCGTACCACTTCGAAACGTTCTTGATGGAAATCATCTTGTGACCTTTTTCTGGAGACCCTTGACGAGTGCAGACGCCAACGAGCAAATCACGAAATAGCATGCGCCGGCGAACAGGACCATCTCGACGGTCGTGCCGTCGCGATCGCCGATGTTGGCCGCCGTGCGGAAGAAGTCCGCGAGACTGATCACGTACACGAGCGACGTATCCTGGAACAGGACGATCGCCTGCGTGAGCAGCAGCGGCACCATCGCGCGGAACGCCTGCGGCAGGATCACGAGGCGCATCGCCTGCGCGTAGTTCATGCCGAGCGCGAACGCGGCGTTCACCTGCCCGCGCGGCACCGACTGGATGCCGGCGCGGATGATCTCGGAATAATACGCGGCTTCGAACAGCGAGAACGCGACCATCGCCGATGCGAGACGGATGTCGATCGTCGGCGACAACCCGAGCACGCCCTGCAACAGCTGCGGCACGATCAGGAAGAACCACAGCAGCACCATCACGAGCGGGATCGAACGGAACACCGTCACGTACGCTTTCGCGAACCACGCGAGCGGCGTCACGCCGGACAGCCGCAGCAGCGCGAGCAGCGTGCCCCAGACGATCCCGACCACGATCGCGATCAGCGTGATCTGGAACGTGACGACCGCCCCCGTCCACAGCGTCGGCAGCGCGCCGGGAATACTACTCCAGTCGAACTGATGCATCACTTGCCTCCGATATAGCCGGGCAGCCGCGTACGGCCTTCGATCCAGCGCATGAACGCCATCACGACGAGGTTGATGATCACGTAGGCGAGCGTCACCGCGATGAACGATTCATACGTCTGCGCGGTGTAGTCGACGAGCTGGCGCGCCTGCGCGGACAGGTCGAGCAGGCCGATCGTCGACGCGACGGCGGAGTTCTTGAAGATGTTCAGGAATTCCGACGTGAGCGGCGGCACGATGATCCGGTACGCAACGGGCAGCAGCACGTAGCGGTACGTCTGCCATTGCGTGAAGCCCATCGCAAGACCGGCCGCGCGCTGGCCCTTCGGCAGCGCGTTGATCCCCGAGCGCACCTGTTCGCACACGCGCGCGCCCGTGAACAGGCCGAGACAGATGATCGACGCGGTAAAGAACTGCGTGGCGGGCGGCAACTGCTTGATCCAGGTGCCGATCGATGCGGGCAGCAGCTCCGGTATCACGAGATACCAGATGAAGAACTGCACGATCAGCGGAATGTTCCGGAAGATCGACACGTACACGGTACCGATCGCGGACAGCCATTTATTCGGCACGGTGCGCAGCACGCCGAACAGCGAACCGACGATCAGCGCGATGACCCAGGCGACGAGCGACACTTCGATGGTCACCCAGAAGCCGGACATCAGCCATCCGAAATAAGTCGTCGGCTCGCCGGTCGATACGGGGCTCAGGAAGATGCCCCAGTTCCAGTGGTAAGACATGGGCAAGACTCCAGCAAAAAGAGACGGAAGAAGCGGGGCCTCTTCCGTCTCATTAGCGTCATTTCTGCATCAACGGCCGTATGGTCAGTCGAGCGCCTTGTCGTTCGGGTTCGCGTACAGCTTCTTCATCGAATCGGACAGCGGGAAGTTCAGGTTCAGCCCCTTCGGCGGGATCGGGTTCTCGAACCACTTCGCGTAGATCTTCGCGGCTTCGCCCGACTTCTCGACTTGCGAGATCGCGTCGTCGACGACCTTCTTGAACTCCGTATCGCCCTTGCGCATCATGCAGCCGTACGCTTCTTCCGATTGCGGCGTGCCGACGATCACCCACTCGCCCGGCTGCTTCGCCTTCGCGCGCTCGCCCGCGAGCAGCGCGTCATCCATCATGAACGCGACCGCGCGGCCCGATTCCAGCGTATTGAACGAATCGCCGTGATCCTTCGCGCTGATGATGTTCATGCCGAGCTGCTTGTCGTTGTTCATCTTGCGCAGCAGGCGCTCCGACGTCGTACCGGCGGTGGTCACGACCGTCTTGCCCTTCAGGTCGGCGAAATCCTTGACGCCCGAATCCTTCTTCGTCATCAGGCGCGTGCCGATCACGAAGATCGTGTCGGAGAACGAGGCCTGCTGCTGGCGTTCCGCGTTGTTGGTCGTCGAGCCGCACTCGATGTCGACCGTGCCGTTCTGCACGAGCGGGATGCGGTTCTGCGACGTGACCGGAATGTTCTTCACCTGCAGGTTCGGCAGGTTCAGCTTCTTCTTCACCGCGTCGACCACCTTCAGCTGGAATTCGCGCGAATAGCCGACCACCTGCTGGTTCTGGTCGTAATAGGAGAACGGAATCGACGATTCGCGGTGCCCCAGCGCGATCACGCCCGTGTCCTTGATCTTCTTCAGCGTGCCCGTCTCCTGAGCATGCGCGCCACTTGCGAACGCGCAAAGCGCCGCGAACATCAGGACTGCCTTTTGGTATTTCATTTTGGTCATCTCCTTGGCTAAAACCCGCGCCAGTGTATCAAAGTAATATTTTTGAAAGTACTGGTTGTTTACCGCACTACGAATCGCGCTGCGCGAAGCCTTCCTCCCGGCTTCGGGCGCCCCTTCCGGCGCCTGAATGCGCGCGCGGGCGATGCCGGATTCGGCACCGCCCGCGAGGGTTCATGCACGCAACCGGATGGATTGCGTCATGGATTGATCGTAGTCAACCGATCTGAAATCGGCAACCGCCGATCAGGGGTAGAGGCCACGCATTTCGCGCGCCATCAGGATGCGCTTGCACGCAACGATGAACGCTGCGGTACGCACCGACACCTTGTGCTCTTCCGCGACCGCCCACACGCCGGAGAACGCTTCGCGCATCACGCGTTCGAGACGGTGGTTGATCTCGTCTTCCGTCCAGAAGAAGCTCGAGAAATCCTGCACCCATTCGAAGTACGACACGGTCACGCCACCCGCGTTCGCGATCACGTCCGGGATCACCAGCACGCCGTTCGCGGTCAGGATGTCGTCCGCCGCCGTCGTCGTCGGGCCGTTCGCGCCTTCGACGATGATCTTCGTGCGGATCTTCCCTGCGTTCTTCTCGGTGATCTGGTTTTCCAGTGCCGCCGGGATCAGGATGTCGGTTTCGACGGTCCAGAACTCGTCATTCGGCATCGGTTCCGCGCCTTCGAAGCCCGCGACGCCGCCCGTGTGTGCGACGTGGTCAAGCAGCTTGTTCGAATCCAGACCGGCCGGCTGGTAGATCGTGCCCGTGTGATCCTGCACCGCGATCACCTTCGCACCCGCTTCCTGGAACAGCTTCGCCGCGATGCCGCCGACGTTGCCGAAACCCTGCACCGCGATGCGTGCGCCTTCGATCTCGAGGCCCTTCTTCTTCGCCGCTTCGCTGCCGACGACGAACACGCCGCGGCCCGTTGCTTCCTTGCGGCCGAGCGAACCGCCGAGCGCGATCGGCTTGCCGGTCACGACGCCGGTCGACGTCTGGCCCTGGTTCATCGAGTACGTGTCCATCATCCACGCCATCACCTGTTCGTTGGTGTTGACGTCCGGCGCCGGAATGTCGGTGTTCGGGCCGATGATGATGCCGATTTCGCTGGTGTAGCGGCGCGTGACGCGCTCGAGCTCACCACGCGACAGCTTGCGCGGGTCGACGCGGATACCGCCCTTCGCGCCGCCGTACGGCACGTTCACGGCCGCGTTCTTGACCGACATCCATGCGGACAGTGCCATCACTTCCGACAGCGTCACGTCCTGGTGGTAACGCACGCCGCCCTTGCCCGGGCCGCGCGACACGTTGTGCTGCACGCGATAGCCTTCGAAGTGCGCGACGGTGCCGTTGTCGAGCTCGATCGGGCAGTCGACGATCAGGATGCGCTTCGGGCGCTTCAGCGTTTCGAGCCAGCGCGACAGCGAGCCGAGGTACGGCGCGACGCGATCGACTTGCTGAAGGTAGTTGCCCCACGGGCCGAGATCGTCGGCGTGCAGGTAGGACGGGATGGACTGCAATTGCGAAGACATGGATGCTCCAACGGTCAACAGGTGCGCACATTGTCGAAAAACCCGTTTTTTTTATCCAATGCCGTTTGCTTATTCGATTATGCGTTTCTTGCATGATCGCGATTTTTCGCAAATCCGCGGTCGATTTGCGCAAGAACGCACGCGATCGACCGTGCATCGCGTGCGTGAAAAATCGTATTTCCTGGATGAGGGAAGGCCGCCGGACAGCCGCCCGACAGGCGCCGCAAGCTCGACGACAGCAGGCTGGCGGTTAACCGCCCACGGTTAACCCGCGGTTTCGCGCAGTTCGTCGCGCACGACGTCCCACAGCGCACGCACGAGCTTCTGGCGGGGATCGTCGCCCTGCAGCGCGAGCTTGTCGCAGTACAGCCGGATCTCCATCGTCAGCGTGAACGGGTACGCGCCGCCGCGCACCGACCGGTCGAGCCGGATCAGGCGACCGCCCGCGACCGCATCCTCGACCGCGCTGTGCGGCAGGAACGCGATGCCGTGGCCCGCGAGCGCCATCGCCTTCAGCCCTTCGGCCATGTCGGTCTCGTAGACGCGATCGAGGAACAGCGGCGTCGACGCATTCGCGACGATGACTTCCGTCATCCGGCCGAGATACGCGTTCGGCGTATATGACAGGTACGGCACGCGCGCGTCGGCCGTGCCGGGCAGCGTATAGCGCGGCCGCCCCGCGCGGCCCGGCGCCGAGAACGGGCTGATCGGCTCGCTGCCGAGGATCAGCATGTCGTAGCGCGCCGGGTCGAGCGCGACCGGATGGCTCGGGTGGTGGTAGCCCATCACGAGATCGCAGCCGCCCTCGACGAGCGACAGCACCGCGTCGTGCACGTTCAGCGCGCGCAGCCGCGTGTGGACCTGGCCCATCTTCGCCTCGATCCGCTGCAGCCAGCGCGGGAAATACGTGAGCGACAGCGTGTGCGGCACCGCGAACTCGATCGTCGGCACCGGCGCGCCGACGTGGCCGCGCAGCAGCGTGCGCGCCTCGTGCGCCTGCGACAGCATCGTCAGCGCCTGTTCGTAGAAGATCTGCCCGGCCTGCGTGAGCCGCGTCGGATAGACCGAACGATCGATCAGTTCGGTCGCGAGCCATGCCTCGAGCGCCTGGATGCGCCGCGAAAACGCCGGCTGCGACACGTGCCGCAGCTCGGCGGACCGGCTAAAGCTGCGCGTTTCCGCGAGTGAAACGAAGTCTTCGAGCCATTTCAGTTCCATGCAGGCGGGCGCGGCGGGCGGCGGTCGGGAAGAAGCCTGCATTCTACCGGCGGGCGGGCCCGACCGGCGGTGCGGCGAGCGGCCCGGCGCCCCGCCGCGAACCGGCGCCGGCGCGGTATCCGCACGCGGCAGCGCCCGCCGGCCGCACGCGACCGGGATCGTCCCGCGCCGATGGTAAAATGCCGGATTCTCCTCCCCTCGCTCGACCCGGCCCCAAGGCCCGCCCGATCATGTCCGACACTCGTCCCGATACGCTTTTCGCCCTCACCGCGCTTTCACCCATCGACGGCCGCTACGCCAGCAAAACCGAAGCGCTGCGCGACTGGCTCTCCGAAGCCGCCTTCATGCGCCACCGCGTCACCGTCGAGGTGCACTGGCTGATCGCGCTGTCGCGCGCCGGCTTCGCGGAAGTCCCGCGCTTCTCCGATGCGTCCGAACAGTTCCTGCTGCAGCTCGCCGAGCGCTTCACCGCGCACGACGCCGCCCGCATCAAGGACATCGAGCGCGTGACGAACCACGACGTGAAGGCCGTCGAATACTGGCTGAAGGAATCGGTGAAGGGCCAGGCAGAACTCGAAAAGGCCAGCGAATTCATCCACTTCGCGTGCACGTCGGAAGACATCAACAACACGTCGCACGGCATGATGCTCGCCGGCGCGCGCGAACACGTGATCCTGCCCGCGCTGCGCACGGTCTACCAGCGCCTCGTCGCACTCGCGCACGCGCACGCCGAGCAGCCGATGCTGTCGCGCACGCACGGCCAGCCGGCCAGCCCGACGACGCTCGGCAAGGAGCTCGCGAACGTCGCGGCCCGCCTCGCCCGTGCGATCACGCGCATCGAGAAGGTCGAGATCCTCGGCAAGATGAACGGCGCGGTCGGCAACTTCAACGCGCATCTGTCGGCGTATCCTGAATTCGACTGGGAAGCGTTCTCGCGCGACGTGATCGAGAACCGCCTGAAGCTCACGTTCAACCCGTACACGATCCAGATCGAACCGCACGACTACATGGCCGAGCTGTTCGACGCCGTGGCGCGCGCGAACACGATCCTGCTCGACCTCGACCGCGACGTGTGGGGCTACATCTCGGTCGGCTACTTCAAGCAGAAGACGAAGGCCGGCGAGATCGGCTCGTCGACGATGCCGCACAAGGTCAACCCGATCGATTTCGAGAACTCGGAAGGCAACCTCGGCCTCGCGAACGCGACGCTGCGCCACCTCGCCGACAAGCTGCCGGTGTCGCGCTGGCAGCGCGACCTGACCGACTCGACGGTGCTGCGCAACATGGGCGTCGCGCTCGGCTACTCGCTGCTCGCGTACGACTCGTTGATCCGCGGCCTCGACAAGCTCGAAGTGAACCCGCAGCGCCTGAACGAAGACCTCGACAACTGCTGGGAAGTGCTCGCCGAGCCGGTACAGACGGTGATGCGCCGCTATGGCATCGAGAACCCGTACGAGCAGCTGAAGGAACTGACGCGCGGCAAGGGCATCACGCGCGAAGCGCTGCAGGAATTCGTCGGCACGCTCGCGATCCCGCAAGAAGCGAAGGATCTCCTGCTCGCGATGACGCCGGCGTCGTACATCGGCAAGGCCGTCGAACTCGCGAAGCGGATCGCGTAAGCGCCGCCGTCTCCGCACGTAAAAAAGGCCCGATGCGAGCAATCGCATCGGGCTTTTTGTTGCCTGCCGCGGCCGGTCAGAACGAAATCATCCGCCCCGGGTTGAGCGCGCTCATCACGCTCATCGCGGCCTTCGCGGCGGGAATCGCGATCGGCGACAACTGGCGGCCGAGCGGAATCGCGCGATGGTCGATGCCGGTCAGCATCGAGAAATCGTCGTTACGGCCGACGAAATCGTCGCAGATTGCCTTGCCGATCCGCACCGTCTGCGCGACGCCGTGGCCGCTCCAGCCCTGCACCATGTACATCGGCACACGGCCGTCGGTCTTGCGGCTGTCGGTCGCGCCGTTCAGCGTGAAGTCGCTGACGCCGCTCCAGCAGTAGTCGAGCGCGAACCGGCCGTCGTGCTGCGGGAACACCGTGTTCAGCCGCGTCAACAGGTACGCGTTCACGTCGGGCTGCGCCCAGCAGGTGCCGGTGCCCTGCCCGCCGAACAGCAGGCGGTTGCCGCGTACCGGCCGGTAATAGTCGATCTGGAACTGCGTGTCGTACACCGGCATGCCGGCCGGCATCAGCGTCGCGACGTCGACGTCGAGCGGCGCCGTCACGCTCACGTAGGTAAAGAACGGCACCGTGGTCGCCGCGCCGTCGTCGAGCAGCCGGAACGTCGTGTTGTGCAGCGCGAGCACGACGCCCTTGCGCGCGGTGATCGTGCCGCCCGGCGTCGTCGCGACGACGCCCTCCGGCGTCTCGTCGAGCTCGAGCACTTCGGTGCCCTCGAACAGCGCGCCGCCGTTCAGCCGGAAGCCGTGCACGAGGCCGCGCACCAGCGCGAGCGGATGAATTTGCCCGCCGATCGCGTCGATCGCCGCGCCGTGGTACAGCCCCGAGCGCACGTAGTCGTCATGCAGCTGATGGCGGCCGACGAGCGTCACGCCCGCGTCGCCGAGATGGCGGCGCGCATCCGCGCCGTCCAGCAACGCGCTCATGTGGCCCGGGTGGACCGCCGCCGTCACGTGACCACGCTTGCGGTCGAGATCGAGCGCGTAACGTGCGCCGATCGCATCGATCAGGTCCATCGATTCGGCCGACGCGAAGCGCCACAGCCGCTTCGCGTCGTCGTGGGACAGGTAGTCGATCATGTCGGCGGCTTCCCAGCGCGCGAGGCCGGGCGTGAGCTGCCCGCCGTTGCGGCCCGATGCGGCCGAGCCGACGTGGTGCTTGTCGACGAGGATCGTGTCGACACCCGCTTCCGCGAGATGCAGCGCAGCCGACGCGCCGAGCAGGCCCGCGCCGATCACGAGCACGTCGCAGACGGCATCGTGCGCGAGCGGCGCGCTGTTCGCATGGCGCGACAGCGACGCTTCATACCAGTTCGCCGGGCGCTCGCCGTCGTAGCGGGCCGGGTCGCACCAGTTCCAGTTGTCTTTTTCGATGTTCAGTTGCGTTTGTTCGAAACGCGATTCGCCCTGGATCAGGGGTTGATTGTTGAAAGTCATGATTGCACTTGCATGGTCTTGGGCCGCCTGTCGAAGGGCCTCGTTGCTTCGAGGCTTCGCGGGTGGGGCAGCCGGTTCCACATGGGTGTCAACGAGAAAAGGGGCGTGATAGCCCGTGTTGACGGCGGGCACGCTCGTGCCGCCTGGATCCCGGACTGTGCGAAAGCACGTATTGAAAGGTGCCGGGACACCCAATTTCTACACCGCAGAAATAATTCTACAGTGTAGAATAAGCTTTCGTCAAGTTTACAGCCGGTGCCGCACCGGCACGCCAGCCCGCATCGATGAAAGACAAACCCGCCCAGGGCCCGCGCGGCCTCGACAAGGATGCGATCGTCGCGGCCGCGCTCGCGCTGCTCGAGGACGTCGGCGAAGCCGCGTTCAGCGTGCGCAAGCTCGCGCAGTCGGTCGGCTGCGACCCGATGAGCGTGCTGTACCACTTCAAGTCGAAGGAAGGCCTGAGCCGCGCGATCGCGAACGCGCTGTCGCGCTCGCTCGTGCCGGTCGATCCGTCACTGCCGTGGCGCGAACGGCTGCGCGACCTCGCACGCCAGTACCGCGCGCTCGCGCTGCGCTACCCGGCCGCGTTCGCGCTGCTGCAGCGGCACATGAGTACCGGGCCGGCCGATCTCGCGCACATCGAGGCCGTGCATCGCGCGCTGGCCGACGCCGGCATCCCGCGCGCGGCGCTGCCGTCGGTGTGCGTCGGCTGGTATGCGAGCGTGATCGGCCTTGCCGCCGCCGAAGCCGGCGGCCTCACGCGCGCCGCGAACGACGTCGAGCTCGCGGAAATGGAAGCGCTGTCCGACGCCGCGCATCCGCTCGTCAAGGCGGCCGCCCCGCTCTACGCGCAGCTCGATCCGGCGGCCGTGCACGACACGATGCTCGACGTGCTGCTCGACGGCATCGCGCAACGCGCACGCACGGCCTGATCGGCGTCCGCGCCGCCAACGAAAAAGGCGCCCGAAGGCGCCTTTTCCATGACGATTGCCGCGAACCGCGCTCAGTGCTGCTGCGCGATGCCGAGCTTCAGCATGACCTGATCGACGATCTGTTCGGGCGTCAGCTCGATGCTGACCTCGATCGCTTCGTCCGGACCCGGCTCCTCGAGCGTGTCGAGCTGGCTCTTCAGCAGCGACGGATCGAAGAAATGGCCGGTGCGGCTCTTCAGGCGCTCGTGCAACACCTCGAACGAACCCTTCAGATACACGAAACGCACGTCGGTGTCGGTGCCGCGCAGCACGTCGCGGTACGAGCGCTTCAGCGACGAGCACGTGAATACGGCCGTCTCACCGGCACGCTGCTTTTCCTCGATGGCTGCGCGGATCGTGCGCAGCCACGGCCAGCGGTCGTCGTCGGTCAGCGGAATGCCGTGGTGCATCTTTTCCTTGTTCGCCGCGCTGTGAAACGCGTCGCCATCGGTATAGCTGCACGACAGGCGTTCCGCCAGCATTTCGCCAATCAGCGACTTGCCGGCGCCCGACACGCCCATTGCGATCAGAATCATTGACTACCCCTTGTTACAGAACCATGCTCAGCAGCAGTGTAAAGCCGAGGCCGAGCACCGAGATGATCGTTTCGAGCAACGACCAGGTCTTGAACGTCTGACCGACCGTCATCCCGAAGTATTCCTTGATCAGCCAGAAGCCGCCGTCGTTCACGTGCGAGAAGATCAGCGAGCCCGAGCCGGTGGCGAGCACCAGCAGCTCCGGGCTGACCGCCGCGCCGGACGCCGCCGCGATCGGCGCGACGATGCCGCAGGCCGTCGTCATCGCGACCGTCGCCGACCCCGTCGCGAGACGCATCAGCGCGGCGACGAACCAGCCGAGCAGCAGCGGCGACAGGTGCGCGTGCTTCGCGGTCTCGACGATCTGCTGCGAAATCCCGCTGTCGCGCAGGACGCCGCCGAAGCCGCCGCCCGCGCCGACGATCAGCGTGATGCCGGCGATCGGTGCCAGGCACTCGCTGCAGAACTTCTGGATCTGGTCGCGGTTGAAGCCCTGCAGCTTGCCGAACGTGAAGAAGCTCACGAGCACGGCGATCAGCAGCGCGACGTCCGAGTTGCCGGCGAAGCGCAGCAGGTTGTTCGGCAGCGACTTCGGCGTGAATACCAGGTCGGCCCAGCTGCCGACCAGCATCAGCACGACGGGCAGCAGGATCGTGAACAGCGTGATGCCGAAGCTCGGCAGTTCGCGCTTGCGGCCGTCCGTGTGCGTATCGACGAACTGCGCGGCGAGCGGATTGTTCTCCGGCAGCTTCACGAACTTCGAGATCGTCAGCGCGAACAGCGGGCCCGCGATGATCGCGGTCGGCACGCCGACGATCAGGCCGAACGCGATCGTCTTGCCGATATCGGCGCCGTATTGCTGAACGGCCAGCAGTGCGGCCGGGTGCGGCGGGATCAGGCCGTGCACGACGGACAGGCCGGCCACCATCGGCAGGCCGACGACGAGCAGCGACTTGCCGGTGCGCTTCGCGACGTTGAACGCGATCGGGATCAGCAGCACGAAGCCGACTTCGAAGAACACCGGCAGGCCGACGATGATCGCGACGAACATCATCGCCCAGTGGATGTTCTTTTCACCGAACCAGTCGATCAGCGTGGTCGCGATCCGTTCGGCGCCGCCCGATTCCGCCATCATCTTGCCGAGCATCGTGCCGAGGCCGACGACGATCGCGATGTGGCCGAGCGTACCGCCGGTGCCCGTCTCGAACGACTTGACGATCTTGTCCATCGGCATGCCGACGACCAGGCCGAGGCCTAGCGACACGATGATCAGCACCAGGAACGGGTAGATCTTGTAGCGCGCGATCATCAGGATCAGCGCGGCAATCGCGATCAGCGTGAATACGAGCAGCATGCTGCCTTGGACAGCCCCCATGTGGCACTCCTCCTAGAATTGTTCGAACCGGGCGAGTTGTTGCGAGTATGCCCGGCTATGCAGGTCTCCGAAACACGGGGGGTACCCACCCCGTCAGGACGCTGAATTTTACTTATCTTTACGGTCCGCGGATAGAACCGGTTCCATCAGCAAAAACCCTCGGCAAAACAAGCACTAAGGCTCGCTTTCCGAGGGTCAAACCGTCATCTCGTACAAGTCTTAACGGGGAAGCTGGCTCGCGGCTTGCGCGAGGCGCGTGACTTCGGCCCAGTCCTGCGCGGCGAGCGCGGCTTTCGGCGTGAGCCACGAGCCGCCCACGCACACGACGTTCGGCAGTTTCAGGAAATTGGGCGCGGTGTCGACGGTGATGCCGCCGGTCGGGCAGAACTTCAGCGCCGGGAACGGGCCGTGGAACGCCTGCAGCATCGGCACGCCGCCCGCTTGCTGCGCGGGGAAGAACTTCACGATCTCGTAGCCGAACTCGAGCGCCTGGATGATGTCGCTCGGCGTCATCACGCCCGGCAGCAGCGGCAGGCCCGCGTCGAGCGACGCGAGGTGCAGCTCCTTCGTCAGGCCCGGCGACACGCCGAACTTCGCGCCCGCGCGCTTCGCCTGCTCGCAATGCTCGGGCTTCGTGATCGTGCCGACGCCGACGACGATGTCGTCCGCGAGCTGGCTGGCGCGCTGGATCGCTTCCAGGCCGGCCGGCGTGCGCAGCGTGATCTCGAGCACCTTCACGCCGCCTGCGTGCAGTGCACGCGACACGTGTTCGCCCTGCTCGACCGAGTCGAATGCGAGCACCGGGATGACCGGGCCCAGCTTCACGATTTCAGCAATCGTCTTCATTGAATTGGCTCCTTGAAATTCATGCGGCGACGTGGGCGGCCGTTTCGCCGACCAGCGCGCCGAAAACCGATGCGCCCTGCTCGGCCGGCGCGGCGGCCGCGCGGAACACGCCGAACAGTTCACGCCCGAAACCGACCTCGTTCTCGGCCTGGTGCAGCGGCTGCGCGACCGGGCGCGCCTGCCACTCGGCGGCGTCGATCTCGATGTCGAGCACGCCGGCTTCCGCGTCGATCACGAGCGTATCGCCCGTCTTCACCTTGCCGAGCGGGCCAGCCAGCAGCGCTTCCGGCGACACGTGGATCACGGCCGGCACCTTGCCCGACGCGCCCGACATGCGGCCGTCGGTGACCAGCGCGACGTGGAAGCCCTGATCCTGCAGCACGCCGAGCAGCGGCGTCAAACGGTGCAGTTCGGGCATCCCGTTCGCGCGCGCGCCCTGGAAGCGCACCACCGCGACGAAATCGCGCTTCAGCTCGCCGCGATCGAATGCTTCCTGCACGGCTTCCTGCGAATCGAACACGATCGCGGGCGCCGTCACCTTGCGGTGCTCGGGCGCGACCGCCGAAATCTTGATCACGCCGCGGCCGAGGCGGCCCTGCATCAGGCGCAGGCCACCGTCCGGCTGGAACGGGTCGCGGATACCGCGCAGCACCTTCGTGTCGTGGCTCTCGGCCGCGCCGTCGACCCACGTGAGCTTGCCGTCGATCAGCTTCGGCTCCTTCGTGTAGTGCGCGAGGCCCTTGCCGGCGACCGTCGTCACGTCCTCGTGCAGCAGCCCGCCTTCCAGCAGGTTGCGTACCAGGAAGGCCACGCCGCCCGCCGCGTGGAAATGGTTCACGTCGGCCTTGCCGTTCGGGTAGATCTTCGCGAGCAGCGGCACGACGGCCGACAGTTCGTCGAAATCGTTCCAGTCGATCAGGATGCCGGCGGCGCGCGCGATCGCGACGAGGTGCAGCGTGTGGTTGGTCGAGCCGCCCGTCGCGAGCAGCGCGACGATCCCGTTGACGATTGCCTTCTCGTCGATCACATGGCCGATCGGCGTGTACTGGCCACGCTCGACGGTCAGGTCGAGCACGCGGCGCGCAGCCTCGGCCGTCAGCGCGGTGCGCAGCGGCGTGTGCGGGTGGACGAATGCCGAACCCGGCAGGTGCAGCCCCATCAGCTCCATCAGCATCTGGTTGCTGTTCGCGGTGCCGTAGAACGTGCAGGTGCCGTGGCCGTGATACGCGGCCGATTCGGCTTCGAGCAGCGCGTCGCGGCCGACCTGGCCGGTCGCGAACTGCTGGCGGATCTTCGCCTTGTCGTCGTTCGACAGGCCGCTCGTCATCGGGCCGGCCGGCACGAAGATCGTCGGCAGGTGGCCGAACTGCAGCGCGCCGATCAGCAAGCCCGGCACGATCTTGTCGCAGATGCCGAGGCAGAGCGCCGCGTCGAACATGTTGTGCGTGAGCGCGATCGCCGTGCCCATCGCGATCGCCTCGCGCGAGAACAGCGACAGCTCCATCCCCGGGTTGCCCTGCGTGACGCCGTCGCACATCGCCGGCACGCCGCCCGCGAACTGCGCGACACCGCCGTTCTCGCGCGCGGCCGCCTTGATGATCTCGGGGAAATCCTTGTACGGCGCATGCGCGGACAGCATCTCGTTGTACGAGGACACGATGCCGATGTTCGGCTCGCGGATCGCCTTGATCGAGAACTTGTCGTTACCTTCGAGGCCGGCGAAGCCGTGCGCGAGGTTCGCGCACGACAGCGCGCCGCGTGCCGGGAACTTGCCCTGCGCGCCGTCGATGCGCTGCAGATAGGCGGAACGGGTCGATTGGCTGCGGGCGATCACGCGTTCGGTGACCTTCGCCAGAGTGGGGTGCAGCGACGTCATGCTGGGCGCTCCTGTATGCCGGCCGACACCGGCGGTTGGAATCGTGGGGACGGTCGAGCTTCGTCGAACGAACGAAAGCAGTCTAGTAGAAAAACTACACGCATGCAATGCGGATCAGCATGCTCGCAACCCTCATTCCCGCCACCAGCAAGGCTTTACCTAGTGAAAACCCTAATCATCAGCCCTACCCACCTCATGAATCACCGACGATTGAGCTAGTATTTTCATGTAGATTTTCTACAATTCGATTGCGATACACTCGCTCATCCGAACCCGATTTCTGCCTGCCGCCCCATGCTGCCCCGCATTGAAGCGATCCGCACCGAGTTGCGCCCGTCCGAGCGCAAGCTCGCCGACTACATCCTTGCCGCGCCGCGCGAGGTGCTCGACCTCGCGATGACCGAGCTGTCGACGCGCGCGGGCGTCAGCCAGCCGACGATCGCCCGCTTCTGCCAGGCGCTCGGCTGCAGCGGCTTCCGCGAATTCAAGATCCGGCTCGCGCAGAGCGTCGCGCCGGGCGTGTCGTCGGTCTATCGCGACGTCGAGCCCGACGAACCGGCGCCCGGCATCATCGGCAAGGTGTTCGACCGCACGATCGGCGCACTGATCGAGGTGCGCAACAGCCTGTCCGCCGGCAGTGTCGCCGAGGCGATCGCGCTGCTGTCGAACGCATCGCGGATCGAGTTCTACGGCGCCGGCGGCTCGGGCATCGCCGCGCAGGACATCCAGCACAAGTTCTTCCGGCTCGGCGTGCCGAGCGTCGCGTATTCGGATCCGCACACGTTCTCGATGTCGTCGGCGCTGCTCGGCCCGCACGACGTCGTCGTCGCGATCTCGAACACCGGCCGCACGCGCGATATCGTCGACGCGGCGCGCTCCGCGCTCGCGTGCGGTGCGAAGGTCGTCGCGATCACGCAGAGCCATTCGCCGCTCGCGAAGCTCGCGACAGTGAGTCTCGCGTCGAACGTGGCGGAGGAAACGGACGTGTTCTCGCCGATGACGTCGCGGATGTCGCATCTCGCGATCGGCGACATCCTCGCGGTCGGCGTCGCGCTGTCACGCGGCCCCGCGCTGATGGAACGGGTCGGCCGCGCGAAGGAGGCGATCACGCGCCGCCGCATCGACGACGGCACGAAGGATTGAGCAGACGCCCGCGCCAACCACGGGCGCGTAAACGACAAACGGCGCCCCGCGGGGCGCCGTTGCATGTCGGGCGGTGCCGGCTACTGCGCCGGCGATGCCGCTCAGAACGGCTTGATCACGACCAGCGCGACCGCCGCGAGCATGCCGAGCACCGGCAACTCGTTGAACACGCGATACCACTTGTCGGTGCGGCGGTTCTCGCCACGCTCGAACACCCGCAGCAGGTGCCCGCAATACGCGTGATAGATGATGAGCAGCAGCACGACCGTCACCTTCGCGTGAATCCAGCCCTGCCCCTGCCCGATGCCGATCGACAGCCAGAGCCACAGCCCGCAGGCCAGCGCCGGCACCGCGATCATCGTCATGAAGCGGAACAGCTTGCGTGCCATCAGCAGCAGGCGGCGCACGGCGGCCGGATCGGTTTCCATGGCCAGGTTCACGTAGATGCGCGGCAGGTAGAACAACCCTGCAAACCACGCGGCGATCAGAACGATATGGAACGTCTTGACCCAGAGCATCGCCATCGATTGTGTGCCTCGTTGTTTACTGGCGGCCTTCGCCGTGTCCGAGCACGACGTACTTCAGCGACGTCAGCCCTTCCAGGCCGACGGGGCCGCGTGCGTGCAGCTTGTCGTTCGAGATGCCGATTTCCGCGCCGAGGCCGAATTCGAAGCCGTCCGCGAAGCGCGTCGATGCGTTGACCATCACGCTCGCCGAATCGACTTCGCGCAGGAACCGCATCGCGCGGTCGTGATCCTCGGTAACGATCGCGTCGGTGTGGTGCGAGCCGTAATGGTTGATGTGCTCGATCGCTGCGTCGAGGCCGTCGACGACCTTGATCGCGAGCACCGGCGCGAGATACTCGGTGTGCCAGTCTTCCTCGGTTGCGTCGACGAGCGGGCCGACGCCCGCATCGGCGAGCACCGCGCGCGCGGCCGCATCGACGCGCAGTTCGACCTGCTTGTCGCGATACAGCTTGCCGAGCGGCGGCAGCAGCTTCGCCGCGACACCGCTAGACACGAGCAGCGTCTCCATCGTGTTGCAGGTGCCGTAGCGGTGCGTCTTCGCGTTGTCGCAGACGGTCAGCGCCTTCTCGAGATCGGCGCGATCGTCGACGTACACGTGGCAGATGCCGTCGAGGTGCTTGATCATCGGCACGCGCGCCTCGTTGATCAGGCGCTCGATCAGGCTCTTGCCGCCGCGCGGCACGATCACGTCGACATATTCGGTCATCGTGATCAGCTTGCCGACCGCCGCGCGATCGGCCGTCGCGACGACCTGCACCGCATCCTGCGGGAGGCCGGCTGCTTCGAGCCCTTCGCCGATCAGCTTCGCGAGCGCCGCGTTCGATTCGAGCGCTTCGGAACCGCCGCGCAGGATCGTCGCGTTGCCCGACTTCAGGCACAGCGCGGCCGCGTCGATCGTCACGTTCGGGCGCGATTCGTAGATGATGCCGATCACGCCGAGCGGCACACGCATCTGGCCGACCTGGATGCCGCTCGGGCGGTACTTGAGGTTGCTGATCTCACCGATCGGATCGGCCAGCGACGCCACCTGGCGCAAGCCTTCGACCATCGTCTTCAGCGCCTTGTCCGACAGCGTCAGGCGATCGACGAACGCCGCATCGAGCCCCTTTTCACGGGCACGGGCGACATCGCGGGCATTCGCGTCCTTCAGCGCCTGCGCATCGCGTTCGATCGCGCGCGCCACGGCGTCGAGCGCCGCGTTCTTCGCCGCCGTGCTGGCGCGCGCCATCGCGCGGGAAGCGTGCCGGGCGCGACGGCCCAGGTCGGTCATGTACTGATCGATATCCATCGTGTGACTCGAGAAGCGCGCCGCGCTGGGCGGCATGAATTCGTGGGGAAGCGTGAGCGGCGGCGGCCGGGAGACCGCGCCAGCGATCAAAACATTGTAAGCGGGTTGCGCAGCGCGCGCTGAAGGCCCGAACGGGACTTAGCGTCGCACGCGCCCCGCGGTCGGCGGTCGCTCGCCGCGGGCACCGGCCACCGTCATCGCGAGCTGGAACAGCCCGTCCCACGGATCGGGCGGCGGTTCGTCCTGCGTGCGGCGACCCGGCGCGACGGCCGTGAGCCCCTTGACCTGACGGTCGAGCTTCGCGGCAAACGCGAGCGCCTTCTCGAGCACGGCTTCGGACACGCGATTCAGCGCGGGGCCGATCAGCCGCTCGCGCGGCCCCCACACGCGGTTCTCGCGCAGCAGCGTCGCGAGCGGCTTGCCGGCCGTCGTGCCGCGCTTGATCCGCAGCAGCGTGCGCAATTCCTCGACGACGGCCCACATCACGAGCACGATCGCCTCGCCCTCGCCCTTCAGCCCGTCGATCATCCGCGCGAGCCGCGCTGCGTCGCCGGCGAGCATCGCTTCGTTCAGCTTGAAGACGTCGTAACGCGCGACGTTCAGCACCGCGTCGTGCACCTGCTCGAACGACAGCGCGCCCTGCGGATACAGCAGCCCGAGCTTCTGGATTTCCTGGTGCGCGGCGAGCAGGTTGCCTTCGACGCGCTCGGCGATGAACTGCAGCGCGCGGCGCCCGTCCTCGCCGGGCGCGGCGCGCTGGCCCTGCATCGCGAGGCGCTGGCCGATCCAGTTCGGCAGCTGCGCGCGGTCGACCGGATCGATCTTCAGCGCGACGCCACCGTTCTGCAGCGCGGTGAACCACGCGGATTTCTGCGTGGCCGCGTCGAGACGCGGCAGCGTGACGAGCATCAGCGCGTCGGGGTTCGGCGTGGCCGCGAGCGTCTTCAGCGCATCGGCGCCTTCCTTGCCGGGCTTGCCCGACGGAATGCGCAGCTCGATCAGCTGGCGCTCGCCGAACAGCGACATCGCCTGGGTCGCGCCGAGCAGCACGCTCCAGTCGAAGCCGCGTTCGACCGTATGCACCGAACGCTCGGTGAAGCCGGCCGCGCGCGCGGCCGCACGAATGCGGTCGCACGCTTCCTGCGCGAGCAGCGGCTCGTCGCCGTAGACGGTATAGAGCCCGGCCAACCCCTTCGCGAGGTGCGGCTCCAGCGCATCAAGTCGCAGTTGCATCGATACGTGCGCCGTCGATCAGAGCGGCGGCGGCGGCAGCGGCGCGCGCGGCGCGACGCCCGGCACCACGTCTTCCGGCGCCGGCGTCAGCGAATGGACGATCGCGAGACGCCGCATCAGCTGGTCGACCGCGTCGCTCTGCATGTCGGCGTACAGGAGGTCCGCTTCCTGCGCCTTCGCGTTCGTGTACTGATCGCTGTACGTCATCGCACGGTTCAGCGCGATCGCGCTCGGCGGGATCAGCACGGTGCCGTCCTTGCTCGTCAACTGATAACGCAACGTATAGAAGAGCGCGTATTCCTGCGCCGAGCCGTACTTGTTGAGCGTCAGCGTGTTCTGGCCACGCGATTCCCACATGGTCAGCACGGCATCGGCGTCGTCCGCCGACTTGACGATCTTCGTGTCGCTGCCGGCCTCGACGAGGCGCACGAGACGCGCCTCGACCGGCGCCGGCGCACCGGCGATCAGCAGGTGCTTGAACGCGTAGTCCTGCTGGCCGCGCAACTGGAAGCCGCATGCCGACAGCGCAACCGCGCTGCCGACAGCAAGCATCAAAAACGATCTGCGGATCACCTTCGCTCCTTCTGGGTACGTCCGATGGCCGGCGGCCGTCAGACGACGATGTTCACGAGGCGGCCCGGCACGACGACGATCTTCTTCGCCGGCTTGCCGTCGCTGAACTTCGCGAACGCGTCGTCGGCCACTGCCGCGGCTTCGATCGCCTCGCGGCTCGCGTCCTTCGCCACCTTCAGCGCGCCGCGCACCTTGCCGTTCACCTGCAGCACGAGTTCGATCTCGGCCTGCTCGAGCGCGGCCTCGTCGACCTTCGGCCACGGCGCGTCGAGCAGCGGGCCGAATTCGTCCGCGTAGCCCAGCGCCTTCCACAGTTCGAACGTGACGTGCGGCACGACCGGGTACAGCACGCGCAGCAGCACGCCGTACGTTTCGCGCAGCACGCCCGGCGTCGCGCCCTTCGCGCCGTCGATCGCGTTCAGCATCTTCATCGCGGCCGACACGACCGTGTTGTACTGCAGGCGCTGGTAGTCGAAATCGGCCTGCTTCAGCACGCTGTAGATCTCGCGGCGCAGCGCCTTGTCGGCTTCGCCGAGCGCGGCCGCATCGAAGCCCGCGCGCGCGGCGAGCGCTTCGCGGTTCGTCGCGCCGAAGCTCCACACGCGGCGCAGGAAGCGGCTCGCGCCCTCGACGCCCGCACCCGACCACTCGAGCTGCTGCTCGGGCGGCGCGGCAAACATCGTGAACAGGCGCGCGGTATCGGCGCCGTACTGGTCGATCAACAGCTGCGGATCGACGCCGTTGTTCTTCGACTTCGACATCTTCTCGATGCCGCCGAGCACGACCGGCTGGCCGTCCGCATTCAGCGTCGCGCCGACCGGGCGGCCCTTGTCGTCGTGCGTGACCGTCACGTCGAGCGGGTTGTACCAGGTCTTCTTGCCCGATGCGTCCTCGCGGTAGTACGTCTCGTTCAGCACCATGCCCTGCGTGAGCAGGTTCTTCGCCGGCTCGCCGAACTTCACGAGGCCGAGGTCGCGCATCACCTTGGTCCAGAAGCGCGAATACAGCAGGTGCAGGATCGCGTGCTCGATGCCGCCGATGTACTGGTCCATCGGCATCCAGTAGTCGGTGCGCGCGTCGACCATCGTCTCGGCGTCCGGCGCCGTGTAGCGCGAGAAGTACCACGACGAATCGACGAAGGTGTCCATCGTGTCGGTTTCGCGCTTCGCGGCCGCGCCGCACTTCGGGCACGTGCAGTTCAGGAACGCTTCCGACTTCGCGAGCGGGTTGCCCGAGCCGTCCGGCACGAGGTCTTCCGGCAGCACGACGGGCAGATCCTGCTCGGGCACCGGCACGTCGCCGCACGACGGGCAGTGGATGATCGGGATCGGCGTGCCCCAGTAGCGCTGGCGCGACACGCCCCAGTCGCGCAGGCGCCACGTGACCTGCTTGTCGCCGAAGCCGCCGGCCTTCAGGTCGGCCGCGACCGCGTCGACGGCTTGCGCGTAGTGCAGGCCGTCGTACTTGCCGCTGTTCACGCAGACCGCGACTTCCTTGTCGCCGTACCACTCCTGCCAGGCGTCGAGCGAGTACTGCTGGCCTTCGGCCGAGATCACCTGCTTGATCGGCAGGTCGTATTTCTTCGCGAACGCGAAATCGCGCTCGTCGTGGCCCGGCACGCCCATCACCGCGCCTTCGCCATAGCTCATCAGCACGTAGTTGCCGATCCACACCTCGACCGGCTCGCCGGTCAGCGGGTGCGTGACCGAGAAGCCCGTCGCGACGCCCTTCTTCTCCATCGTCGCCACGTCGGCCTCGGCGACGCCGCCGCGCTTGCATTCGTCGATGAACGCCTGCAGTTCCGGCTTGCCCTGCGCGAGGCGCGTCGCAAGCGGGTGCTCGGCCGCGACCGCGCAGAAGGTGACGCCCATGATCGTGTCGGCACGCGTCGTGAACACGCGCAGCAGCTTCTTCTCGCCGTCGAGTTCGTACGGGAAGCCGAAGTTCACGCCGAAGCTCTTGCCGATCCAGTTCTGCTGCATGATCTTCACGCGCTCGGGCCAGCCGAGGCCGTCGAGGTCGTTCAGCAGCTCATCCGCGTACTGCGTGATGCGCAGGTAGTACATCGGGATCTCGCGCTTCTCGACGAGCGCGCCCGACCGCCAGCCGCGGCCGTCGATCACCTGCTCGTTCGCGAGCACGGTCTGGTCGACCGGGTCCCAGTTCACGGTGCCCGTCTTCTTGTACGCGATGCCCTTCTCGAGCATCTTCAGGAACAGCCACTGGTTCCATTTGTAGTAGTCGGGCTTGCACGTCGCGATTTCGCGCGACCAGTCGATCGCGAGGCCCATCGACTGCATCTGGCCCTTCATGTAGTCGATGTTGTCGTAGGTCCACTTGGCGGGCGGCACGCCGTTCGCCATCGCGGCGTTCTCGGCCGGCATCCCGAACGCGTCCCAGCCCATCGGCATCAGCGTGTTGTAGCCGTTCATCCGCAGATAGCGGTACATCACGTCGTTGATCGTGTAGTTGCGCACGTGACCCATGTGCAGCTTGCCGGACGGGTACGGCAGCATCGACACGCAGTAGAACTTCGGCTTCTGCGAATCTTCCTTCGTCTTGTAGGCATCGGCTGCGCGCCAGTCGCCCTGGGCGGCGGCTTCGACGTCGGCGGGTACGTATCTCTCGTGCATGGTGTGGTTCGGACTAGGCTTTAAGCGACGCGACGGCGCGCGCGCAGGAGTGGATCGAAAATCGTGCTTGCCCGGCGGACCTGCAGGTTCGCTGTTGCCGGACCTGTTCGCGGTTTCCGGCATTTTCCGGGTAACCCGCAGCATGCCCGGGTAGCCTGGAAAATTCCGGGTTACCTGAAAAAGCCTGCCAACCGGGAAAAACGTTGATTATACCGCCCGCGCCGGCCCATTCGACCCGTCTTGCGGCGCGTGGCCCGATCCCGCGGCGGGGACGGGCCCGCTCAGCGGTTGGCCGGCACGGCAGGCGCCGCCGCTGAACCGCCCGCCTGCGGCGGCACGTCGGTCACGAAACCGATCCGCGTGAGACCGGCGGCCTGCGCGGCGCCCATCACCTGCGCGATCACGTCGTAGCGGGTCGCACGCGACGCGCGCAGCCGCAACTCGGGCGGCGCGCCGCCCGCGGCGGCGGCCCGGAAGCGCGCGGGCAGCGCATCGAGCGCGACCGGTGAATCGTCCCAATACAGCTTGCCCGCGTCGTCGATCGACAAGGTGACGGATTGCGGCGTGTCGCGCGCGACGCTGGCCGCGACCTTCGGCAGGTCGAGCCGGATCGCGTGCGTCATCAGCGGCGCGGTGATGATGAAGATGACGAGCAGCACCAGCATCACGTCGATCAGTGGGGTCATGTTGATCTCCGCCATCGGCGCGGAGGTCTTGTGGTGCTCGAGTCCGCCGAATGCCATGGTCGCTCCTCCGGAATGGGCGCGTCAGGCTTCCTGCGCGCACACGAACACGTGCAGGTCGCGCGCGAAGCCGTCGAGCTCCTCGGCGAGCTGCCGCACGAGGCGCCCGAGGATGTTGTAGGCCAGCACCGCGGGAATCGCGACGACGAGCCCGAACGCGGTCATGATCAGCGCCTCGCCGACCGGCCCCGCGACGTTCTCGATCTGCGCCTGCCCGCTCGCGGCGATGCTGCCGAGCGCGTGGTAGATGCCCCACACGGTGCCGAGGAGCCCGACGAACGGCGCGGTGCTGCCGATCGACGCGAGCAGCACCTGGCCGAATTCGAGACGCCGCTGCGAGCGCAGCATCGCGTGCCGCAACGCGCGCAGCACGCGCTCGCTGCGCTCGACGCGCGCGGCCAGGGCAGCCGGGTCGTGGTCGTCGGCCGCATCGCGCGCGGCTTCGGCGAGCGGCACGAACACGCGCTCGCGATCGGCGCCGGCGAGCGCGGCGATGCCCGCGTCGAGCGACGGCGCGCGCCAGAACGCGGCGAGCGCGCGCGGCCCCTGCCGCTTCGCGCGGACCAGGAGCCAGGCTTTCATGAGGAGGAAGCACCAGCTGGCGACGGACATCGCCAGCAGCACATAGGCGACGGCATGCGTGATCGCATCGCCGCTTTCGAGGTAGTGGACAACGCCGGTGGGTATCGCCATCGGAGTTTCCCCGTGGTGTCAGCGCAGGCCGAGCACGTCCTGCATGTCGAACAGGCCGGCGCCGCGCGCCGACAGGAAGTGGACCGCGCGCAGCGCGCCCTGCGCATACGATACGCGGCTCGACGACTTGTGCGTGATCTCGATGCGCTCGCCGATCCCGGCGAACAGCACGGTGTGATCGCCGACGATGTCGCCGCCGCGCACCGCGGCAAAGCCGATCGACGACGGATCGCGCTCGCCCGTCACCCCGTGGCGGCCGTACACCGCGCAATCGTCGAGCGAGCGCCCGAGCGCGCCGGCGACGGCTTCACCCATCATCAGCGCGGTGCCCGACGGCGCGTCGACCTTGTGGCGGTGATGCGCCTCGATGATCTCGATGTCGTAGCCACGCGAGAAATGCTTCGCCGCGAATTCGAGCAGCTTCAGCGTGACGTTCACGCCGACGCTCATGTTCGCCGCGAACACGATGCCGATCTTGCTCGCCGCGGCCTGCAGCTCGGCCTTCTGCTCGGCGGTGAAGCCGGTGGTGCCGATCACGAGCTTCACGTCGTGGCGCAGCGCGGCCTCGATATGGGCCATCGTGCCTTCCGGACGCGTGAAATCGATCAGGGTGTCGGCCTGCGCGAACACGGCGTCGAGGTCGGCGGTCAGCTTGACCCCGGTTTCCTTGCCGAGGAACGCACCGGCGTCCTGGCCGAGGAACGGCGAATCGGCGCGGTCGAGCGCGCCGACGAGCTGCGCGTCGGCATCGTTGAGAACGGCTTCGATCAGCATCCGGCCCATTCGGCCCGATGCCCCGGCAATCGCAATCTTCATGGCTTTCTACACGACAGGTATAAAAGCGGGCGGCGCATGCCGCCCTGTTTCCGCACGCCGGCTGCTTACTGCGCCGGTGCGGTGAGCGGCTGGTTCTGCAGGTTGTCCGAGCCTTGCGGGCCGACCGGCGGCGGCGCCTCGTTCGACACGTTCGGCTGCGGCGGACGATGGAACTGGAACTGCGGCTGGATCGCCGGCGCGGCGCCCGGCGGCTGGCCGCCCGGCACCGGCGCGCCGGCCGAGGCCTTCGCCGCCGGCGTGAACCGGCGCGAACCCGAACCCTGCCCCGACACCTGGTTGGTCGCGCGGTTCGCCGCGCGGGCGGCCTGCGCGTTCGCATCCTGGTCGATCACCGCACCGGCCGCCGGCGCAGTGGACGGGCTGGCGACAGCCTCCGGCGCCGGCGCGCTCGCGGCCGCTTGCGCGGCGCTCGCGGCGGCGGCAGCCTCGGCGGCCTTCTTCGCCGCTGCGGCCGCCTTCGCCTTCTTGCCGCCGCGGTCGCCGTCGATGTCGGCCAGCAGGTCGAGTTCCGAAGGCAGGTTGTCCGCCCCCGTCCAGCTCGCCAGGCGATCGCCCGAGAACGTCACGACGAGATCGCGCTGCTGGACGACTGCCGTCGAGCCGCGCTTGAAGTAAAAGAGGTAGTCCCAACGGTCGGCGTGGAACATGTCGGCCAGCAGCGGGGTGCCGAGCAACGCGCGCACCTGCTCGCGCGACATGCCGACCTGCAACTGCGCGGCCTTCTCCTGCGACACGAAGTTGCCTTGCACGACGGTGATCCGGTAGGGGGTGATGCTCTGCGCGATGCGCTGCGTCACGCTGTCGTACGACGAACAACCAGCCAGCGCGGCAACGGCGGCGGCAGCGATGATGACACTCCGCATGCGGCTCCTCTGAAAGTGCGAAAGAGATTCTGGAATCATTTCCCTCACCGTGCAGGCCCGTGTGCAGGCCGCGCGTGTTTCTGGAACGGCGAAAAGCCGGTAACATTGAAGCCCTGCATTGTACTCTAGGGATGCCTAGCCATGACCAATCCGACGGATCTCAAGAATATCGGGCTAAAGGCCACCCTACCGCGCCTCAAGATTCTCGAGATCTTCCAGCAAAGCCCGGTGCGCCACCTGACGGCAGAAGACGTCTACCGGAACCTGCTCAACGAGCAGCTCGACATCGGGCTGGCCACCGTCTACCGCGTGCTGACGCAGTTCGAGCAGGCCGGCCTGCTCACGCGCAGCAACTTCGAATCCGGCAAGGCCGTGTTCGAACTGAACGAAGGCTCGCACCACGACCACCTCGTGTGCCTCGATTGCGGCCGTGTCGAGGAATTCTTCGACGCCGAGATCGAAGGCCGCCAGCAGGCGATCGCCAAGGAGCGCGGCTTCAAGCTCCAGGAGCACTCGCTCGCGATGTACGGTTCCTGCACCACCGAGAACTGCCCGCACCGCAAGCACTGATTCGCGCGTCCCGCGCACGCGGCACGGCCCGGCCGGCATCTCGCCGCCCGGGCCGTGTTCTTTTCGGGATAGCGGCGGCGCACCGCCGCGTGAGTCGTGCGCCCCAGGCTTTCGGAAACCCTTCGACACGCCCGCCCGGGCTGCCTCCAGGCAGCCGGAGCCGGGCGCTGCCCTTGCGTCAGGCCGCGCAGGCCGGCTCGAACTCCAGCGCCCACGCGCGCTCGAGCGGGATCTCGTCGCAATTCGGCTGCGGCCCGCCGCGATCGACGATCACGAAATCGCTGACCGCGTCGAGCGCGAGCAGCGGATGGTGCCAGACGCCTTTCGCATAGTTCACGCCCTGCCAGCCTTCCGCGAGAAACGCGCGCATCGCGTCGGGCCGGAACTCGCCGGCCGGCGCGACGACGATCGCGTAGCGCGACACGGCCGCGAGCGGGATGAACGCCTGACTGCCGTGCGGATGGCGCTCCATCAGCGTGACCGCGACCGGCAGCGCGCGCGGCTGCGCGCGGAACACGCTGACGAGCGGGCGGCCGCCGTCCGCGCACACGTCGATCGTCGCGAGATCGTGGAAGCGCTCGGTCGTGCCGCCGTTGATCGGAAAATGACGCGCGCCTTCGAGCGCGATCACATCGCCGAACGGCGCGAACGCTTCGCGCGTCAGGCGCTCGACGCGCAGGATCCGGGATTCGCTCATGCCGTTACCCTCCTTCAAGCCGGCTCGCCCCACAGACGCAGGCGCGACACGCCGCCGTCCGGGAAGATGTTGAAACGCACGTGCGTGACGGGGCCGAGCGCGGCAAGCTGGTCGAACGTGTGGACGTGGTCCATCTGCAGCTTCTGCTCGCCGAGCAGTTCAGCCCAGAACATCGCCTGCGTGACGAGCGAATCGTCGGTGCCGCCCGCGACCCGCGCGGCCTGCAGCGAACAGCGGTCGGGGAAATTGCCCTTGAAGAACGCGGTATCGACCTCGACGCGCCGGATGATGCCCGGCCGCGCAAGCGCGACGATCGCCCAGTCGTTGCCGGGCTCGCGGCGCCGCCGCGTTTCCCAGCCGTCGCCCATGTTCACGCCGCGCCCCGGCATCAGCATCTGCGAGGCCGGGCCGAAGTGCTGGTTGTTCGCGGCCACCAGGTAGCCGCCGTTCTCGATCGCCGCGAGATCGACGAGCTCGCCGGCCGGCACCTGGCGCCAGTCGCGCTGCGGCTGGCCGTACACGCGCAGCCGTGCGAGGCCGCCGTCCGGGTACAGGTTCACGCGCAGGTGCGTACAGGGCTGCGCATCGTCGACGCTCACGTAGTGATGCGAATTGCCCTGCAGCGTCGTCGCCGGGACGATCGGGCGCCATTGCGCGTCGTCAGGCGGCGTGTCGCCTTCGGCGACGCACGCGTCGATCGACGCGGCCGGCGGGAAGTTGCCGGTGAAATGGCTCGTATCGAGGTCGACGCCGTGGATCACGCCCGGCCGCGCGAGCCGCACCACGCAGAAGTCGTGGCCGGTCGTGCGCTTGCGGCGCGTTTCCCAGCCGTCCATCCACTTGCCGTGGTCGTCGTACTTGCCGGGGATGAACACGGCCGGCTCGGGATTCAGCATGCGCTCCTTCGGTGCGAAGAATTCATCGCTGGCAAAGAGCGCCTGCGCCCCGAGGCGCGGATCGGCGAGGTTCATGTAACGCCGCGTAAAGGCCGGCGCATTCGGATCGAGGATGGGGGCTGCCATGTCGTCTCCTGTTGTTTGATGATGTGCCGGCGCATCGAGGCGCCGGCCACATGAACTCGGGTGCGCGGGACGACCAGGGGAAGCCGCCCCGCGCGGGGGGTGCGCTCAGAGCGCGTGAGCCTGGTCGCCGGCGACCGGCGCCGCGCGGTCTTCCTCTTCGGCCGGCACGTAGCGCAGCTCGCGATTCAGCACGCGTGTCGCGCGGGCACGATCGATGTCGTTCTCCCACACCGCGACGACCACCGTCGCGACGCAGTTGCCGATCAGGTTGGTCAGCGCGCGGGCGATGCCGACGAACCAGTCGACCGGCAGGATCAGCACGAGGCCGAGCACCGGAATCGCCGGGATCGCCGACAGCGTCGCCGCGAGGATCACGATCGCCGAGCCCGGGATCCCGTGCGCGCCCTTCGACGTGACGAGCGACACGAGCAGCACGACGATCAGGTCATGCGTCGACAGCGGCGTGTTGGTGGCCTGCGCGATGAACAGCACGGCGAGCGTCAGGTAGATCGAGAAGCCGTCGAGGTTGAACGAATAGCCGGTCGGGATCACGAGGCCGACCGTCGAATCCTTCACGCCCATGTATTCGAGCTTGCGCATCACCTGCGGCAGCACCGCGTCCGACGATGCCGTGCCGAGCACGATCGTCAGTTCCTCGCGCAGATAGCGGATCAGCTTGAACACCGAGAAGCCCGCCAGCCGCATCACGACGCCGAGCACGACCGTGACGAACACGAAGCAGCTCAGGTAGAACACCGCGACCAGGTAGCCGAGCTGCTTGAGCGACGCAACGCCGTACTTGCCGGTCGTGAACGCGATCGCGCCGAGCACGCCGAGCGGCGCGAGCTTGATGATGAAGCCGATGATCCGGAAGAACACGTGCGACAGTTCCTCGATCAGCGAGTTGACGCGCTGCGCCTTGTCGCCGAGCAACGACAGCGCGGAGCCGAACAGCACCGCGAACACGAGGATCTGCAGGATGTCGCCCTTCGCGAACGCGTCGATCGCGGTCTCGGGGATGATCTTCATCAGGTAGCCGGCCGTGTCCTTCAGGCTTTCGGCGTTCTTCGCGTACGTCGACAGCGACGCCGCGTCGAGCGAGCGCAGGTCGATGTTCATCCCGACGCCCGGGCGCGTGAGCCACGCGAGGACGAGGCCGATGCCGAGCGCGAGCGTCGTCATGATCTCGAAGTAGATGACGGCCTTCAGGCCGACCCGGCCGACCTTCTTCAGGTCGCCCGCGTTGGCCATCCCGCTGACCACCACGCAGAACACGATCGGCCCGATCACCATCTTGATCAGCTTCAGGAAGCCGTCGCCGAGCGGTCGCAACGACTCGGCGAAATGCGGGAAGAACGCGCCGAGCGCGATCCCTAGAATCAATGCGACGACTACCCGACCAAACAGCGAATTGAGGAATTTCGACACGGCGCTCTCCCGATCCAACGGTTGCAGTTTCGTCTGTTCATACTGGTAAGACCAGTGATGTTATGGTGGATAGTAGGAAGCCGATATAGTCGAGTCAAGGACGGACAAAATAGGGATTTCCCGCCCCTGCCCGCCTGGCTTCGATGCATCGGACAGGGGCAGATCGTGGCTTTCCCGTAGGCCGGCCATGCACCGCCTGCGTGCGGATTACAATGCCGGTCAGACCGGCCAAAGTTCACATCATGAAAAACGTTCCGCATACCGTGACCGACGCCGCCATCGCGACGATCCGCGACCGGATCGAGGCAGGCGTTTATCCGGTCGGCAGCCTGCTGCCGGCCCAGCGCCAGCTCTCCGAGGAGCTGGAGATCAGCCGCGCGTCGCTGCGCGAGGCGCTGTCGACGCTCGAGGCGCTCGGGATGCTGCGCATCCGCGCCGGCAAGGGCGTGTATGTCGAAAGCGCGCAGGCCACGGCCGCGCACGCATGGCGCTTCGCCGAGCAGTCGTCGCCGCCCGACACGTACCAGATGCGCTATGCGCTCGAGGGCTTCGCCGCGCGGATGGCCGCGCACGTCGTCAGCGACGACGACATCGCGTGGTTCGAGGACAACCTCGCCGACCTGCACGTCGCGCTCACCGAAAGCGCGCTCGACGAGGCGTCGCAGCTCGACTTCGACTTCCACATGCGGATCATCCATCTCGCCGGCAACGCGGCGATCGAATCGGTGCTGCGCAGCAGCGCGGACATCATGAAGGAAAGCCAGCGCATGCCGTTCTACCGGCGCGAGCTGCTGCTGTCGACGTGGCAGGAGCACCGCGCGATCGTCGACGCGCTGATCGCGCGTGATGCGGGCGCCGCCGGCATTGCGATCGAAACGCACATCGCGAACGCCGCGCAGCGCGCGGGCATCTTCTTCCCGACACCCCGCACATGACGGCCCGGGCGGCCGCCCGTCGCGCGCGCCGCCCGGTCGTACCGGTCAACCTCCCGACGGATCCCGATACGCGAGCGCACGCGCGATGAACGCGCGCGCCGCGACGCTGCGGTACGCGCCCTTGCGTGTCAGCAGCGCGGCCGTGCGCGCGGGCAGCGGCGGATCGATCTCCAGCGCGCACAGGTCGGCGCTCTCGCGCGCGACCGCGTCGGGCAGCACCGTCGCGAGCCGGCCGCACCGCACGAGCGCCAGCACCGCACTGACCGTATTCGTCTCGATCGCGATCTTCGGCTGCGCGCCGTGCTCGATGAAATACCGGTCGATGCGCTCGCGCGTCGCGAACGCGCGGCTCAGCAGCACCAGCGGCTCGCCGCCGAGCTCGGCCGGCGTCAGCGCGCGGCGGCGCCGTGCGAGACGATGCGTGCGGCCCGTCACGAGCGCGAGCGGCTCGTCCCACAGCGGCAGCGCGTCGATGTCCGGCGCGCGCGGCGGCATGAACGCGAAGCCCGCGTCGAGCCGGTCGTCGGCGAGCAGCGCCTCGATGCGCTCCTGCGGCATCGCGTCGATCGTCAGCGCGAGGTTCGGATGGTCGGCATGGAACGCGTCGATCAGCGAGCCGCTCAGGTAGGCCGCGAAGGTCGGCATCATCGCGAGCCGCAGCGACCCGCTGCCGAGATCGGCGACGTCGTGCAGCGCGCGCTGCCCCGCATCGAGCTCGTGCAGCGCGGCGCGCGCATGGCGCGCATAGACTTCGCCGAACTCGGTGAGCTGCACCGTGCGGCCCGAGCGGTCAAACAACTGCACGCCGAGCGTGTCCTCGAGCCGGCGCACCTGCTGCGACAGCGTCGGCTGCGAGACGTGCAGCGCGTCGGCCGCGCGCGTGAAACTGCGCTGCTCGGCGACGGCCAGGAAATAGCGGATGTGGCGGAGAAGCATGGCGGCCGAAGTATTGGTTCTGCCAATGGAGACCATAACGATCCAGTCTTGGACGCTATGGTTCGATTCCCGCATCATACGCACATCCGTTCCCGTGCATGACCGCTGTCGCCGCACCGGAACGGCTCGCCCGGGCCCGCCCCGCCTCCGCCCGCCGCACGACGATCCACCGCCCGCCCGATCCGGGCCCGGCCGCGATCCGCCCGGCGCGCATCGGCTCACCGCCGATCCGTCGACGCCGGCCCCGATTTCCGTCACCCCGCGCATCCGACGGCCCCGTGCCGACGGCCGGCGCCGCTGTTTTTTCGCGACCATGGAACCGCATCACGACACCCATCCTCCCCTGACCCGCGGCATGACGCTGCTGTTCGCCTGCGCGTGCGGCATCGTCATCGGCAACATCTATTACGCGCAGCCGCTGCTCGCCGCGATCGCGCGCAGCTTCGGGCGCGCGCCGACCGAACTCGGCTATCTCGTCACGCTGACGCAGCTCGGTTACGCGGCGAGCCTGCTGCTGATCGTCCCGCTCGGCGACGCGGTCAACCGTCATACGCTGATCGTGCGGCTGCTGATGCTCAACGTCGTTGCGCTGGTCGCGGTCACGTTCAGCACGAACTTCACGATGTTCGTCGTCGCGAACGTCGCGGTCGGCTTCGTCACCTGTTCAACGCAGCTGCTCGTGCCGTTCGCCGCGTCACTCGCCGATGCACGCTCGCGCGGCCGCGCGGTCGGCACCGTGATGAGCGGGCTGCTGCTCGGTATCCTGCTTGCGCGCGTCGCGGCCGGTGCGATCGCCGACGGGTTCGGCTGGCGTGCGGTGTACGGCATCGCGGCGGTGATGGTGGCGGCGCTGACCGCCGTGCTCGCCGTGAAGCTGCCGAAGGATCGCCGCGATGCGCGCGTCGACTATGCGGCGCTGATGAAGTCGCTCGTCGCGCTGGTGCGCACACAACCGCTGATCGCGCTGCGCTCGACCTACGGCGCACTCGTGTTCGCGTGCTTCAGCCTGCTGTGGACGGGCCTCACGTTCCTGCTGAGCCAGCCGCCGTACAGCTATTCCGAAGGGCAGATCGGCCTGTTCGGCATCGTCGGCGCGGTGGGCGCGCTCGCGGCGACGTCGGCCGGCCGGCTCGTCGATCGCGGCCACGGCAATGCGGCAACGGGGCTGTTCGCGGCGGCCGTGCTCGCGTCGTTCGCGCTGATAGCCGCCGGCGCGCACTCGCTCGTGGCGCTGATCGCGGGCATCCTGCTGCTCGACGTCGGCGTGCAGGGCATGCACATCTCGAACCAGAGCGTGATCTATGCGCTGGCCGGCAACGCGCGCAGCCGCGTGACGACGATCTACCTGACGAGCTACTTCATCGGCGGCGCGTTCGGGTCGTTCGCGGCGAGCGTCGCGTACGGCATCGACGGCTGGCGCGGCGTGTGTGTCGCGGGCGCTGCGCTTGCCGGCGTGCTGATCGCGCTGTGGCTCGCATCGCAGCGCGTCGGCGTGCGGCAGGTCACGCAGTAAGTCGTTTCCTCGCCACCATGAAAAAAGGCACGTCCCGCGAACCGCGGGCGTGCCTTCTTTTGACGACGTCGATAGCGTCCGTCGCGCGCTAGCGCTTGATCGTCACGCCGCCTCGTCCGCGAAATCGATCAGCACCTTCATCGCGCGCTGCCGGTCGCCGGCCAGTTCGAACGCGAGGTTCGCATCGCGCATCGGGAACACGCGCGTGATGGCCGGCCTCAGGTCGACGCGCCCCGCGTTGATCAGTTGCACCGCGAGCGCGAATTCCGCATGAAAACGGAACGACCCGCAGATCGACAACTCCTTCGCGACCACGACGTTCTGCGGCAGGCTGACATCGCCGCCGAGCCCGAGCTGCACGACGACCCCACGCGGACGCATCACGTCCAGCCCGTCAGGCAGCGCGCGCGCATTGCCCGAACACTCGATCATCACGTCGAACGTGCCCTTGTCGGCGCCGTAGCGCTCGACCCAGCCGGCATCGGCCACCGCGTTGATCGTGCGGTCGGCGCCGAGCGCGCTCGCCACGGCCAGCGGCGCCTCGACGACGTCGGTCGCGACGATCTCCGTCGCACCGTGCACGCGCGCCGCCGCCACCGCCAGCACGCCGATCGGCCCGCAACCCGACACGAGCACGCGCTTGCCGATCAGCGGGCCCGCGCGCGACACCGCATGCAGCCCGACCGCGAACGGTTCGGCGAGCGCCGCGAGCGACAGCGGCACGTGATCGGCGACCTTCACGCACTGCACCGCGTCGCACACGAGCGCGTTGCGGAATGCGCCCTGCACGTGCGGCATCCGCATCGCGCTGCCGTAGAAGCGCATGTCGAGACACTGGTTCGGCAGCCCTTCGAGGCAGTAGCGGCATGCGCCGCACGGCCGGCTCGGATTGACCGCGACGCGATCGCCGACCTTCACCGCCGTCACGTCCGGCGCGACTTCGGCGACCGTGCCGGCCACCTCGTGGCCGAGCACCATCGGCTGCTGCAGCCGGATCGCGCCGAAACCGCCGTGCCGGAAATAATGGAGATCGGAGCCGCAGATGCCGCCCATCGCGACATCGACGCGCACCTGGCCCGGGCCGATCTCGCCCGCGTCCTGCTCTTCGACCCGCAGGTCGTTCGGCCCGTGGATCACGACACACATGCAACGCATACGCATGACAGCCTCCTCAGACGACCGGCGTGACCAGCGGCTCGCCGGCGAAGTGCGCGGCAAGGTTGTCGCGCACGAGCCAGCCCATCGCCTGGCGCGTCTCGATCGTGCCGCTCGCATGGTGCGGCTGCAGCAGCACGTTCGGCAACGCGAGGAAACGCGGGTCGATGCGCGGCTCGTTCCAGAACACGTCGAGCGCCGCGCCGGCGATCGCGTTGCGCTCGAGCGCGTCGAGCAGCGCCGGTTCGTCGACGGTCGTACCGCGCGACACGTTCACCAGATAGCCTTGCGGCCCCAGCGCGTCGAGCACGGCGGCGTCGACGAGGTGGCGCGTCGTCGGCCCGCCCGCGAGCGTGACGATCAGCAGGTCGCACCAGCCGGCCAGCTCGGCGAGGTCGCCGAAGAAGCGGTGCGGGCTGTCCGCGCGCGGTGCGACGTCGAAGTAGCCGAGCTCGACGTCGAAGCCCGACAGCCTGCGCGCGATCGTCGTGCCGATCCGGCCGAAGCCGACCACGCCGACGCGCTTGCCGTACAGCCGCGTGACGAGCGGCATGTCGCCATCGCGCCATGCGCCGGAGCGCACGTATGCGTCGCCTGCGCCGATGCGGCGCATCATCGCGAGCGCGAGCCCGACGCCGAGATCGGCCACGTCGCCGGTCAGCACGTCGGGCGTGTTGGTCACGCGAATGCCGCGCTCGCGCGCGGCCGCGAGATCGATCGCATCGGTGCCGACGCCGTAGCAGGAGATGATTTCGAGCTTCGGCAGCGCGGCGATCAGCGCGGCATTCGCACCGAGATCGCCGCGCGTCGCGATCGCGCGCACGCCGGCGCCGTGTTCGGCGAGAAACGCCGCGCGGTCAGTGGCCTCCCACAGCCGGTGGACGTCATAGCCTGCCGACAGCCATGCGTCGTCCCACGGCTGGTAAGGGCCCGTCATCAGCAGTTCGGGCCGCTGGGTCGATTCGTGCGCCATCTGCGCTTGCTCCTGTCGAGATAAGTGGAATGCGAAAGCGTGCCGGGCCGCGTCAGCCGCCCGGCCCGTTCATGCGTGCCGCGCGAGCGGATCGGCGCCCGGTGCCGGCGCCGCCTGCGCCGCCTGCGCCGCGTCGAGCGGATCGTCGAGATCGCGGTTCAAGGTTTCCGGCATCCGCGACGTCGTGAACAGCGTGATCAGCGTCAGCAGCACCAGGTACGCGGCGATCGGCACCCACGCGCGCACGCCGGCCGCGTGGTCGCCGCCGTGCAGCGCGATCACGGTCGCGATGATCGTCGCGCCGACGAGCGGCGCGATCCCGCCCGCGAGCACGGCCGACACTTCACGCGAGAACGACACGCCCATGTAGCGATGGCGCGCGCCGAACAGTTCGGGCAGCAGCGCGGCCTGCGCGCCGAGCATCCCCCAGTTCGCGAAGCCCTGCGCGACCGAGATCGCGATCACGCTCGCAATCACGTTGCCGTGGCTGAAGATCCACCACACCGGGAATGCGAGCGCGAGTTGCAGCCACGCAAACGTGCGATACACGCGCACCCGGCCGAAACGGTCGCTGAGCCAGCCGGCCAGCGGCACCGTGCACGCGCCGACGGTCGCCGCGCACACCAGCGCGAGCGCGCCGATCGGCCCCTTCATCCCGATCACGCCGGCGAGATAGCTGACCGCGAGCGCCTGGTAGATCGACGAGCCGCCGTTCTCGGCCATCCGCAGGCCGATGCCGATCAGCAGCGAGCGCTTCGAATGCTGCACGGCGCTCTTCAGCGGATTCGCCAGGACCTGCGCACGCTTCTCGAGCCGCACGAAGGTCGGCGACTCGTGCAGCCGCACGCGCATGTAGATCCCGACCGCGACGATCACCGCGCTGAACAGGAACGGCACGCGCCAGCCCCAGCCGTCGGTGACGCGGTCGAGGTTCGCGAGCAGCAGGAAATAGACGGCCGCCGCGAGCACCGTGCCGAGCTGGATGCCGAGAAACGGCAGCGACGCATAGAAGCCGCGCTTGCCCGGCGGCGCGTATTCGGTCATCAGCACCGCGGCGCCGGCCTGCTCCGCGCCGGCACCGAGGCCTTGCAGGATGCGCAGCAGGATCAGCAGCGCGGGCGCCCAGTAGCCGGCCGTCGCGAAGGTCGGCAGCACACCGATCAGCGTGCTCGCGATCCCCATCAGCAGCACCGTCGCGGTCAGCACGAATTTGCGGCCGATCCGGTCGCCGAGCACGCCGAACACGACGCCGCCGAGCGGGCGCACCGCGAAGCCGACGAAGTAGGTGCCGAAGCTCGCGATCAGCCGCATCTCGGCGGTCTGCGCGGGAAAGAACAGCGGCCCGAACACCAGCGCCGATGCGAGCGTGTACAACGCGAAATCGTAGTATTCGAGCGCGCTGCCGAGCGAACAGGTCCATGCCGCGCGGTTGAGCTGCTTCGTGTCGACGCCGCGGCGCTCGACGGTCCCGCCCGGCGCACCGGACCCTGCATCGTGCCGCGCGGGCGGCGGGGAAATGCGATCCATCGTTGTCTCCTGTCTCCTGCCTTCCGTTCCGGAACCCGGCGGCGCATCGCGCGACCGGGACATCGGCCCGCTCGTGCGGCGGGCTCTTCTGGGAATTCGGATGCCGGCCGCAGCCGGCGCAACGGCACGCCGCGCACGGCGCGGGCGCGCCGCCGCTCAGACGGCGCTGGTCAAGCCGCCATCGACGAACAGCGTCTGGCCGTTCACGAAATCGGATGCGGCCGACGCGAGGAAGATCGCCGCGCCGCACAGCTCGTCGACGCGCCCCCAGCGGCCGGCCGGCGTACGCTTGCACAGCCAGTCCGAGAACGCCGCGTCGTCGACCAGCGCGCGGTTGAGTTCGGTTTCGAAATAGCCGGGCGCGAGGCCGTTCGCCTGGATGCCGTGGCGCGCCCAGTCGGCGCACATCCCTTTCGTCAGCATCCGCACCGCGCCCTTGGTCGCCGCATACGGCGCGATCGTCGGCCGTGCGAGTTCGCTCTGCACCGAGCAGATGTTGATGATCTTCCCGCGGCCGCGCGCGATCATGTGCCGCGCGACGGCCTGCGCGACGTTGAACACGCCGTCGAGGTTCACGCGCATCAGCGCATGCCAATCGTCGGGTTCGAACGCGTCGAGTGGTGCGCGGCGCTGGATGCCCGCGTTGTTCACGAGGATGTCGATCGCGCCGACGCGCGCCTCGAAATCGTCGATCGCCGCGCGCACCTGCGCGTGCTCGGCGACGTCGAATACCGCGTAGTCGGCCGTGAAGCCTTCCTCGCGCAGATGCCGCACGAGCGTCGCGGCCTTCTCCTCATTGCGATCGTTGATGACGATCGCCGCCCCCGCTTCGGCCAGCCCGCGGGCGAGCGTCAGCCCGATCCCGCGTCCGGAACCGGTAATCAGTGCGCGGCGGCCGTCGAGGCGGAACCGTTCAAGCGCGTGGGTCATGCGTGTCTCCTCGTGCCAGTCGAGCCGGCGGCCCATCGCGGCCGGTCTCGCATTGACGGTATCTTCGGCTGCCGGCCGGGGGCCGCGCCAATGGTCTTTTTTGATCCGGTTATCATGAAATCTGATTACCGCCCTTGCCTGCCCGCCGCCCATGGAACTCAAGCAATTGCGCGCCTTCGTCACGCTCGCGGAAGAGCTGCATTTCGGGCGCGCCGCGCAGCGCCTGTTCATCGTGCAGCCCGCGCTGAGCATGCAGATCAAGGCGCTCGAGGAAGAACTCGGCGCGCGCCTGTTCGAGCGCGACCGGCACAAGGTCGAACTGAGCGACACGGGGCGCGTGTTCCTGCCCGAGGCGCGCGCCACGTTGCAGCAGGCCGCGCGCGCGGAGCAGATGGCGCGGCTGTCGAGCCGCGGCGAGATCGGCACGCTGCGGATCGCGTTCGTGTCGTCGGTGCTGCCCGTGCTGCTGCCGGCCGTGCTGCGCACGATGCGCGAGCGCTATCCGCTGATCACGCTCGAACTGAAGGACCTGCCGACGCCCGACCAGATCGCCGCGCTGCGCGACCGGCGGATCGATTTCGGGATGATCCGGCTGCCGGCCGCGTATGCGGGTATCGACACGCGCGTGGTGCTGGAGGAAGGCTTCGTCGTCGCGCTGCCGCTCGGCCATCCGCTCGCCGTGCACGATGCGATCTCGCCGGCCGCGCTGCGCGGCCAGCCCGCATTCGTGCTCGCGCGCCGCTACGCACCGGGCTTTCACGACGACATGCTGCTCGCGCTGAGCCGCGCGGGCACGACACTCGAGATCGCGCAGGAGTTCGGGGAATTCACGACGATGCTCGCGCTCGTCGCGGCGGGGATGGGCATCGGGCTGATTCCGGCGGAAGCCGCCAGCGCGCTGCCGCCGAACGTGCTCGCGCGGCCGCTCGACCTGGCCGGACACCGCACCGGCATCGGCCTCGCATGGACCGACCTCGACAGCCCGCTGAAGCGCGCGTTCGTCGCGGCGCTCGAGCAGGTGACGGCAGCATCGAGCAAGAACGGCGGGCAATAAAAAAGCCCGGCCGGAAAACCGGGCCGGGCTCGTTCGCCGCGCCGGCCGCCCTGCGGCGGCCGCGCAACGTGCGGGATTACTTCGCGTTCGCGAATGCGACAGCCGTATCCAGCATGCGGTTCGAGAAACCCCACTCGTTGTCGTACCAGCTCGACACCTTGACGAGGCGGCCCGACACCTTGGTCAGCGTGGCGTCGAACGTCGACGAAGCCGGGTTGTGGTTGAAGTCGATCGACACCAGCGGTGCGTCGTTGTAGCCGAGGATGCCCTTCAGCGCGCCTTCCGATGCTTCCTTCATGATCGCGTTGACTTCCTCGACCGTCGTGTCGCGCTTGGCGATGAACGACAGGTCGACGATCGAAACGTTGATCGTCGGGACGCGGATCGCGTAACCGTCGAGCTTGCCGTTCAGTTCCGGCAGCACGAGGCCGACGGCCGAGGCCGCGCCCGTCTTCGTCGGGATCTGGCTGTGCGTGGCCGAACGCGCGCGGCGCAGGTCTTCGTGGTAGACGTCCGTCAGCACCTGGTCGTTCGTGTACGCGTGGATCGTCGTCATCAGGCCGGTTTCGAGGCCGATCTTGTCGTTCAGCGGCTTGACGAGCGGCGCGAGGCAGTTCGTCGTGCACGATGCGTTCGAGATGACGGTGTGCTCGGCCTTCAGCACGTCGTGGTTCACGCCGTAGACGATCGTGGCGTCGACATCCTTGCCGCCCGGTGCCGAGATGATCACCTTCTTCGCGCCGCCCTTCAGGTGCGCGCTGGCCTTTTCCTTCGTCGTGAAGAAGCCCGTGCATTCCATCACGACGTCGACGCCCAGCTCGCCCCACGGCAGTTCGGCCGGGTTGCGGTTCGCCAGCACGCGGATCTTGTCGCCGTTCACGACGAGGTAGTCGCCGTCGACCGACACTTCACCCGGGAACTTGCCGTGCGCGGTGTCGTACTGGGTCAGGTGCGCGTTGGTCTTCGCATCGCCCAGATCGTTGATCGCCACGATCTCGATGTCGTGCTTCTTGCCGTTCTCGTAGAACGCGCGCAGCGTGTTGCGGCCGATGCGGCCGTAGCCGTTGATTGCGACGCGAATCGTCATGGTCTATCTCCTGATGGCTGAAAAAATTCGTTTCGTGCAGCTTCACGGTGCGACGCGCGCGAGGGGTGGCGCGCGTCGCGTATGTCTCTTTAGGCCAGCACGGCCTTGGCGGTCTCGACGACGTGCTCGACGGTGAAGCCGAAGTATTTGAACAGCACGCCGGCCGGCGCCGATTCGCCGAACGTATCGATCCCGACGACGCCGCCTTCGAGGCCGACGTACTTGTGCCAGAAGGCCGTCACGCCCGCTTCGATCGCGACGCGGCGCACGCCGTGCGGCAGTACGCGCTCACGGTATTCGGCGTCCTGGCGGTCGAACACGTTGGTCGACGGCATCGACACGACCCGTGCCGCGATGCCTTGCTGCGCGAGCGGCTCGACGGCCTTCATCGCGAGTTCGACTTCCGAGCCCGTCGCGATCAGGATGATCTTGCGCGCGACGATCTCGTCGTCCCAGTCCTTCAGCACGTAGCCGCCCTTCTCGATGTTCGCGATCTGCGCATCGGTACGCGGGTTGAACGCCAGGTTCTGGCGGCTGAAGATCAGGCTCGACGGACGGTCGGCGGCGACCGCGTGGGTCCACGCGACGGCCGTCTCGACCGTGTCGGCCGGACGCCATACGTCGTGGTTCGGGATCAGGCGCAGGCTCGACACGTGCTCGATCGACTGGTGCGTCGGGCCGTCTTCGCCGAGGCCGATCGAGTCGTGCGTGAACACGAAGATCGACGGCACCTTCATCAGCGCGGCCACGCGCAGCGCGTTGCGGCTGTAGTCGGAGAACGTCAGGAACGTGCCGCCGAACGGCTTGTGGCCGCCGTGCAGCGCGAGGCCGTTGATCGCGGCGCTCATGCCGAATTCGCGCACGCCGTAGTTGATGTGGTTGCCCAGCTGGACGCCCGGGCCTTCCGGATTCGCACGGACGGCCTTCGATGCCTTCCAGTTGGTCAGGTTCGAGCCGGTCAGGTCGGCCGAGCCGCCGAGCAGTTCGGGCAGTACGGCAGCCAGGCCTTCGATCGCCTGCTGCGACGCCTTGCGGGTCGCCACCGTCTCGGCGCGCTCGTTCGCGCCGGCGATGATCGCCGCAGCCTTCTGCGCCCAGTCGGCCGGCAGCTGGTTGGCCATCCGGCGCTCGAATTCAGCGGCTTCTGCCGGGAACTTGGCGCGATATTGCGCGAACGTCGCATCCCATTCGGTTTCCGCGCGCTTGCCGGCTTCCTTCGCATCCCATGCCGCATAGACTTCCTGCGGAATCACGAACGGCTCCCAGGTCCAGCCGAGTGCCGCGCGCGTCTTCGCGATTTCTTCCGCGCCGAGCGCCGCGCCGTGCACGTCGTGGCCGCCGGCCTTGGTCGCCGCGCCCTGGCCGATCACCGTCTTGCAGCAGATCAGCGTCGGCTTGTCCGACAGCTTCGCCTTCGCGATGGCTGCGTCGACCGCGTCGACGTCGTGGCCGTTCACGTGCGGGATCACGTTCCAGCCGTACGCTTCGAAGCGCTTCGGGGTGTCGTCGTGGAACCAGTTCACGACGTCGCCGTCGATCGAGATGCCGTTGTCGTCGTACAGCGCGATCAGCTTGTTCAGCTTCAGCGTGCCGGCGAGCGAGCAGGCTTCGTGCGAGATGCCTTCCATCAGGCAGCCGTCGCCGAGGAACACGTACGTGTGGTGATCGACGATCTTCGCGCCGTCACGGTTGAACTCGTCGGCCATCAGCGCTTCGCCGAGCGCCATGCCGACCGCGTTCGCGAGACCCTGGCCGAGCGGGCCGGTGGTCGTCTCGACGCCCGGCGTGATGCCGTATTCCGGGTGGCCCGGCGTCTTCGAGTGCAGCTGGCGGAAGTTCTTCAGCTCTTCGATCGGCAGGTCGTAGCCGGTCAGGTGCAGCAGCGAGTACAGCAGCATCGAGCCATGGCCGTTCGACAGCACGAAGCGGTCACGGTCTGCCCAGTGCGGGTTCGTCGGGTTGTGCTTCAGATGGCGCGACCAGAGCGCAACGCCGATTTCGGCCATGCCCATCGGCATGCCGGGGTGGCCGGAGTTCGCTTGCTGGACGGCGTCCATTGCGAGCGCACGGATCGCGTTGGCCATCAGGGTGGTGGAGGCGGGAGACGAAGTCGTCATGTCGAGTCCGGAGAACGAGTCGAGGAAACGGGGGCACGGCGGCATCCGGAAGCTCGAGCGTCAATCGTTCCCGGCGCGCGGTGCGGCGCCTGACGGACGCGAAGCGGACGGAGCCTACGGACGGGGCTGCAAAGCTCGTCATTTTAACAGATGGGCTGACATTTCCCTTGTCCATGCACAGTGTTCCGGCACGCTTTTCCGCACAACCGCGCGCCTCCTATAATTCAGACGTCAGAACTGCCCGCCCCGAGCCGCCCGCCCGTGAGCACGACCCTTCTCTTCCATCCCACGCCCAACGCCGCCTACGGATTCCCGAACGCACGCCGGCTCGCGCACGTCGCGTCGCCGCACCAGCGCATCGAAGTCTGGGAAACGCCGCAGCTCGGCCGCCTGTTTACGCTGGACGGCCGGCCGATGACGTCGGTCGGCGACGAATACGTGTATCACGAGTGCATGACGCACCCGGCCGCACTCGCGCATCCGTGCCCGAAGAAGGCGCTCGTGCTCGGCGGCGGCGACGGCGGCGCCGCGCGCCAGTTGCTCAAGCACGCATGCATCGAGCGGATCGTCGTCGCCGAGCTCGACGACGAAGTGGTCGGCATGGCGCGCCGCTATCTCGACGACGTGCACCACGGCGCACTCGACGACCCGCGCGTCGAGGTCGTCATCGGCGACGCCGCGCATTTCGTCACGTCGACCATCGAGCATTTCGATCTCGTCGTGTTCGACCTCACGCCGCCCGATTCGCCCGCGGCCGGCCTCTATACGCGCGAGTTCTACGCGCAACTCAAGCGGATCCTCACGCCGTGCGGCGCGATCTCGATGCACCTCGGCTCGCCGGAGTTCCACGCGGCGCGCATCGCCGCGCTGCTCGACGATCTGCGCGCGAGCTTCGCGGTCGTCGATCCGCTGTCCGCGCATGTGCCGCTATACGGGTCCCAATGGCTGATGGCGATCGCGAGCGATACGCTCGATGCGGCCGCGCTGTTCGCGCACGACGTCGACGAACGCCTCGCCGCACGCCACGTGCAGGGATTGCGCTACTACGATGCGCGACTTCATGCGGCCCTCTTTGCCCTGCCGTGCGCGCTGCGCGATACACTGGGCGTTCGCCGCTGAGCGTCCGCGCGGCCGCCTCGCTTCCGTTTTTCCATCGCGTCCTGGCAGGCTTCGCGATGCATGGCACCGGGGCGGAACGTCCCGGACGCCGCGCCGCCCCCTGAACGAACGCCCGGGCACGGAATCAGAACACGTGCCCAAGCGCCCCCACAGGAGATTTTAATGACCGATCCACGTCCGGCCAACGTGCCTTGGTTGACGCCCTACCTGGCCGTACGCAACGCGCGCGCGGCCATCGAGTTCTTCAAGGCCGCATTCGGCTTCACGGTACGCGACGTGCACGACGAGGACGGCGCGATCATGCACGTCGAGATGGCCTATCGCGGCCAACTGATCGTGATGTTCGCGCCCGAAGGCGCGTTCGGCTCGCCCGCGCTCACACCTAAGAGTGCGAACGCCACCGCGCCGCAATCGTTCTATCTATACGTCGATGACGTCGACGCCACCTGGCAGCGCGCGCTCGACGCGGGCGCGAAATCGCTGAGCGCGCCGCAGGATCAGTTCTGGGGCGACCGGTTCGCGCAGATCGAGGACCTCGACGGCTACCGATGGGCGCTCGGGCGCCGCCTCGACGCATGACCCCAACCGTTACACGCATGAACGAAGCCACCACCACCGCGGCCGTGCCGCGCTTTTTCGTCGACGCGGCACTGCGCGCCGACGCCACGCTCGCATTGCCGGCCGAGGTCGCGCGCCACGCCCAGGTGCTGCGCCTGCAGCCCGGCGACGTGCTCGCGCTGTTCGACGGCACCGGCGGCCAGTACCGCGCGCGGCTCGTCGAGATCGACAAGCGCAGCGCGCTCGCGCAGATCGACACGTTCGAACCGGCCGAAGCCGAGCCGCCCTATCGCGTGACGCTCGCGCAAGGGATCGCCGGCGGCGACAAGATGGACTGGGTGATCGAGAAGGCCGTCGAGCTCGGCGTGACGGCGGTCGTGCCGCTGTCGACCGCGCGCGGCGTCGTGAAGCTCGCCGGCGAACGGGCGGACAAGCGCGTCGCGCACTGGCGCGGCGTCGTGCGCGCGTCGTGCGAGCAATGCGGGCGCAACCGCGTGCCCGACGTCGCGCCGGTTACCAGCTTCAACGCATGGCTCGATGCGCTGCCGGCCGCACCGGCCGACGGCGAGCTGCGGCTGCTGCTGTCGCCGCGCGCGAGCATCCCGTTCGCGTCGCTGCCCGACGCGCCGCCCGCTGCAACGGTCACGCTGCTGATCGGACCGGAAGGCGGGCTGTCGCCCGACGAAGAAAATGCGGCACGCGCACGCGGGTTCACCGCGCTGTCGCTCGGGCCGCGCGTGCTGCGCACCGAGACGGCCGGCGCGGCCGTGCTTGCGGCGCTCGCGGCGCGCTGGGGCGGATGGTGATGCGCGTCAGCGCGCGGCGCTCAACGGCTCGATGTCGATGACGCTGGAACCCTTGAGCGCCAATGCCAGCGCGTCGATGCTCGCATCATCGAAGGGGAAGGTCGTCGCGGTGACGCGCAACGGCGGCGTCGCCTGGATCGCCTTGATCAACGGACCGCGATAGCGCAGGTTCATCAGCATCGGCACGATCTGCGTAATTCCCACCGGCCGGCCGTCGTGCTGCACTGCGGCGGCATCGACCGTGTCATTCCAGCCCTGGATGAAGCCGCCGGCATCGATCCGCGTGTTCAGTTCGATCCAGCGCCGCTTTTTCTCGTCCGCGCTGTCGTCCGATGCGCGCAATGCGGCGGCCTCGCGACTCACGTCGGCATCGTGCTTCGCACGCCACGCCATGTAGCCCAGCGCGAAGACCATGTTGTCCGGCAGGATGTCGCCGTCATGCACGACGTGGGACAGGCGCCGCGGCGCCTGGCTCTCGACGAAGGCGGGCGTCAGGATCCAGACGCTGCCGTTGCGCAACGCGCCGGACGTCCGGCCGAGCGCGGGTTCGCCGCTGTCGACCGCGATGCGCGTCAACAACCCGGCATCGACCAGTTCGTTCAGTTGGCCGGCCAGCGCCGGCGACGCGTGAATCGCACGGGCCACCGCCGCATACTGGTCCGGCGTCGAGCGCGTGCGCAACTCGCCAAGCAGCCGCTCGACCGCCGGATACGCGGCCTGCGCCGCCGGCGTCGGTGCCGGTTCGGCCGCGGCGGCATCCGCGGCCGACGCGCCCCCGATCGAAGCGACGGCTGCGGCCACCAGCAGCCCGCGTGTGAAAACGTTCATTGCTGACTTCCCCCGTTCGAATGTCCGGCACGCCGGCAACATGCACGGCGGCCCGAATGCTGCCGGTTAATTGGCGGCGTCGCCGTTCGCGTCACGCATCTGGCTCATCAGCGCGTTGACGACGGGCCGCAGCACCTGGGCGGGGGAATCCGCGATCCAGCCCTTGTCGTCCGTGCCATGCAGGTCGATCCGGCCCGTGATCGGCCGGCTCGTCGGCGCGTGGTCGAACACGGGTACCACACCGTTCAGGAACGCCGCGAGATATGCCGCGCGCGCGTTGTCGTCTTCCGAGCGCGGCTCGTCGACCGTCTCCCGCAGCGCCCTCAAGCCAGGCTCCACCTCGGCGACGCGGCACGCGAATTCGACCGTCGCGATCGATTCGCCTTTCACGGATTCGTTCGGTTTCCGGGTCGAACCGGTGGCCTTGCACTCGGAACGCGCGAGCGCATGCTGAAATGACCCGATCGCCGCGGTGACCGGCCCGTTCACCGTTGTGCGTACCGTCGCCGGCACCTTGTTCAGGATGGACGCGACGATCGTCCCGCTCAATTTGTCCGCGAGCTTCGCAACGGCCGCCACGTCGAGCACACCCTCGCCATCGAAGTGCGTGCGCGTTGCGTCGTTGAACTGCTCGGCCTTCGACGCGTCGCCATTGACGAACGCGCCGAGATACAGGTCGGTCGTCTGCTCCGGGGTCAGCACGGCGGCCCGGGCGGCCGACGGGAGGCCGAGCGACAGTGCGCACGCGGTCAGCGCGCACACGAGCGGATGGCACGCACGGGTGCGCGCCGCTGATCGGGTAGCGGTCATGGGGAAACGGCCCTCTCTCGAATGTTGGTCTGGTGTGATGCGCCCGGCACGGCGGCTGCGCCCGGGCTGAACGATTGTCGCGGAAAAAAGTGGGCGATGAAAGGTCAGTGTCGGATCGTGCCAAGCGCATGCAACACGCACAGGCGCAAAAAAGCCCGCTCGAGGCGGGCTTCTGAAGGGTGAATCGCCGAATCGGCCGCTGGCCGACGTGCGCTTACGCGAACGAGTAGAACACGCGGAACGCGACCTTGCGCTCGGCCCAGAATTCGGCCGCCTCGCGGAACACGTCCAGCAGCGTCTCGCGGCCTTCCTTGTCGAATTTCTGCGCGATCGGCAGCCCTTCGAGGACGATCACGAACCCGGGCTGCGCGCCGGCCTTCGCGACGAGGTCGGTCAGGCAGTCGTACAGCGCATCGTAGTTCTTCCCGAAATGTTTCGGGAACAGGAACGACGTCGCGATCGTTTCCATCACTTCCTGCTTCGATTGCGCGGCGCCGCAAAACGCATACAGGAAATGCTGGCCGAGCCGGCCGGCTTCGTCGGCGAGATCCTGCACGCGGAACGCGCGGATCGACTGCACGAGATTGGGTCGCACGGTCGTGAAAAGGCTCATAGGCTCCTCGTTCGATGAAAGCCCGGGCTCGGCTTCCTGTTGCTCCGGCGTGCTGCCAGCCTGCGCCGCCGCGTGCAGTTGGATCACGCGCTGAAACAGATTGCCGTCGCCGGCCGCGAACAGTTCCGCCGCCGCCGTTTCGTGCGCGTAGATGGAGTCGCTCATGCCATTCGTCCCGAAGTCATTCAACAATACGTTTAAAACTGTTGTAGTGGTCGCCCGTGTAATAACAGTTGTCGATCCGGCGCAATGGCCCGCCACAGACGATCCGGCGGGCGCCGCGATTGCGGGCACGCGGCGTCGGCACCGTGTACTCATGGTAGTAGCCGCGCTTCGCTTTTGGCAGGATCCGCTCGCGGTTGCCAAACACGACGCCGTCTTTCTCGTACGGATACGGACCGCCGGCGCCGATCAGGCCCAGCGTGGTCACGGCCTCGCGCGGAAGACGGGCGGTCGGAATCGTATCGAGCCCGCTCGCCGCCACGTCGGCCGGAACGGCCTCCCGTGCGTAAGCGGCGGAAACCAGACTGCCCGTCGGCGTGCCGACGATACCCATCGCGAACATCGCGAAGACGGACGCGAGCGCGCCGTTGCGGAGCCACTTGCGTGCCATGAACCAGGGTTCCCGCTGTTAAATCAAGTAGTTGACGACCAACAAAGGCGTTAGCGTAGCGTTATTGGCCGCGCGAATCAATGTCCGTTTGGGAATCGAAAGACCAGTGATACCCGAAATTGCGCATTTTTTACCCAAATCACACTACATTTACCTTGCATGAGATAAAATGCAGGCGGCATCTCTGGCATGGCAAGACTCTGCCTCCTTGCCGTGCTCGCTACGCTGAGTGGAGAGAGATGCTGCTGTTGCTTGAGGGAAGCGCGTTTGCGCCCTGCCCGCGGCGTGCCCATTGCGGGCACGCCTCTTTTTGCTTTTGTTTACAATTTCGCGCGACGCGCCACGCCGATTCGACCGGCCTGGCGCGTTCGTTTTGGCTCAGCGCGTGGCGTTCACGTCGGCGACCAGCAGCGCCGCCATGTTGACGATGCGGCGAACGGTCGCCGATTCGGTCAGCACGTGCACCGGCTGCGCTGCGCCCAGCAGGATCGGCCCGATCGCGATGTTGTTGCCCGCGGCCGTCTTCAGCAGGTTGTACGCGATGTTCGCGGCGTCGATGTTCGGCAGGATCAGCAGGTTCGCTTCGCCTTCCAGCGTCGATTCCGGCAGGATTTCCTTGCGCAGCGCCGCGTCGAGTGCGACGTCGCCGTGCATCTCGCCGTCCACCTTCAGCTCCGGCGCGCGATCCTGCAGGATCGCGAGCGTATCGCGCATCTTCTTCGCCGAAGGTGCGTTGCTCGTGCCGAAATTCGAGTGCGACACCAGCGCGACCTTCGGCTCGATGCCGAAGCGGCGCACTTCTTCCGCCGCCATGATCGTGATCTCGGCCAGCTCTTCCGGGGTCGGATCGACGTTCACGTGCGTGTCGACGAGGAAAATCTGGCGGCCCGGCAGCACGAGGCCGTTCATCGCCGCGTACACGCTGCAGCCCGGGCGCTTGCCGATCACCTGGTCGATGAAGTGCAGGTGGCGGTGCGTGGTGCTGATCGTGCCGCAGATCATCCCGTCCGCTTCACCCTTCTTCACCAGCATCGAGCCGATCAGCGTCGTGCGGCGGCGCATCTCGACGCGCGCGAGCTGCTCGCTGATGCCCTTGCGCGCCATCATCTTGTAGTACGTCTGCCAGAAGTCGCGGTAGCGCTCGTCGTGCTCGGTGTTGACGACCGTGAAATCGGTGCCCGGCGTCAGGCGCAGGCCGTAGCGCTGGATACGGTGCTCGATCACCGACGGGCGGCCGATTAGGATCGGCTTCGCGAGTTTTTCGTCGACGATGATCTGAACGGCGCGCAACACGCGCTCTTCTTCGCCTTCCGCGAACACGACGCGCTTCTTCTCTTCCGGCGCGGCGCGCGCGATCTGGAAGATCGGCTTCATCGTCGTGCCGCTGTGGTACACGAACTGCTGCAGGTGCTGCTTGTACGCGTCCATGTCCTCGATCGGGCGCGTCGCGACACCGCCGTCCATCGCGGCCTGCGCGACGGACGGCGCGATCTTCACGATCAGGCGCGGATCGAACGGCTTCGGAATCAGGTATTCGGGCCCGAACGACAGATCCTGGATGCCGTACGCGGTCGCGACGATGTCGCTCTGCTCGTGCTGCGCGAGCTCGGCGATCGCGTTGACGGCCGCGATCTCCATTTCACGCGTGATCGTCGTCGCGCCGACGTCGAGTGCGCCGCGGAAGATGAACGGGAAGCACAGGACGTTGTTGACCTGGTTCGGGTAATCGGTGCGGCCCGTGGCCAGCACCGCGTCCGGGCGCACTTCGAGCGCGAGTTCCGGCAGGATTTCCGGCGTCGGGTTCGCGAGCGCGAGGATCAGCGGGCGCTCGGCCATGCCCTTCACCATCTCCTGCTTCAGCACGCCGGCGGCCGACAGGCCGAGGAAGATGTCCGCGCCGTCGATCACTTCGGCCAGCGTCCGGGCTTCCGTTTCGCGGGCGAAACGCTCCTTGTCCGGATCCATCAGCTCGGTGCGGCCCTTGTAGACCACGCCCGCCAGGTCGGTCACGATGATGTTCTCGATCGGCAGGCCGATGTCGACCAGCAGGTCGAGACACGCGAGCGCGGCCGCACCCGCGCCGGACGCGACGAGCTTGACCTTCTTGATGTCCTTGTTGACGACCTTCAGCCCGTTCGTGACGGCCGCGGCCACCACGATCGCGGTGCCGTGCTGGTCATCGTGGAACACCGGGATCTTCATCCGCTTGCGCGCTTCGCGCTCGACGATGAAGCAGTCCGGCGCCTTGATGTCTTCCAGGTTGATCCCGCCGAAGGTCGGCTCCAGCGCGGCGATCACGTCGACGAGCTTGTGCGGGTCCGATTCGTTCAGCTCGATGTCGAACACGTCGATGCCCGCGAACTTCTTGAACAGCACCGCCTTGCCTTCCATCACCGGCTTCGACGCGAGCGGGCCGATGTTGCCGAGACCGAGCACCGCCGTACCGTTCGTGACGACGCCGACCAGGTTGCTGCGCGCGGTGAAGCGCGCCGCGTTGAGCGGATTCTCGACGATCTCCTCGCACGCGTACGCCACACCCGGCGAGTACGCGAGCGCGAGGTCGCGCTGGTTGATCATCTGCTTGGTCGGGGCGATCGCGATTTTCCCGGGGGTCGGGAATTCGTGATAGTCGAGCGCGGCTTCGCGGAGTTTGGCTTTGGAGGAGGCTTGGGTAGACATGTGTCTCTTGGCGGGCGGATTAGAATAACTCTTCGACGGCATTGTAGCGCCAATCATCGGCCGCCAGACCGGCGATTCGGGTGCAACAGCCGCGACAAAATTGTACTGAACGGTGCAGGAACGCAGCCGCTCGCCTCGTACAATGCCGTTCCTTCCATCGTTTCGGATCCATCCGCCGTGCCAGCCGCCCTCTCCGAGTTTTCGCTGATCGAACGCTTCTTCACGCGCCGCGCCGCGCAGGGCGCCCGTGCGTCGACGCTCGGCATCGGCGACGACTGCGCGTTGATCACGCCCCGATCCGGGAAGTTGCTGGCCATTTCGACGGACATGCTGGTGGAAGGCCGCCACTTCTTCCCCGACGTCGCGCCCGACGCGCTCGGCCACAAGACGCTCGCGGTCAACCTGTCCGACCTCGCGGCGATGGGCGCCGAGCCGCGCGCGTTCACGCTCGCGTGCGCGCTGCCGCGTGCCGACGCCGCGTGGCTGGAAGCGTTCAGCAACGGGCTGTTCGCGCTCGCCGAGCGCTACGGCTGCGAGCTGATCGGCGGCGACACGACGAGCGGCCCGCTGAACCTGTGCGTGACCGTATTCGGCGAAGTCGCACCCGACGCGGCGCTGCGCCGCGATGCCGCACGCGACGGCGACGACGTCTGGGTGTCCGGCACGCTCGGCGATGCGCGCGCCGGCCTCGGCGTCGCGCGCGGCGAATGGGCGGCCGGCGCGAACGAAGCGGCCGCATTCCGGCGCGCGCTCGAGTACCCCGAACCGCGCATCGCGCTCGGCCTCGCGCTCGCGGGCGTCGCGCACGCGGCGCTCGACCTGTCGGACGGCCTCGCCGGCGACCTGCAGCACATCCTGGCCCGCTCGAACGTGCGCGCCGAAATCGATGCCGACGCGGTGCCGCGCTCGGCCGCGCTCGCGACGCTGCCGCCCGACGTACAGCGCCGCTGCACGCTGGCCGGCGGCGACGACTACGAACTGTGCTTCACCGCGCCGGCGGCGGCCCGCGCGGCGATCGAAGCAGCCGGCGTAACGGCCGGCGTGGCGGTCACCCGAATCGGTACAATACGCGCGTTGTCCGCGCCGTCGGACCCGCCCGCGATCGCGTGGCGCGACGCCGCCGGCGCGCCTCTCGCTCTCACGTTGCACGGCTTCGACCACTTCCATGCAGACTGACCCGACGCCCGCGCACACCGCGGCCGAGCCCGGCGCCACATCCGGCGGCAACGCGCCGCGACGCGCGACCGCACGCTTCATGCTGTCGCACCCGGCGCACATCGTGTCGCTCGGCTTCGGCAGCGGGCTCGCGCCGATCATGCCCGGCACGTTCGGCTCGCTGTTCGGCTGGCTCACGTTCGTCGTGCTCAACCGCTACCTGACGGTGCCCGAATGGTGGGCGCTGATCGCGGTCGGCTTCGTGGCGGGCACGTGGCTCACCGATTTCACTGCGAGGAAGATGGGTTCTGCCGATCCGGGCGCCGTCGTCTGGGACGAGATCGTCGCGATCTGGCTCGTGATGCTGTTCGTCACGCCCGCGACCTTCGTCGGCCAGCTGTGGGCGTTCGTCGCGTTCCGCTTCTTCGACATGCTCAAGCCGCCGCCGATCCGCTATGTCGAGCGCCGCCTGAAAGGCGGGCTCGGCATCATGGTCGACGACCTGGTCGCCGCGTTCATGACGCTGCTCGTGATCGCCCTGTGGCGCTCCGTCGTCGGCTGACCGATTTTCCGACTTCCGTTTCCCGACGCGCATGCCAACCGATTCCGTCGTCCACCAGCTTGCGATCCGCGCAGGCAACAAGCTGCGTGACGAGCACCTGACGCTCGCCACCGCCGAATCCTGCACCGGCGGCATGATCGCCGCGGCGATCACCGACATCTCCGGCAGCAGCCAGTGGTTCGAGCGCGGCTTCGTCACATATTCGAACCAGGCCAAGATCGAGATGATCGGTGTGCCGCCCGACCTGATCGACAAGCACGGTGCCGTCAGCGAGCCCGTCGCGCGCGCGATGGCCGAAGGCGCGCTGCGCAACAGCCGCGCGCAGGTCGCGCTGTCCGTCACCGGCATCGCGGGCCCCGCAGGCGGCAGCGAGAAGAAGCCGGTCGGCACCGTGTCGTTCGGCTGGAGCAATCGGCTGCACACCGACGTCGAGACGCTCGTGTTCAAGGGCGACCGCGAACAGATCCGCACGCAGGCGGCCGCGCATGCACTGCGCGGGCTGCTGAAGCTGCTCGACGAGCGCGAGGGCTGATCGGGCCGGAGGCGCACGCCGCGCCCCCGCGTGCCCGCTTACTGGATCGCGTCGGGCTTCACGACGATCCAGTTCTTGTCCGCCGTCACCGGCAGGCCGAGCGACTTCTGCCGCGCGGCCGATTCATCCGACCATGCGCGGATCTGCGCCATCTGCTTGTCCTTCTTGTTCACCCACACGCGCACGCCGCCGCGCGCGACGTCGGTCGCGTTCAGCAGCATGTAGCCGTCGGACGTCGGCGTGTCGCCCGCGACGAGCACCGGCTTCTTCCACTGGTCGATCCAGCCGACGATCGAGCCGAGCTTGCCTTCGTACCACGTCATCGGGTTCATCAGGAACGGCGTGATCACCAGGCTGCGGTTCGCGGCCTCGTCGTACTTGCCGGCCTTGATCTGCAATCTCGAGGTGGTCAACGCGCCGGTCGCCGGGTTGCGCAGCAGCGTCGTCACGCCGATCACGTTCTGCGGCTTCACGTTGTAGCCGTACTTCGGGTCGGACAGCACGAGCCGCGCGAGCTCCTCGTGCGCGGCGGTCATCACGTAGACCTCGATCCCGTTCTCGCGCAGCGCGTTGTACAGCTCCTGCATCCCGCGGAAGAAACGCGGCGGGTTCACCGTACCGTCGACCACCTTGTCGCCCTGCCAGTAACGGATCGGAATCGGCTTGCCATCGGCGAGCATCGCGTCGACGTGGCGCTTCAGGTCGGCCAGCGACTGGCCGGCGAACGCCTGCGCGATCCACGGGTAGCAGACCAGGTCGTCGATCTCGCACAGCCGGTAGTAATAGCTCGTCAGCGATTCCCGGTAGTCGGCGGAATCCTTGAACGGGATCAGCTTCAGCGACGGGTCGAGCGTGTCGCGCGTCAGCACGCCGCGACTCTCGAGGTACGGCAGCAGCGACTCCTCGAGGTCGTAGCGGTAGGTCGTGTTGTCGGCGTCGAACACCGCGTAGTCGCCGCGGTGCGCGTGCGCAGCGATCATTGCGTTCAGCGCCTTCGCGCTATCGGCCGGCCAGTGCGAGAGATCCGCCGCATGGGCGAAGCTCATGCACAACGACGCGGCTAGCGCGCTCAAAAGACGTCGGGACAGCTTGGGCATGGCGTCGCTCCTTTCTTGACATTTTCGTGACAGATCGATGACAAGCGGGAGCATCGCGCGATTGGCGCGCGGGGATGCAGTGCGGAAGCGACGGGAAGTTGTCCGCGTGCGCCAGTGCGAGTCGGGCAGGCGGAAAGGCGGGAACCAGGAGGGAAAACGGCCCGGGCCCGCGCGTGCGGGCTGGCCGGAACCGGCCGCCCGGGAAGGCGGCCGGTGCGACATCAACGATGCGCGTTGATCGTGTCGCGCGTCTTCTGCGCGGCGAGCGCCGCGGCTTCGGCGAAATCCTCGCCCTTGCTCGCGTACAGGATCGCGCGCGACGAGTTGATCATCATGCCGGTGCCGTCGGCCGTGCGGCCCGCGTTGACGGTCGCCTGCACGTCGCCGCCCTGCGCGCCGATGCCGGGAATCAGCAGCGGCATGTCGCCGACGATCCCGCGCACGATCTCGATTTCCTTCGGGAACGTCGCGCCGACCACGAGGCCGAGCTGGCCGTTCTTCGCGTTCCACTTGTTCGCCGCGAGGTCGGCGACGACCTGGTACAGCGGCCGGCCGTTCGTGTCGAGGAACTGCAGGTCGGAACCGCCCGGGTTCGACGTGCGGCACAGCACGATCACGCCCTTGCCTTCGTGCTCGAAGTACGGCTCGACCGAGTCGTAGCCCATGTACGGGTTCACCGTGACGGCGTCCGCGCGGTAGCGCTCGAACGCTTCGCGCGCGTACTGCTCGGCCGTGCTGCCGATGTCGCCGCGCTTCGCGTCGAGGATCACCGGCAGGCCCGGATGCTGGAGGTGGATGTGCGCGATCAGCCGCTCGAGCTGGTCTTCCGCGCGATGCGCGGCGAAGTAGGCGATCTGCGGCTTGAATGCGCTCGCGTATTCCGCGGTCGCGTCGACGATCTGCCGGCAGAATTCGAAGATCGCGTCGGGCTGGCCGTCGAACTGCACGGGAAAACGCGACGGCTCGGGATCGAGGCCGACGCACAGCAGCGAGTTAGTGCGCTGCCACGCGGCGCGCAGCGATTCGATGAAAGTAAGCGGGGAAGACATGGCGGGTACTCGCGGCAAACCGTTGGTAGACCGCGTATTTTACCCGCGTCGCCGGCGCGCCTCGCGCGAAGCCGCATTGCCGCGCGCATCGGCGCGCTCGACGGTGAATGCGAAACGCCGCGTGAGCCGCTCGCCGGGCGCGAGCAGCGTCATCCCGTGCGCGGTCGCGCCGCCCGGCAGGTTCACCGCGTTGATCGGATGATCGACCGGCTCGAAGCAGAAGAAATCCTCGCCGGGCGGCGTATAGAGCACGTATGCGTCGGCGTCGGCCGCCACCGTCAGCGACAGCCCGCGGCGCGGCCAGCTCACCGTCGCGTGGCCGCCCCAGCCGGTGAACGCATGATTGACGAGCGTGGCCGGCAACGGATACGCGACGCCGAACTGCCAGGCCGGCGGCACGCTCACGTGCCGCACCGGCAGGAAATCCGCGCCCGACAACCACAGCCCGCCGGCAGCCGCGGCCAGTTCGGTCGCGGTATCGCGCACGAGGAACGGATGCACGCCGAGCCCGAACGGCAGCCGCGCACGCCCCGCGTTCTCGATCGTCAGCGCGATCGACAGCGTCGCGTCGTCGAGCTCGAACGACTGGATCGCGCGGAACGCATACGGCGCGCCGGCGGTGCGGTCGAGCGACAGTTGCAGCGACGTGCCGGTCGCATCGTCCACCTGCCACGGTGCGAGCCAGCCGTCGCCGTGGATCGGCAGCGGCTCGTCGCGGCGATTGCGCGGCACCGCGACCTTGCGCCCGTCGCATTCGAAGCGCCCGTCGCCGATCCGGTTCGAGTAAGGCAGCAGCGGATAGCACGCGAGCTCGTTCGGGTCCGTCGCCGTCTCCGGGTCCTCGCAGCGGCGGAACACCGGCATCAGCGCGCCGTTGTCGCCACGCCAGTCGAAGCGCGCGATGCCGCCGCCGAGATGCGGCAGCACGTCGAGCCGCAGCAGCGCGTTCGACAGCGTGACGGCCGCCGCATGCGCGGCGCCGACGCCCTGCGCAAAGGCTGCTGTCTGCGGGCCGGGGCTGACCGGCTGCGCGGCGGCGGCCAGGCGCGCGCGGCGCGACTGGCTGGTGGACGACGATGCGCTCGAGGACGTGGCGGTCATGGTGAACTCCTTTCCTTCGTCGAAGAAACGATGCGGGTCGTGCGAACGGTCAGGCCCAGCCGCCGTCGACGATCACGTCCTGCGCGGTGATCATCCGGCTGTCGTCGGCCGCGAGGAACAGCGCCATCCGCGCGAGATCGGCGGGCAGCAGTTCGGCATCGAGGCACTGGCCGGCCTTGATCGCCGCGCGGCCCGCGTCGTCGAGCCACAGCCGGCGCTGCTTGTCGGTCATCACCCAGCCGGGCACCAGCGAATTCACGCGGATGCCGAACGGGCCGAGGTCGCGCGCGAGGCCGCGCGTCAGCCCCTGCACGGCCGCCTTCGCCATTACGTAGACGGGATAGCCGCCGTTCTTCAGCATCCAGCTGATCGAGCCGAGATTGACGATCGCGCCGCCGCCCTGCCGCTTCATGTCGTCGATCACCGCCTGCGCGGCGAAGAACTGGTGACGCAGGTTCACCGCGATGCCCGCGTCGAACGATTCGGGCGTCACGTCGCCGATCGCGTGGCGCGTGTCGTTCGCCGCGTTGTTCACGAGCACCGCGATCGCGCCGATGCGCGCGCGGATCGCGTCGATCGCATGGCGCAGCGCGTCGATGTCAGTCAGGTCGCACTGGAGGAACAGCGGCGCATGGCGGACGTGCGCGAGGCTTTCCGCGAGCGCGGTACCGGCCGCCGCGTCGAGGTCGACGAACGCGACGCGCGCGCCCTGCTCGGCGAAGTGTTCGACGAACGCCGCGCCGATCCCGGTCGCGCCGCCCGTGATCAGCACCGCGCGATCCTCGAGGCTCGGGTAGCGTGCATAGCGCGCAGGGCTCGCGGGGCGCGGATCGTGCGCGGAAGTGTCGATGGTCATGCGGTTCGTCTCCGTAAAAGCGGATCGGGTCAGTCGCGGACGCCGCGGTTCTTCAGCTGGTCGAGCAGCACGGCCGCGAGCAGGATCGCGCCGCGCACGAGGTACTGGTAGAACGCGTCGATGTTCAGCAGGTTCATCACGTTCTCGACGGTGCCCATGATCAGCACGCCGATCACGACGCCCGAGATCGTCGCGCGGCCGCCCATCAGCGACACGCCGCCGAGCACGCACGCGGAGATCACGTTCAGCTCGAAGCCCTGCGCGGCGTTCGGCTGGCCCGACGTGATGCGCGACGCGAGGATCACGCCCGCGAGCGCCGTCACCGCGCCTTGGATCAGGAAGATGTACACGCGCGTGCGTTCGACGTTGATCCCCGCGAGCCGCGAGGCTTCCGGGTTGCCGCCGATCGCGAGCGTGTTGCGGCCATAGACCGTCTGGTTCAGCAGCACGCCGAACGCGATGAAGCACAGCAGCGTGACCCAGATCGGCAGCGACACGCCGAACAGCGACAGCCCGCCGAGCGCGATGAAGGTGTCCGACGACACGCCGACCGCCTGCCCCTTCGACACGATGAAGCCGAGCCCGCGCACGATCTCCATCGTCGCGAGCGTCGTGATCAGCGCGTTGATGCGCAAGTACGCGATCACCGCGCCGTTCACGAAGCCGATCGCGGCGCCGGCCGCGACCGCCGCGACGATCGCGACGAACGTGTTGTCGGTCGCGTTCAGCACCATCGCGCACAGCACGCCGGAGAACGCGACGGTCGAGCCGATCGACAGGTCGAAGTCGCGCGACGCGAGGCAGAACATCATCGTGCACGCGACCATGCCGATCTGCGAGATCGACAGCGCGAGGCCGAGCATGTTGTCGATCGAGAAGAAGTGATCGACCGTCAGCGACATCGTGATGAACATCACCGCGAAGATCGCGATCAGGCTGTATTCGGTCAGATGCTGCCACCACTTCTGGCGGTCGCTCTGCTGCGGCACCAGCGCGTCGGCCGACGGCTTCACGGCGGCGCTGCCAAGGTTTTCGTTGACTTGCATGATTGAGTCTCCTGCTCCTGCATCGCACGGCCCGCGCCGTGCATGTCCGATTCGATTGTCGTGCCCTGCGTCAGGCCGCCTCGACGGCGCTCGTCTGCGGCAGCGCCAGGCTCAGCACCGCGTGTTCGTTCGCCTGTTCGCGCGGCAGCTCGCCCGCGATCCGCCCTTCGCGCATCACCACGATGCGGTCGGACACGCCGAGCACTTCCGGCAGCTCCGACGACACCATCACGATCGCGCAGCCGCGTTCCGCGAGCCGGTAGATCACGTCGTAGATCTCGTGCTTCGCGCCGACGTCGATCCCGCGCGTCGGCTCGTCGAGGATCACGACCTTCAGGTCGGGCTCCGCGAGCCAGCGCGACAGGATCGCCTTCTGCTGGTTGCCGCCCGACAGGAAGCGGATCTTCTGGCGCCGGTTCGGCGTCTTGATCTTGAGCCGCTGGATGAAACGGTCGGCCGTTTCGCTTTCGGCCTTGCGGTTGATGAAGAGCCCCGCGCGCAGCGAATGGCGGCGGCAGCTGATGTTGATGTTCTCCGCAACCGACGCGATCGCGATGATCCCCTCTTCCTTGCGGTCCTCGGGGCACAGCACGATGCCGTGGCGGATCGCATCGCCGGTGCGCTTCACGTCGATGCGCACGCCATCGAGCGTCAGCGCGCCCGCGCGCCGGTGATCCGCACCGTACACGAGCCGCATCAGCTCGCTGCGGCCCGCGCCGACGAGCCCGAAGAAGCCGACGATCTCGCCCGCGCGCACCGAGAAGCTCGCGGGTTCGCGCAGTGCCGGGCCGTCGATGCCTTCGGCCGCGAAGCGCACGTCGCCGAGCGCACGCGGCGCGTAATGATAGATATCCGAAATCTCGCGCCCGACCATTTCGGCGACGAGCCGTTCGCGCGGCACGTCGGCGAGCGATTCGTGCGATGCGATCTTGCGCCCGTCGCGGAAGATCGTGCAGGCGTCGCACAGCCGGTAGATCTCGTCCATCCGGTGCGAGATGTAGATCAGCGCACGGCCCTGCGCACGCAGGTCATCGACGAGCTTGAACAGCACTTCGGTCTCGCGATGCGACAGCGAGCTGGTCGGTTCGTCGAGCGCGATCACGCGCGCATTGCGCATCAGCGCCTTGCAGATCTCGACCATCTGACGTTGCGCGATCGACAGCCGCCCGAGCCGCGCATCGGGATCGAGATCGACGCCCATCGCGGCGAGCCGCTCGCGCACGAAGCGCTTCGCCTCGCGCTTCCTCACCCAGCCGAACGCATTCGGGAGGCGGCCGAGCAGCAGGTTTTCCGCGACCGTCAGGTCGGGCACGTACTGCAGCTCCTGGTGAATCACCGCGATGCCGGCCGCGATCGACGCGGCCGCACTCGCGAACTGCACGGGCTGGCCGTCGACCAGCACGCTGCCCGCATCGGGCTGGTATTCGCCGCCGAGAATCTTCAGCAGCGTCGACTTGCCCGCGCCATTCTCGCCCATCAGGCCATGCACCTCGCCCGCATGCACGTCGAACGAGATGCCGTCGAGTGCGCGCACGCCGGGAAAGACCTTGCCGATATTGTCAAAACGCAGTGCCGCTGACACGTCGTCTCCCTACTCTTGCAGATCCATCGATCGCCGGCTGCCGCGTTGCCGCCGCAGCCGGCAAGCCGCTTACTTCGACGCGAGCCCCATCTCGTCGCGCACCTTCGACACGTTGTCGCGCGTCGCGAGCATGCCGGTCGTCAGCGTCAGCGCCGGCGGCGCCTTGCCCTGCGTGATCCACGTGTACATCAGGTCCGAGGTTTCCTCGCCGTGGCGCTTCGGGCTGATGATCACGGTGCCATAGAAGCCCGTCGGTTGCGGCTTCTTGAACTCGTTCAGCGCCGAGTCGGAGCCGCCGATGCCGATGCCGATCATGTTGTCCGCCTTGAAGCCGCGCCCTTCCGCCGCGCGCACCGCGCCGAGCACCGCTTCGTCGTTCAGGCCGTACGCCACCCAGTGCTTGAACTGCGGGTTCTTCGTGAGCGCGATGTTCGCCGCGTTGAAGGCGTTCTCCGTGTCGGTCTTCGCCTGCGGCGCCGCGATCACGTTCGCCTTCGGGAAGCCGGCGGCCACCAGCGCGTCGGTCGCGCCGCTGGTGCGGTCATGCGCGGTCGGCAGCTGCTCGTAGGTGATGTCGATCGCGCCGACGTCCTTCATGTCCCAGCCGCGCTTCTTGATCTCGGCCGCAATACCGTCGCCGACCTGCTTGCCGATGTTGTAGGCGGAGATCCCCATGTGCGGGACCGCCTCGATCGGCTTGCCCGCGCCGTCGACGAGGCGGTCGTCCACCGTCATCATCTTCAGGTTGTGCGACTTCGCCTTCGCGACGATGCCCGGCCCGAGCTTCACGTCCGGCGTGCAGATGATGAAGCCCTGCGCCTTCTGCGCAGACAGGTTGTCGATCGCGCTCATCACCTTTTCACCGGACGGCGCGCCGATCTTCACGAGCGTGAAGCCCTTCTGCTTCGCCGCGATTTCGGCGAACTTCCACTCGTCCTGGAACCACGGCTCTTCCGGCTGCTTCACGAGGAAGCCAATCTTGACCGGATCGGCCGCGTGCACGACGGGGCTCCCGATCACCACCGCGGCCGCGGCCGCCAGCGTTACGAACGTTCTGCGTTTCATCTCCAGTGTCTCCTTGTCTTCATCGAACAGGATGCAGCCGCTTGTTGGTTTCGACGCAGCGTGCGCGCGGCCGTCGCACGTGCGGTCTTTCGAATCGTTGCGTCAGTCGTGATACAGCGCCGCGCGTCCGCCATCGACGGTGATGCACGCGGCATTGATGAACGGCGCCTCGTCGGACGCGAGGAACACGGCCGTCATCGCGACCTCCTCCGGCCGGCCGATCCGCTTCATCGGCTGCAGCGCGAGCGTTTCGGCGCGCGCGGCAGCAGGGTCGGGTTGCGCGTCCCACCAGTCGCGCGTGAGCTGCGTCTCGATGTAGCCCGGCGCGATCGCGTTCACGCGCACGTTGCGCGCCGCGTATTCGATGCCGAGCGCACGCGTGAGGCCCAGCACGCCATGCTTCGCGACCGGGTACGGAAAGCAGCCCGGGATGATCCTGAACGCGTGCGTCGACGCGATGTTCACGATGCTGCCGCGGCCGCGTTCGACCATCCCTTCCAGCGCCGCGCGGCAGCCGTGCCACACGCCGTCGAGGTCGACCGCGAAGCAGCGGCGCCAGTCGTCGTCGGTCATCGTCAGCGGATCGGCGAACACGTTGATGCCCGCGTTGTTCACGAGTACGTCGAGCGGGCCGAACGCCGCCTCGGTCTGCGCCAGTGCAGCACGCACCGCCTCCTGCCGCGCGACATCCGCCTGCAGCGGCAGCACGCGCGCACCGGCGATCTCCTGCGCAATCGCGGCGGCCGTGCGCTGCGCCTGCGGGAAGTCGAGATCGACGAGCGCGACCGCCGCGCCCTCGCGAACGAACGCGCGGGCGATCGCGGCGCCGATGCCCCGGCCCGCGCCCGTCACCATCGCGACCTTGTCCGCGAGGCGGCCCATCATGCGGCTCCGCCGCGCGCCGCGCGCAAGCCGGCCTGGAACGCGCGTGCGTTCGCCGCGGTCGCGTCGGCCGACTGGCCGGGGCGGTACAGCGCCGAGCCGAGCCCGAAACCGTTTGCGCCGGCATTCAGGAACGGCGCCATGTTGTCGGGCGAGATGCCGCCGACCGGAATCAGCGGCACCGCGCGGTCGATCACCGCGCGCCACGCCTTCACGACAGGCACGCCGAGCTGCTCGGCCGGGAACATCTTCAGCACGTCGGCACCGTTCGTGAGCGCCGCGAACGCTTCGGTCGGCGTCGCCACGCCCGGCGCGCTCGCGAGGCCGCGCTCGCGGGCGCGGCGGATCACGGCCGCGTCGCTGTGCGGCATCACGATCAGCGCGCCGCCCGTGTCCTGCACGCGGTCGACGTACTCGGCGCGCAGCACGGTCCCCGCGCCGACGATCGCGTCGTCGGGCAGCACCCGCCGCAGCGCGGCGATGCTGTCGAACGGATCGGGCGAGTTGAGCGGCACCTCGACGATCCGGAAGCCGGCTTCATAGAGCGCGTGGCCGTGGTCGGCCGCTTCAGCGGGCGTGATCCCGCGCATGATCGCGATCAGCGGGCACGCGTCGAACGCACGCATCAGCGCGGCGTGGGGCGCGTAGGGTGCGGGCAAGGTCAGGTCGGACGGCATCGAGGAATCCTCTGCAAACAGTTCATTGGTCGGCGCAAACGGGCTCGCCATCCGCACGCACGAGCCCGGCGCGCGACGCGATCCGCCACAGGCCGCGGTCGGTCGCATGCGCGACGACACGGGCATGCGGGTGGCCGAATTCCTGGAGCGCATCGGCGTAGCGCGCGCACAGGCTGTCGTCGCCGATCAGCAGCAGCGGCTGGTCCGCGAGCGCGATGCCGCGCTCCGCGAGCATCGCGTCGAGCGCGTTGAGCTCATGGCCGATCAGCAGCCCGGACAGGTAGTCGCCCTGCGCATCGGGCGCGAGCCGGTCGGTCAGGCCGAGCGTGCGCGTGCTGAAGATCGTCGCGAGCAGCCCCGTATGCTGCGCGCCGCGCGCGACCGAGACGCCGCGCACGAACGCCGCGCGATCGGGCGACGCGCCCGCGCGCATCGTGCGGCCGAGGATCGTGTGGTCGCGCAGCACCGCGAACAGCTCGCCCGTCATGAAGGTCTGGAAGCGCTCGATCAGCCCGTCCCTCACCCACGCCCATTTCGCATGGGTGCCCGGCAAGCCGATCAGTACCCCTGAACGATCGGCGCCAAGCGTGGGATCGCTCGCGAGCGCACCGAATATCTGCGTTTCTTCACCGCGCATCACGTCGGGCAGTTCGCCCGTGGCGATGACGCCCGGCACGATCGAGATCGTCGTGCCGCGCGCCGTCGTCACCGTGATGAGGCCCGCGACGAGCGCGTCGGCGCCGGCCGGCACCGCGACGTACGGCGCCTCGCGCCAGCCTTGCGCACTGCCGACCATCCCGGCGGCGAGCACCGGCAGGCCCGGCGTGCGGTCGAGCCAGTCGCCGCACGCTTCCTCGAACACCGCGTCGAACGCGCGCGCGCCGCCGCCCGGCACATGCATCACGCCCGCCGCACGGCTGCGCGTGTCGATGAGCGCGCCGTGCGCGTCGTACAGATAGGCGCGCAGCGACGTCGTGCCCCAGTCGAGCGCGATCAGCGACGGGGTGGCGGAGCTGGCATCCGGAACGGGCCGGGTCGAAGTCGTCATCGTTTGATCCTGCGGGTACCCTGCGGCGGGCTCCAGCCCAGTTCCGCGGAAATGGCTCGCGCTTCGCGCTGCACGAGCGGAATCAGTTCGTCCATCCGGTCGTGCGACATGTACGGAATCGTGCTCGCGACCGACACGGCCGCGACGATCGCGCCCGATGCGTCGCGGATCGGCGCCGCCACGCAGCGGATCGACGCCTCGTTCTCCTCGAGATCGAACGTATAGCCGCCGGCCGCGTAATGCGCCATGCGCTGCAGGAACGCGCTCGTCTCGGGCCGGTTGTCCGGCTTGAAACTGACGCCGGCAAGCGCCCGCCGGGCGGCCTCGAATAGCGAGCGCCACGTGTCGGGATCGGTGTCGAGCATCATCGCCTTGCCGATGCCGGTCGATGCGAGCGGCATCCGGTGGCCGACGCGCGAGCGCATCTCGAGGCCGCGCGTACCGGGAATCTTGTCGATGTACAGCACGTCGTCGCCGTCGCGCACGCCGAGATGGATCGTGTCGAGCGTCGCTTCCGCGAGCGCTTCGAGGTGCGGGCGCGCCACCGCGGTGAGCGGCATCTGCTCGAGCGCGATCGTGCCGAGCTCGATCAGCTTCGGGCCGAGCAGGTAGCCGCCCTGCACCTGGCGCAGGTAGCGCGCCTGCACGAGGCTGCTGACGAGCCGGTGCGTGGTGCTGCGCGTCGTGCCGAGCGCGGCGCCGATCGCGCGCATGTCGCGCGCGCCGTTCGCGATCGCCTCGAGGATCGCGAGGCCGCGCAGCAGCGTCTGCGTACCAGCCTGCTGCGCGGCGAGATCGAGCGGCGTGCTGGTCGCGCCGATGCTGTCGGTCAGTGACGCATCGTCCGGCGTCGCACGCCGGGCGTCGAGGGCAAGGGTGTCGGGCATCTTGGTCATGGGGCGGGCTTCTTCAACGGAACCGGTGAAGCCGTTCGCACGATGCCGGAATAACGTCCGGCGTCGCGACGAGGCGGCGGTCGATGCACCGAATAAAGCGCCCGGCGAACTTCATGGAAGGTGTCTCCGTGTGCGTCGGGCGCCACGCGATGCGTGGATCCGAAGCTGTGATGTGCTTCGGATTGTAGGAGCGCACGCACTCGTCTCCAATATTTGAATGCGTTGCCCAGATAATGAGAATTCGGCACGAATCCGCCGCGTCTTCGACGTAACGGCGGCTTCATGTGCACGGGGGCGGAACCCGCCGTGCAGCAGGTTCCGCCCCCGTTTGCTCACCGCGCGCCGCGCTTACTGCTGGCTGCTCGTGCTGCGTGCCTGCATGTAGCGCTGGACGTCCGCGAACGACACGCGGCCGTTGCCGCCCGAGTCGATCTGCCGGAAGTGGTTCGCGACATAGCCGAGGCCGGCCGCGCGTGCCTGCGATTCGGTGATCGAACCCGTGTTCTGCGCGTCGGCCGCGCTGAACTGCCGCGCGAGCTTGCGCACCACCTGCGCATGCAGCGCGGCGCCCGTCGTCTGCGTGCCGGCGGTCGGCTTGCGCGCGGCCGGCGGTACGTACGGATCGCCGAGCTGCGCCTGGCGCGCACGCGCCGGGGCGGCGGCGTCGCTCGCCTGCGCGAACGCGGATACGGATGCTGCGGCGCCGGCACAGGCGAGCGCCGCGGCAACGACGATGAAACGATTCTTCATATCAGGCTCCAGTCTGGAATGAGGTCGTCGACGGCAGGCGCGGCGCCCCCGCGGGCGCGCGTCGCCTGCGTGGCGCAGCATCAATGCGCGGCCGCGTTGTAGAAGGTCACGAGGTCGGCTTTCTCCTGCGGACGCGACGTATCGTCGAGATAGACCATGTGTCCGCCCTGATAGTCCTTGATCGTCAGGTTCGGTTGCGTCCCGAGCCGCGCGAGGTCGAGCTCGGTCTGGTAGAACGGCGTCGCGATGTCGTGATACCCGTTCAGCGACAACACCTTCAGCTGCGGATTCAGCGACAGCGCCGCGGCGAGATCGGGGATCGTGTCCGGCATCGCGAGGCCATCGTGCGTCCAGTCCCACGTGTTGATCGCATTGCTGCTCAACGAGTAGGCCGACTGCGCGGTGTACTTCAGCTCGTTCGGCAGGTACTTGCCGATCGTGTCGGTGAACGGCTTCGTGATGAACGAGCTCGACGGATCGCCGTCGGCCGCCAGCGGGCTCGACACCGGCACGTTCACGCGCGCGTCGTAGCGGCCGATCAGCGTGCCCGGGATCAGCGACAGCTGGAAGCTGTTGTCGAAGAAGGTCGGGACCACGTTGAAGTTCGCATTCCACAGCGACTGCTTCACGCCGGTCGAATTCACCATCGTCGTGACGAGGGTCGGCGGCGGCGGCGTATGGCTCGCCAGGTACGCGTTCACGGCAGGCGCGTAGCTGCCGGCCGTCAGCAGGCGCATCTGGTCCGCATACTGCGGCAGGCTCGACGGGTTCGGGTTGTCGAGCTGGTAGTACGCGCCGACGGTGCCATACGACGGCACGAAACCCGCGCAACTCACCGGGCTCGACCCGTTGTTCGAGTTGCCGATGTAGTCGCTCGCCATGTCGCAGTTCACGTTGTAGTTCAGGATCGACGACTGCAGCACGATGCCGTCGAGCTTCACGCCGGCCGTCTCGAGCAGGTTCGCGAGCACGTCGGTGCGCGGTGTGCCGTACGATTCGCCGAACAGGTACTTCGGCGAGTCGTTGCGCTGGTTCACGGTGATGTAGCGCGTCACGAAATCGCGGAACGCGCCGCCGTCCTGGTCGACGCCCCAGAACGTCTGGTTCGTGTTCGGCGCGATCGCTTCGGAGAAGCCGGTGCCGATCGCATCGACGAACACGAGGTCGGTCGTGTCGAGCAGGCTTTCCTGGTTGTCGACGAACGGGAACGTCGACGTATTCGCGTTCGGGTCGCCCGTCTGGATCCGACGCGGGCCGAACGAGCCGAGGTGCAGCCATACCGATGCCGAGCCGGGGCCGCCGTTGTACAGGAACGTGACGGGCCGCTTCGCCGCGGGCTGGTTGTCGGCCGTATAGGCGACATAGAAGAACGATGCTTCGGGCGCGCCGGTCTGCGGATTGCGCGCGACGAGGTGGCCGGCCGTGGCCGTGTAGCGGATCGTCTTGCCGTTGAGGGTGATCTGGTGATGCGTGACGGCGGCCTTTTCAACCGCGGCGGAGGCGTCGAGCGACGCGTTCGCGCTCGACGAATAACTGTTCGGATCGTTGTACGCCCTGTCCGCCTGACCGGCGGGATCGGCTGAGCTGTTGGCGCTGGCAGCAGCGGACGATGTCACGTCGTCGTTGCAGGCCGTCAGAATCAGCGAAGAAAACACCACTCCCAACAACAGCTTCGCTTTGCTTGCTGGCATCGTTGCTTTCCTTCTCTCGGATGTTTTTTGTGTCGAGCAGCCGGATAAGCCACCCCCCGCCTCGATTGCGGCCGATAAGCCGAGGCGCTGGCCAATATACGCGAGCCCGTCAGCTTTGAAAAATTTTGAAATATTTGGCGGGCGGCCGGTGCGGCGCACACCTTTCAGGAATGCTTCGGTTCGCGAAACATTGCATTTCACGCGCCTTTCACGGGCTTTCGCGTTTATCCGCGGAGACTAAAAATCCCCGAATTTCGTGCCATATCGGCGAACAAAATCACACGACGCCCGGTATTGCTCAGCAAAACGAAATAGACGGATTCGTCTAAAGGATGTGGCCCGAAATGATCGCGACATGAATGCGCTGCAGCGCACAAACGGCCCATGACAGGCGCCCGGGCGACGAAACGGTCAATGCGACGGCGCCAGCGCGCCGTTCACTCCGATTGCGGCAGCTCGGCCGCCCCCATCCGTCGGGCGATGACCGCCGCGCGCTGCGCCTGGTACGCCGAGCCGCGATGCGCGTCGAACCAGCGCGGCTTCGGCAGCATCACCGCGAGACGCGCCGATTGCCACGCGCCGAGCCGGCTCGCGGGAATCCTGTAGTAATAGCGGGCGGCCGCTTCGGCGCCGTACACGCCGCGCCCCCACTCGACGGAATTCAGGTAGATCTCGAAGATCCGCTCCTTGTCGAGCACCGTTTCGAGCATCCACGTGATGATGAGCTCCTGCCCCTTGCGGATGTAGCTCTTCTCGCGCGACAGGAACAGGTTGCGCGCGAGCTGCTGCGTGATCGTCGAGCCGCCCGCGACGATCCGGCCGCGCGCCTTGTTCTTCTCCCACGCCTGCAGGATCGCGTCGACGTCGTAGCCGTTGTTGGTCGCGAAAGTCGAATCTTCCGACGCGATCAGTGCGCGCTTCAGGTTGCGCGAGATCTGGTCGTACGGCACCCATTGATGCTGGATCTGCGCGGGCGGCTTGTCGCGCGACAGCCACCACGCGTCGGTGCGCATGAACGCGGTCGAGCCCGGGTTCACGAACGACCACAGCGCGATCTGCGCGAGATAGAACAGTTGCGTCGCGAGCCACGCACCCGCGAACACGGATCCCGCATAAACGATCCAGCGGGTCGGGCTCACCGTCCGCGTGTGCTGCGTGCCGCTCACCGCCACCACGTGCCGCGCTCCCGCTCAGCTCGCCGCGAGCGCCTGGCGCAGAGCGGCCAGCACCGGTGCGCCGTCCGGCCGCACGCCGCGCCAGATGAAGAACGATTCGGCCGCCTGCTCGACGAGCATGCCGAGCCCGTCGGCGGTGCGCGCGCCGAGCGATGCCGCATGCTGCATGAATACCGTCGGCTGCGCGCCGTACATCATGTCGTACGCGAGCGTGCCCGTGCCGAATGCAGCGGCATCGCACTCCGGCAGCGCGGCATCGAGGCTGCCGGCCGTCGCGTTGATCACCACGTCGTACGGCTCCGCGCGCACGACGTCCGGGCCGCCGCCCGCGAGCGTGCAGCCCGCATCGTGCGCGGCCTGCATGAACTGGCCGACGAGCGCTTCGGCCTTGCTCGCGGTGCGGTTCACGATTCCGATCGACAGCGGCGCGCGATCGAGCAGCGGCAGCACGACACCGCGCGCCGCGCCGCCCGCGCCGAGCAGCAGGATGCGTGCGCCCGCCAGCGACACGCCGAGATTCGCTTCGATGTCGCGCACGAGGCCGACACCGTCGGTGTTGTCGCCATGGATGCGGCCGTCGGCGTCGATGCGCAGCGTGTTCACGGCACCCGCCGCCGCCGCGCGCGGCGACAACGTGTCGGCGAGCGCATGCGCTTCGAGCTTGAACGGCACCGTCACGTTCGCGCCGCGACCGCCCTCGGCGACGAAGGCCCGCACGGCCGCGTCGAAACCGTCGAGCGGCGCGAGCCGGTGCGTGTATTCGATCGACTCCCCCGTTTGCGCGGCGAACTGCGCGTGGATGAACGGCGACTTGCTGTGCGCCACCGGGTTGCCGAATACGACATAGCGGTCGGCGCCGCTCATCGACGCACCCGCGGTCATGATGTGCGCCCCTCTTCGCCGGCGTTGCCGTTCGCGGCTTCGCCGCCTTCACCGGCCGCCGCGCCATCCGCCTCCGCCAGTGCTTCGGCTTCGGTTTCGGCCGTCGCGTCTTCGGCGTCGATCAGCGTGTCGTCGCCGCCTTCGGCGTCATCCTCTTCCTCGGCCGCGTCGCCGCTCGTCACGGTCGGCGCGTCGAGCACGTTCAGCAACCGCACCGACGCCTCGATCGTCAGCTCGTCGAGCGACATCACGTCGAGCAGCACGCGCGTACCGCGCGCATGCACGCCGAGCCCCGGCACGTGCAGCAGCAGCGGAATTTCCTCGAGGCGCACGAGGTCGCCCTTCACGACGCTCGCGACGACCTGCTTCTTCTGTTCCTGCGCGAGCCAGCGCAGGCACCAGAAATACTCCATCCGGCGCTGGTAGTCGGCGTAGGCCGTGTAGGTGTCGTCGAAGCCCTGCACGACCGCGTAGAGATCCGCGTCCTTCGGCTTGAACGGTGCGGCGAGCTTCGCGGTGACGCCATGCTGCACGCACGCGAGCAGTTGCCACTGGTTCACGAGGTCGACGTAGCGGCGCAGCGGCGACGTGCTCCACGCGTACTGCGCGACGCCGAGGCCTTCGTGCGGCGCGGCCGTCGTCTGCATCCGCGTGCGCTTGGGGCCCGGCGCGCCGAAGCCGCGCTGCGAGCGGTAGATGCCCGGCACCGTGTGGTCGTGCAGGAAGGCGCCCCAGGTCGAGTTCGCCAGGATCGCGAGCTCCGACACGATCAGGTCGAGCGGCGACCCGCGACGGCGCGGCGTGATCGACACGTGCTCGCCGTCGACGTAGAAGTTGTAATCGGTGTTGCGCTGCACCTCGCGCTTCAGGCCGTAGCCCGCGCGCGCGACCTGGCGCTTCTCGAACAGCGCCTGCGCGAGCGGCCACAGCACGGCGATGTCGTCCTTGTGCGGATAGTCGCCGGTACCGGCCGCGAGCGTCTCTTCGTTGACGAGCTCGTCGAGGTGGTTGTGCCGCAGGTTGTTCTTCACGAACACGAGCTCGGCGCGCGTCTCGTTCGCGACGATCTCCTGGGTTTCGCGATTGACGATGATGTACAGCGAGAGCGCCGGACGGTAATCCCCCTCTTTCAGCGTGAACACGTCGACGACGTCGTCCGGCAGCATCGTGATCTTGTCGCCCGGCATGTAGACGGTCGACAGGCGCGTGCGCGCGATCGCGTCGACCGGGTCGCCGCGCACGATGCCGAGCGCCGGCGCCGCGATGTGCACGCCGATCCGCACGCGGCCGTCGGCCAGGTGCTCGACCGAGAACGCGTCGTCGATTTCGGTCGTCGTGATGTCGTCGATCGAGAACGCCTGGACGTTTGCGCGCGGCAGGTCGTCCGGCAGCGGGCCGACGGTGACGGCCGGAAAGCCCGTGCCGTGCGGGAAGAATTCCGCGAGGAAGCGCGCCTCGTGCAGCGCACGCGGCGACGCGATGCCGCCGCAGTCGAGCATCAGCCGCGCCGGCGACACGCCGCGCGCACCGGCCGCCGCTTCCATCGCCTTGTATTCGATCGCATTCTTGTCCGGCCGCGTCAGCAACCCGAGTACCTTGCCCGCGAACGCGTCCGGCAACTTGCCGGCCTTCAGCTCCTCTTCATACTGCGCCTGGACGAGCGCCTGCTGGCGCTTGCGCTCGAGCGACGCGAGCGCCATCTTGAGCTGCTCTTCCGGCGCGCGCTGGTACTGGCCGCGCCCCTTGCGGCGGAAGTAGACGGGCGAACCGTGCAGCCGCAGCACCAGCGCCGCACGCTCGACCGGGCCGTAAGTCGCGCCGAAGTATTCCGCGGCCAGCGCCGTGTACGCGAACTCGTCGGCCGGCGCGCATTCCCACAGGAAATCCAGATCGATCTGCTGCGCGGCCGTGTCGGCCTCCTGCATCAGTTCGCTCGCGGCCGGCTTGTCGAATTCGATCAGCACGTCTTTCGCGCGCACCTTCGCCCGCCGCCCGCCGGGCAACTCGACCTGAAACGCGTCGCCCTGGCGCGACAGCACGCTGCCCGCCTTGAAACTGCCCGATTCCTCGAAGAAAACGTTCACTCAGTACTCTCGTTCAGACTGCCGGCCGCCGCGTCGGCGGCGCCGCATGATGATGGGAATTCGATCGGCACATGGCCGGTTTAAGACGTCTTTCCGTCGCAAAAGGCGAGAACGTCGTCGACATAGTCGGCAAATTCGCTGATCCCGTGATCGCTGCCTTCGATCACGCGCGTCTTCGCGCCCGGGTAATGCGCGAGCATCTCGCGGTAATCGAGCACCTCGTCACCGGTCGCCGCGAACAAATAGTAGCGTTCGGCACGCGTGATCGCCGGCACGCGCAGCGCATCGAGCTCATGCAGGTGACGGCGCTCGACGACGATCGTGCCGCCGCCGTGGTACAGCGGCTGTTCGCCGAGATGCTGCTCGAGATCGCGCTGCGGCACGATGGCCGGATTCAGCAGCACGGCCTTCCAGCCGTGCTTTTCGGCCAGCCACGTGGCGTAATAGCCGCCGAGCGAACTGCCGATGACGGTCACGTCGCGCGCACCAGCCACCTCGGCTTCCGCCACCGCGATCGCTTCGAGCGGCGACACCGACAGCGACGGGCACCGCCACTCGCGGGTGCGGCCCAGTTCGGCCATGCGCGCGGCGAGCAGCCGCGACTTCTGCGATTCCGGCGACGACCGGAAGCCGTGCAGGTACAGGATCACGTGCGGCTCCCGAGCGCGTCGAGCAGCTTCTGGTGCACGCCGCCGAAGCCGCCGTTGCTCATCACGAGCACGTGGTCGCCCGGCCGGGCGGCTGCGACGACGGACTTCACCAGCAGGTGCAGATCGTCGAATGCGTGCGCCTTCTCGCCAAGCGGCGCCAGCGCCTCGGCCAGATTCCAGCCGAGCGCATCGCGCCCGGTCGGCGCGCCGTAGCCGAACACGAGATCGGCGTCGGCCAGGCTCGCCGGCAGTTGCGACTTCATCACGCCGAGCTTCATCGTGTTCGAGCGCGGCTCGAGCACCGCGAGGATGCGGGCATGCTGACGGCCGATGCGTGCACGAAGGCCGGCGATCGTGGTGTCGATCGCGGTCGGATGGTGCGCGAAATCGTCGTAGACGGTCACGCCGTCCACGCTGCCGCGCACTTCCATCCGGCGCTTCACGTTGCGGAACGAAGCAAGGGATTCGGCCGCCTGCGCGGGCGGCACACCGACGTGGCGCGCGGCCGCGATCGCCGCGAGCGCGTTCATCCGGTTGTGATCGCCCTGCACCTGCCACGCGACTTCGCCGACGCGTTCCGCGTGCGAATACACCGCGAAGCGCTCGTCGACCGGCACGCCGTCCTCGGCCGGCAGCGCCTGCCAGCCGCCGTCGACGCCGAAGCGCTCGACCTCGCTCCAGCAGCCGCGCGCCAGCACGCGCTCGAGCGCGTCCGAGCGGCCGTTCGTGACGATCCGGCCGACACCGGGCACCGTCCGCACGAGATGGTGGAATTGCGTCTCGATCGCGGCGAGATCCGGGAAGATGTCGGCGTGATCGAATTCGAGATTGTTCAGCACCGCGGTGCGCGGCCGGTAGTGGACGAACTTCGAGCGCTTGTCGAAGAACGCCGTATCGTATTCGTCGGCCTCGATCACGAAGAAGCTCGAATCGGTGAGCCGCGCCGACACGCCGAAGTTCAGCGGCACGCCGCCGATCAGGAAACCCGGGTTCAGGCCCGCGTCTTCCAGCAGCCACGCGAGCATCGACGACGTGGTCGTCTTGCCGTGCGTGCCCGCGACCGCGAGCACCCATTTGCCGGCCAGCACGTGCTCGCCGAGCCACTGCGGGCCCGACACGTACGGCAGGCCGCGATCCAGGATCGCCTCCATCAGCGGATTGCCGCGCGTGACGACGTTGCCGATCACGAACAGGTCCGGTTTCAGGTCGATCTGCTCGGCGCCGTAGCCCTCGATCAGCGTGATGCCCTGCGCCTCGAGCTGCGTGCTCATCGGCGGATAGACGCCCGCGTCGCAACCCGTCACCGTGTGGCCCGCCTCGCGCGCGAGTACGGCGAGACCGCCCATGAAGGTGCCGCAGATGCCAAGAATGTGGATGTGCATAGATGAATGCTTTCGCGCCGCCGGGCGCCGTCGATTCGGAAAGGATGCGTGTGCGGCGCGGCGGACAGGCCGTGCGGCCGGCGCCCGGCCAACGGCTTTTGCCGCGACACAAAGAACGCTATTGTAACTGACGGCCTGCCGTGCCCGGCGGCCCGAACGCTGCGCGCGAACGTCGCCGGCACGCCGGGCGGCAGGCCGCCGCACCCGCGCTCGGGCCCTGCGGCGATCGAGTATGATTGCCGGATCATGTCTCGTAAAACCCTTCTCGACCCGCGGCGCGTCCGCGAGGAAATCGCCCAGTCCGCCGCGCGCCTGATCGCGGAGGACGGCCTGGACTATGCCGGCGCAAAACGCAAGGCCGCGCGCCAGTTGCTGGGAGATACGCGCGTTGCCGGTGAATGGCTGCCGGATAACGACCAGATCGAGGAAGAACTGCGCGAGTACCTCGCCCTGTTCCAGAGCGACACGCAGCCGGACGAACTGCGCCGCCTGCGCGAAATCGCGCTCGACTGGATGCGCCGGCTCGCCGAGTTCCATCCTTATGTGACGGGCGCCGTGCTGAACGGCACCGCGAACGCGCATTCGGATATCCATTTGCAGGCATTCACCGACAACCCGAAGGACGTCGCGATCTACCTGCTGAACCAGAACGTCCAGTACGACGTATCCGAGACGCGGCACTTCGCGGGTCGCGCCGACGTCGAGACGCTCAGTTTCCTGTGGCGCCCGCGGCGCGACGTCGATGCGATCGGCATCCACCTCGCGCTCTATGCGAGCGACGACCTGCGCGGCGCGGTCAAGGCCGACGCGCGCGGCCGGGTCGCCCGTGCGGATGCCGCCGCGCTGCGCGCGCTCGTCGAAGCAGGCAAGGCCCCTTCCGAACCGGAATGATTCAACGATGATGATGAAACGCATGTTGGCGCTCGCGGTGGTCGCGGCCGCCGCCGTTGCCGGCGGGCTCGCCGCCGGCCATTGGTTCCGCGGCACCGCCGACGACGGTGTCGCCGTCGCCGCGCCCGCCGCACACGGCAGCCCGGTCGAGCAGTTGTGGGCCGCGTCGCTGACGGGCACCGACGGCAAGCCCGCCACGTTGTCCGCATTCAAGGGCCAGAAAGTCGTCGTCAATTTCTGGGCGTCATGGTGCGGCCCGTGCGTCGAGGAGATGCCGGAGCTCGTCGCGCTGTCACATCAATACAAGCAGAAGGGCATCCGTTTCATCGGGATCGGCGTCGATTCCGAACAGAACGTGAAGAACTTTCTGCAGAAGGTGAAGGTCGACTATCCGGTATTCGTCAGCGGATATGCGGGCGCCGATCTGGCCCGTAATTTCGGGAATACCGCCGGTGCGCTGCCGTTTACGGTCGTCATCGACGAAACCGGCAAGATTCGCGAGACAAAATTAGGACAAATCCAGCCGGCCGAGCTGAAAAAGACGCTCGACGCGCTGTAAGCTGTCCGAACGGCGGCCCGCACGTTGGCGGCGATTTGCCCGTCGATCGCCGCAATTTCGCGTGAATTCGCCGATACTTTGGATGCGCGCCGGTAATTCTTGCAGGTCGCATGCGCTCGGTCGTTCGGCAAAACTAGACAAATTTCTCTAAATAGCGCTAAAGTTCGCGCAATTCCGCAGAAATAGAAGCGACCATGACACGATTGCTGGTGCTGCACGGCCCCAACCTGAACCTTCTCGGCACCCGGGAACCGGAGGTGTACGGCCGCGTCACGCTCGCACAGATCGATCAGGCGCTTGCCGCGCGCGCCCGGGAAGCCGGCGCCGAACTGTCGTCGTTCCAGAGCAACCATGAAGGTGCGCTGGTCGACCGCATCCAGGCCGCGCGGGAAGAACAGACCGATTTCATCCTGATCAATCCGGCCGCGTACACGCACACGAGTGTCGCGATCCGGGACGCGATCGCCGGCGTTGGCATCCCGTTCGTCGAGGTTCACTTGTCGAACGTGCATCGCCGCGAAGCGTTCAGGCACCACTCCTACTTTTCCGACCAGGCCGAAGGCGTGATCTGCGGGCTCGGCTGGAAAGGTTATCTGTACGCGCTCGAGTACGCGCTGGACAAGCTGCAAGGCACGTCGCGCGGCTGATTTCGCGATCTAGATTCAGCGCCGGCCCCTAACCGGCGCTTTCACGTATTGAAAGGGGAATTCCCGATGGATCTTCGTAAGCTGAAAACTCTGATCGACCTCGTTTCCGAATCCGGCATCTCCGAGCTGGAAGTGACGGAAGGCGAAGGCAAGGTGCGCATCGTCAAGAACGCGCCGCCGGTCTACGTGCAGCCGACGGCTGGGTATGCCCCGCAAGTCAGCGCGCCCGCTCCGTCGGCCGCGCTGCCGACCGAAGGCGCTGCCGCGCCGGCCGCTGGCGCCGCAGCCGCTCCGGCTGTGCCGCAGGGCCACGTCGTGACGTCGCCGATGGTCGGCACGTTCTATCGCGCACCGTCGCCGGGCGCGGACCCGTTCGTCCAGGTGGGCGATACGGTCAAGGAAGGCCAGACGATCTGCATCATCGAAGCGATGAAGCTGCTCAACGAGATCGAGTCGGACAAGGCCGGCGTGATCAAGGAAATCCTCGTCGAGAACGGCCAGGCCGTCGAATACGGCCAGCCGCTTTTCGTGATCGGCTAAGTCCGCCGCGCGGCCTGCGGGCCGCGCGCCGCCGATGCCCGCCAGGCGCCGTTCGCGCGCCCCTCGAAGAGACGAATACTCGCTATGTTTGAAAAAATCCTCATTGCCAACCGCGGTGAAATCGCGCTGCGCATCCAGCGTGCGTGCCGCGAGCTCGGCGTCAAGACGGTGGTCGTCTACTCGGAAGCCGACAAGGAAGCCAAGTACGTGCGCCTCGCGGACGAAGCCGTCTGTATCGGCCCGGCCCCGTCGAACCTGAGCTACCTGAACATGCCGGCGCTGATCAGCGCCGCGGAAGTCACCGATGCCGAGGCGATCCACCCCGGCTACGGCTTCCTGTCCGAGAACGCCGACTTCGCGGAACGCGTCGAGCAGTCGGGCTTCACGTTCATCGGCCCGCGCCCGGAAACGATCCGCATGATGGGTGACAAGGTCACCGCGAAGCAGACGATGATCAAGACCGGCGTGCCGTGCGTGCCGGGCTCGGAAGGCGCGTTGCCGGACGATCCGAAGGAGATCGTCAAGATTGCGCGCGCGATCGGCTATCCGGTCATCATCAAGGCGGCAGGCGGCGGTGGCGGGCGCGGGATGCGCGTCGTGCACACCGAGGCCGCGCTCGTCAACGCGGTCAACATGACCCGCGAGGAAGCCGGCCGTGCGTTCGGCAACCCGCAGGTGTACATGGAGAAGTTCCTCGAGAACCCGCGCCACATCGAAATCCAGGTGCTGTCCGACGCGTTCAAGAACGCGATCTGGCTCGGCGAGCGCGATTGCTCGATGCAGCGCCGCCACCAGAAGGTGATCGAGGAAGCGCCGGCACCCGGCATTCCGCGCCGCCTGATCGACCGCATCGGCGACCGCTGTGCGGACGCGTGCAAGAAGATGGGCTATCTCGGTGCGGGCACGTTCGAATTCCTGTACGAAAACGGCGAGTTCTACTTCATCGAGATGAACACGCGCGTGCAGGTCGAGCACCCGGTATCGGAGCTGATCACGGGCGTCGACATCGTGCAGGAACAGATCCGCATCGCGGCCGGCGAGAAGCTCACGCTGCGCCAGCGCGACATCCAGTTCCGCGGACATGCGATCGAATGCCGGATCAACGCGGAAGATCCGTTCAAGTTCACGCCGTCGCCGGGCCGGATCACGTCGTGGCATACGCCGGGCGGCCCCGGCGTGCGCGTCGACTCGCATGCCTACAATGGCTATTTCGTGCCGCCGAACTATGATTCGATGATCGGCAAGCTGATCACCTACGGCGCGACGCGCGAGCAGGCGATCAGCCGGATGCGCATCGCGCTGTCGGAAATGGTCGTCGAAGGCATCCAGACCAACATCCCGCTGCACCGCGAGCTGATGATCGATTCGAAGTTCGTCGAAGGCGGCACCAGCATCCATTACCTCGAAAACCGGCTCGCCCAGAAGCAGCAGGTCGCACCGGAAGAAGCGTAAGCATGAGCTATCGCGAACTCGTCGTCGAACTGGCCCGTGAGCATGCGGAGGCGCTGTCCGACGCGCTGCTCGAACTCGGCGCGCTGTCGGTGTCGGTCGAAGATGCCGACGCCGACACGCCCGACGAACAGCCGCTCTTCGGCGAGCCGGGCCTCGTGCCCGACCGCACCGCGTGGCAGCACTCGCGCGTGGTCGCGCTGCTCGCGGCCGACCATGAGCCGGCCGTGCTGCTTGCGGCGGCCGCGAACGAGATCGGCGTCGCCGAGACGCCGGCATTCACCGTGCGCGAAGTCGAAGAGCAGGACTGGGTGCGTCTCACGCAATCGCAGTTCGAGCCGATCCCGATCGGCGAGCGGATCTGGGTCGTGCCGTCGTGGCACGATGCGCCCGATCCCGACGCGCTCATCCTCGAACTCGATCCCGGCCTCGCATTCGGCACCGGCAGCCACCCGACCACACGCCTGTGCATGGAATGGCTCGAGCAGTCGGTGCAGCCCGGCCAGTCGGTGCTCGACTACGGCTGCGGCTCCGGAATTCTCGCGATCCTCGCGAAGAAATGCGGGGCGAACCCCGTGATCGGCATCGACATCGATCCGCAGGCGGTCGAATCCGCGCGGCAGAACAGCGAACGCAACCGTGCGGAAGTCACGTACGGCCTGCCCGATGCATGCCCGGACGGTGAATTCGACATCGTCGTCGCGAACATCCTGTCGAATCCGCTGAAGCTGATGGCGTCGATGCTCGCATCGAAGGTCAAGCCGGGTGGGCGCATCGCGCTGTCGGGCGTGCTCGCGCGCCAGGCGGACGAAGTGGCGGCCGTCTACGCACGCTACGTCGACATCTCGGTCTGGCGTGAGCACGAAGGTTGGGTATGCCTCGCCGGAACCCGACGCGAAAGCCATTAGAATAGCGCTGTCCTTCACTCTGGCCAGCAGGCCGCCCGGCTCGACATGCTTCTTGCGACGCGCTGCCCTCATTGCGAAACCGTCTTCCGGCTGCAGCAGGAACAGCTCTCGCTGCATCAAGGGCTCGTGCGCTGCGGGCATTGCCACGAAGTCTTCAACGCATCCGAGTCGCTCGTTCCCGAGCACGCGCAGCAGCCTGAACCGGCCCTGACCGAACCGGCTGCCGCGCCGGATCGCGGCGATGCGCCTCTTCCGGCCCCGCCTCGGCTGTTCGCTGCCGAAGCGCCGGCCGGGCCCCCTTCCGACACCGATTACAAGCCGGAAGGCTGGGACATGTGGGCGCCGTGGCTCGATGCCGGCGTCGACCCGTCGCTGCAGCACAACGTGCAGACCCTGCGCACCGAGCCGCTGATCCCGCTCGCCCTTCCGTCCACCGAAGCCGGCGTCGTTCACCTGTCGGGTACGCCCGCACCGGTCGCGCCCTCCCCGACCGAGCTGGATATCTCCACTGCCGTCGCGCAACCGGCCGAATCGCTGCCGGCGCAGACGCAAACGCAAACGCCGCAGGATTCCGAACCATCCGCCGCGTCCGTCGAACACGACCCGCGTGAGCCCCGCTTCGTCGCCCACCGTCCGTCGGACGCAGAGACCACTCGCGATGCCGCAGAGCCCGTCGGCACCGCGCACTTCGCCGTGCCGGACGACGAACACGTGCCGCGCGAACCGCGTTTTGCGTTCACACCAGCGCCGGCCGTCGCCGCACCTGGATCCGAGCCCGAGCCTGGCACCGGCGCCACACGGCACGACGAGACGCCCGCCACGGCCACCAACGCACCGGCCGCACCGTTCCCCGCTACGTTGACCGACGACGATCGTCCGCACTTCGCCGTCACGCGCGAGACGCGCGCACCGCAGCGGCGCGGCATGCTCGGCGGGTTTTTCGGTGGCCTCGTCGCTGCCGTGCTCGCCGTGCTGCTCGTCGGGCAACTCGCATGGTGGCAGCGCGAAACGCTGATGATCTACTGGCCCGTCACGCAGGGCTGGTTCCGGCAGGCCTGCGCGCCGCTCGGCTGCACGGTCGCGCCGCCGCGCGCGATCGACGGCCTGCGGCTTGACGCAACCGACCTGCGCCAGCTCGACGGCCCGCGCGAGCTCGAACTGAAAGTGCCGCTGACGAACCGCTATCGCGTCGCACTCGCCTACCCGTCGCTCGAGCTGACGCTGCTCGACGACACCAACCACGTGACCGTGCGCCGCGTACTCGCGCCGCGCGACTACGTGCGCCCGGGCACGCCGATCGACGCCGGGCTGCCGCCCGGCACGACGCAGACGATGGTCGTCCGCGTCGAAACGAACGGCACGCCCGCCTCGAATTTCCGCGTCCAGATTTTCTATCCGTGACGCGCCGCGGCGCGCGCCTGCGCGCCCGTCTCAACCCGCGCGCCCGAGCGGCGCGCTATTTCGGAGCACGAACATGAGCAAAGTTACGCTGGGTGGCAACCCGATCGATCTCGCCGGCACGTTCCCGGCCGTCGGCGCGCAAGGCGCCGATTTCAAGCTGGTCGGCAAGGACCTCGCCGACCTGTCGCTCGCCAGCTTCGCCGGCAAGCGCAAGGTGCTGAACATCGTCCCGAGCCTCGACACGCCGACCTGCGCGACGTCGACCCGCAAGTTCAACGAAGCCGCATCGTCGCTCGACAACACGGTCGTCGTCGTCGTGTCCGCCGACCTGCCGTTCGCTGCTACGCGCTTCTGCACGACCGAAGGCCTCGAGAACGTCGTGACGGCTTCGACGTTCCGCACCGGCCGCGCGTTCGCGAACGCGTACGGCGTCGACGTGACGAGCGGCCCGCTGAACGGCCTGACCGCACGTGCGGTCGTCGTGCTCGACGAGCAGGACAAGGTGATCCACGCGGAACTCGTCGGCGAAATCAAGGACGAGCCGAACTACGATGCAGCGCTCGCCGCACTGAAGTAAGCTTTCTTCCGGTTTCCCCTGCCGCGTCGCGCCTTTCGCGCGGCGTTGTCGCGCAGGGTCCCTCATTTCTACAGGAACGCACACCTTGGCTACGTTGATTTGCGGCTCGATCGCCTACGATTCCATCATGACTTTCGAGGGTCGGTTCCGCGAGCACATCCTGCCCGACCAGGTGCACCTCATCAACCTGAGCTTCCTGGTGCCGACGATGCGCCGCGAATTCGGCGGCTGTGCGGGCAACATCGCGTACGCGCTGCACCTGCTCGGCGGCGATGCGCGCATCATGGGGACGATCGGCGCACTCGACGCGCAGCCGTACCTCGACCGCCTCGACCAGCTCGGCCTGCGCCGCGACCACGTTCGCGTGCTGCCCGACACGTATACGGCGCAGGCGATGATCACGACCGATCTCGACAACAACCAGATCACGGCGTTCCACCCGGGCGCGATGATGCAGTCGCACCTGAACCACGCGGGCGACGCGCCCGGCATCAAGCTCGCGATCGTCGGCCCCGACGGCTTCGACGGGATGGTGCAGCACGTGGAAGAACTCGCCACGGCCGGCGTGCCGTTCGTGTTCGATCCGGGCCAGGGTCTGCCGCTGTTCGACGGTGCGACGCTGCGCCGCAGCATTGAACTTGCGACCTATGTGGCGGTCAACGACTACGAGGCCAAGCTGGTGAGCGACAAGACGGGATGGTCCGAAGATGAAATCGCCAGCCGGGTCGACGCCCTCGTCATTACGCGTGGCGAGCACGGCGCGACCATCCGCCACAAGCAGGGCACGGAGCAGATTCCTGTCGTGCCGGCCGAGCGGATCTCCGATCCGACCGGCTGCGGCGATGCCTTCCGGGGTGGCTTGCTGTACGGCATCGAGCATGGCCTCGACTGGGCAACCACGGGCCGCCTCGCGAGCCTGATGGGCTCGATCAAGATCGCCCACCAGGGGCCCCAGACTTACGCACTGACGCGCGCCGAAATCGACGCGCGCTTCGAGACTGCATTCGGTTACAGTCTCAAATGAATATTGTGGGAGAGCAAAGATGTTGACGAAAAAGACCCTCACGCTCGCGGCCATGCTGACGGCCTCGCTGACGCTCACCGGTTGCTTCACCGCACCCGGTTCGGCGGATGTCTATAGCGTCGGCCAGGCGCAGCGCGAACAGACGGTCCGCATGGGCACGGTCGAAAGCGTCCGTGCGGTGCGCATCCAGTCCGACGGCGGCGGCAGCGCGATCGGCACGCTCGGCGGCGGCGCACTCGGCGCGGTGGCAGGCAGCGCGATCGGCGGCGGCAAGGGGTCAATCCTGACCGCGATCGCCGGCGGCCTCGTCGGCGCGGTCGCGGGCAACGCGGTCGGCGAAAACCTCAGCACGGCGAACGGTGTCGAAATCACCGTGCGCCTCGACAACGGCGACCTGCGCTCGATCACGCAGGCTGCAAGCGGCGAAGCGTTCCGCGCCGGCGAACGCGTGCGACTGCTGTCGAGCGGCGGCGTCACGCGCGTCACGCACTAACAGGTACCTCAGCACGCGGCGCAAGCCGCGGTCGAACGCATGTGCGAAGCTGCACATGCGTTTTTTTTCGTCCGTACTCGCCGCAGCCGGCATACGGGCGTCCGGTATGCGGGCACCCGGCACATCGGGCAAGGACGGACGAAAAAAATCCCGCCACCTGAGCCAGATGGCGGGACTGATTGAGTAGCGCTACTCAACCCACGGACACCACGTGAGTGTCCGGGTGGTGCAGGTCAGCCTCGATTACGGACGGCTGCCGGTCGGGAACGGCCATGCCGCTGCCGGGTTGAGCGCGGTCTTCACGCCCGATGCCGGCGCAACCGATGCGGTCGACGCGGTCGTTGCCGGCGCAGCCTTCTTCACGACGGCCTTCTTCGGCGCAGCAGCCTTCTTCGGAGCCGCGGCCTTCTTCGCCGGAGCGGGAGCCGGAGCAGCAGCGGCAGCCTTCTTCGCCGGAGCAGCGGCCTTCTTCGCAGGGGCAGCCTTCTTCGCAGCAGGCGCAGCCTTCTTCGCAGCGGCCTTCTTCGCAGGCGCAGCCTTCTTCGCAGCAGCCTTCTTCGCCGGCGCGGCCTTCTTCGCAGCAGCCTTCTTAGCCGGTGCGGCCTTCTTCGCAGCAACCTTCTTCACTGCGACTTTCTTGGCGGCAACCTTCTTCGCTGCGGCCTTCTTCGCCGGTGCTGCCTTCTTCGCGGCAACCTTCTTCACCGCGACCTTCTTGGCTGCAACCTTCTTCGTTGCGACCTTCTTCGCAGCAACCTTCTTCACTGCTGCCTTCTTCGCCGGTGCTGCCTTCTTCGCGGCAACCTTCTTCACCGCGACCTTCTTCGCAGCAACCTTCTTCACTGCAACGGCCTTCTTCGCCGGAGCAGCAGCCTTCTTCGCAGCGACCTTCTTCACTGCGGCCTTCTTTGCAGCCGGTTTCTTCTTGGCAAGTGCCATGTTGTTCTCCTTCAGGTTCAGATGAGAGTCAGTTCAAACTACACCCTTCGTCAAAACCCGCTTCCCGCGGACGCTGTTCAGGACGTGCGCTTCGAAGCGGGCTATTCATCGGCGTACGCGGATACCACGCGCTTACGCTAATGAATACGGTATGGCGCGCGTGGCCACCCGGCCTCGCGCGCCAAATCAAGTCGGTAGCCGGCGCACCTCGCGCCGCTACCCCTAATCGCTTGATCAAGCGGACCGCCACACGGCCGTCCGCTTTTTCCGGAGGGAAGTTTGCCCATCCCACTGAAGGGTTCGCAAAGTGCCTGTCGTGTCGTCGTGCCGTTAAGGCACCGGGCATGCTTTGCATCAGGCGTTCTTGCTCCTAAACCTTGAGCCGGGGCCGAGAGGCCGCCGGCTGTTCCATCATGTGACGGGTTCGCTGCTGCGGGTTATTCCCAGGACAGCGCGCCGCCCGTCTGATACTCGATCACACGCGTCTCGAAGAAGTTGCGTTCCTTCTTCAGGTCGATCATCTCGCTCATCCACGGGAACGGGTTTTCCTCGTTCGGGTAGAGCGGGTCAAGGCCGATCTGCTGGCAACGACGGTTGCTGATGAAGCGCAGATAGCTCTTGAACATCGACGCGTTCAAACCCAGCACGCCGCGCGGCATCGTGTCCTCGGCGTAGCGGTATTCGAGTTCGACAGCCTGCTTGAACAGCTCGCGGATCTCGGCGCGGAATTCGGCGGTCCAGAGATGCGGATTCTCGAGCTTGATCTGGTTGATCAGGTCGATGCCGAAGTTGCAGTGCATCGACTCGTCGCGCAGGATGTACTGATATTGCTCTGCAGCACCCGTCATCTTGTTCTGGCGGCCGAGCGCGAGGATCTGCGTAAACCCGACATAGAAGAACAGGCCTTCCATGATGCAGGCGAACACGATCAGCGACTTCAGCAGCTTCTGATCCGCTTCGAGCGTGCCGGTCTTGAAGGCCGGATCCGTCAGCGTGTGGATGAACGGGATCAGGAATTCGTCCTTCGCGCGGATCGACGTGACCTCGTGGTACGCGTTGAAGATCTCGCCTTCGTCGAGACCGAGCGATTCGACAATGTATTGGTACGCGTGCGTGTGGATCGCCTCTTCGAACGCCTGGCGCAGCAGGAACTGCCGGCACTCGGGCGCCGTGATGTGGCGGTACGTGCCGAGCACGATGTTGTTTGCCGCGAGCGAATCGGCCGTCACGAAGAAGCCGAGGTTGCGCTTCACGATGCGGCGCTCGTCCTCGGTCAGACCGTTCGGGTCCTTCCACAGAGCGATGTCGCGGGACATGTTGATTTCCTGCGGCATCCAGTGGTTCGCGCAACCGGCCAGATACTTTTCCCACGCCCACTTGTACTTGAACGGCACCAGCTGATTGACGTCAGTCTGGCCGTTGATGATGCGCTTGTCGGCGACATTGACCCGCGCTTCCGAACCGCCGGCGGGAACAGCCGATGCTTGCGGGGGCACCGCAAGATCGCCTTCGAAAATGTCGCGGACCTGATGGGCGGCAGGCGTTGCAGCCTGCAGTCCGACAGCCGTTCCTGCGGAGGTGCGCATCGCGTTTTGCTGCGCTCCGCTCGCGGGAGTTACGGCAGTCTTCTCTTCATCCCAGTTGAGCATAAATTCTCACCATCAATTTAGAACGGTTTGTACCATCTTTTCCTGAGCGATAAAAGGGTTCGCTCACGAAAAATCCTTTTTTCGATTCGCGTTGCGACCTCGATACAACACTTTGAGCAACGCATCGTCGTTCATGCAGCGCGCGATGTGTGTCGCGCGTGTATCGCGAGGTGCGCTCGACGCATCGAACGCTGATCGAAACACGACGTCGTCGGGGATGTTTCGATCGCTTGTCACTGCCTGCAACGCAGGTGCCGCGTTACAGATTCCTTATCATTTTTTTAGTTGAGAGCGGCGCACACTTCAACCTCGATCGGTCGTCGTGTGCGCCGCGCTGACCTGCTTCTCAGGTCAGGCGCACTGCGTTACTGGCACGCTTCGCATTCGTCGAAGCCGGGATCGCCCGGACGCATCGTGCACACCGGACCATCCGCCTCGACCGGTGCGAGTGCCGGTGCCGCGTTGACCGCACCCGACGACGCATCGCCGCCTGCCGCACCGAAGCCGCCAGCCGCGCCTTGCGCGCCGCCGCTGCTCGAACCGCCGCCCGTCGGCACGGCGTTCAGCGCGCCGTGTGCGACCGTCGACTTCTCGACGTGCGTCGCCGCCATCGTGCGGAGGTAGTAGGTCGTCTTCAGGCCGCGCAGCCATGCGAGCTTGTAGACCTCGTCGAGCTTCTTGCCCGACGCGCCGCCCATGTAGATGTTCAGCGACTGCGCCTGGTCGATCCACTTCTGGCGACGCGATGCCGCTTCGACCAGCCACGTCGGGTCGACTTCGAACGCGGTCGCGTAGATCGCGCGGAGGTCGGCCGGGATGCGGTCGATGCGCGACAGCATGCCGTCGAAGTACTTCAGGTCGGCGACCATCACTTCGTCCCACAGGCCGCGTTCCTTCAGGTCGCGCACCAGGTACTCGTTCACCACCGTGAATTCGCCCGACAGGTTCGACTTCACGTACAGGTTCTGGAAGGTCGGCTCGATACAGGCCGACACGCCGATGATGTTCGAGATCGTCGCCGTCGGCGCGATCGCGACGCAGTTCGAGTTGCGCATGCCGTGCGTGGCGATCCGCGAACGCAGCGACGTCCAGTCGAGCGATTCGGAGGTGTCGACTTCGACGTAGCCGCCGCGTGCTTCCGTCAGCAGCTTCAGCGTGTCCTGCGGGAGGATGCCGCGATCCCACAGCGAGCCGCGGTAGCTCGAGTAGCGGCCGCGCTCTTCAGCCAGCTCGGTCGACGCGTAGTACGCGTAGTAGCAGACCGCTTCCATCGAACGATCGGCGAACTCGACCGCCGCTTCCGACGCGTACGGCGTGCGCAGCAGGTGCAGGCAGTCCTGGAAGCCCATGATGCCCATGCCGACCGGACGGTGCTTCAGGTTCGAGTTACGCGCCTTCGGCACCGCGTAGTAGTTGATGTCGATCACGTTGTCGAGCATGCGCATCGCGACGCTGATCGTGCGCTTCAGCTTGTCGTGGTCGAGCGCGTAGCTGCCGTCGGCCTGCTTCACCAGGTGGGCGACGAGGTTCACCGAGCCGAGGTTGCACACCGCGATTTCGGTGTCGCTCGTGTTCAGCGTGATTTCCGTGCACAGGTTCGACGAGTGGACGACGCCGACGTGCTGCTGCGGCGAGCGCACGTTGCACGGATCCTTGAACGTGATCCACGGGTGGCCCGTCTCGAACAGCATGCCGAGCATCTTGCGCCAGAGTTGCTGCGCCGGGATCTTCTTGAACAGCTTGATCTCGCCGCGTGCGACCTTGTCTTCGTAAGCCGTGTAAGCCGCCTCGAATTCCGCGCCGAACTTGTCGTGCAGGTCCGGGCAGGTCGACGGCGAGAACAGCGTCCAGTCGGCGCCTTCCATCACGCGCTTCATGAACAGGTCGGGAATCCAGTTCGCCGTGTTCATGTCGTGCGTACGGCGGCGATCGTCGCCCGTGTTCTTGCGCAGCTCCAGGAACTCCTCGATGTCGAGGTGCCACGATTCGAGGTACGCGCAGACCGCGCCCTTGCGCTTGCCGCCCTGGTTGACCGCGACGGCCGTGTCGTTGACCACCTTCAGGAACGGGACCACGCCTTGCGACTTGCCGTTCGTGCCCTTGATATGCGAGCCGAGTGCACGCACGCGCGTCCAGTCGTTGCCCAGGCCGCCGGCGAACTTCGACAGCAGCGCGTTTTCCTTCAGCGCTTCATAGATGCCGTCGAGATCGTCCGCGACGGTCGTCAGGTAGCACGACGACAGCTGCGAGCGGTGCGTGCCCGAATTGAACAGCGTCGGCGTCGAGCTCATGAAGTCGAAGCTGGACAGCACGTTGTAGAACTCGATCGCGCGCGTTTCGCGGTCGATCTCGTTCAGCGACAGGCCCATCGCGACGCGCATGAAGAATGCCTGCGGCATTTCGATGCGGGTGCCCTCGACGTGCAGGAAGTAGCGGTCGTACAGCGTCTGCAGGCCGAGGTAGCCGAACTGCAGGTCACGGTTCGCGTCGAGCGCTTCGCCGAGGCGCTTCAGGTCGAACTGCAGCAGCTTGTCGTCGAGCAGGCCGGCGTCGACGCCGCGCTTCAGGAACTGCGGGAAGTATTCAGCGTAACGGGTCGACATCTCGGCCTGCACCACTTCCTCGCCGAGGATCTCGCGGCGGATCGTGTGCAGCAGGATGCGGGCCGTGACCTGGCTGTACGCCGGATCCTTCTCGATCATCGTGCGCGCAGCCAGGATCGCCGAGTCGTAGACCTGGCTCATCGGCACGCCGTCGTACAGGTTCTTCACCGTTTCCGCGACGATCGGGTCAGGGTTAACCGCAGCGCCGAGGCCGTCGCATGCCGACACGATCAGCGCGCGCAGCGCGTTCAGGTCGAGCGGACGCGTGACGCCGTTGTCGACGACGTTGATGCCGGTGCTCGCCTCGCCGCCTGCCGCCGCTTCCTCGCCCGCATGCTGGCGCTCGAGGTGGCGCTTCTCGCGATACAGCACGTACGCACGCGCGACGTTGTGCTCGCCGCCGCGCATCAGCGCGAGTTCGACCTGGTCCTGGATGTCTTCGATATGGAACGTACCGCCGTTCGGGCGGCTGCGCACGAGCGCGCGCACGACGTTGTGCGTCAGTTGCTCGACCTGCTCGCGTACGCGCGCCGATGCCGCGCCCTGCCCGCCATTGACGGCCAGGAAAGCCTTGGTCACCGCGATCGCGATCTTCGAGGGTTCGAACGATACGACGCTGCCGTTGCGGCGGATCACCTTGTAGTCGGCGAACGTGGCCTGCGGCGCGAGCGCCTTCGCGCCCTGTTCGGTCCCGCCGAGCGGACGGCTCGAGGCGCTCTCGTACTGGGACGTCGCGTTGTCGGTGGTTTGCATGTGCAAAGCTCCTGGTGTTGGATGGTGCGGAGAGAACCGCGGATTAAAACGAACGCTGCGCAACGCGGTGCGCGAGCGGTAAGAGGCGAGCGATGCGCCGGGGAAGCCGGTTCGGTCGATGCGCGACAACCGATCCGGTCGTGTGCTTCGTCATGTGTACCCTGCCCCGTCGATGTTCGCTGCGCTGATCGCGACGCCCGGACCGCCCGGCCTGACGCGCCGCCCTGAGAACCCTGTCCGCCGGCGTTGCCCGCCGGCCGGTGCCGCTCGGGTTTCCCCTGCGACACACACTATATCTAGTGCGGAACTGCTCAACTGGCACCAAGTATAGTGGACATTCGGAGGACATCAAAACGGAGAATTTGCGATAGAGGTCTTGACATCGCTCACGTGCAGACACGGCAAGGCATTGGTCGGAGAAAAAACTTTCTCCGCTCAAAAAACCCCGCGATCAGTGCTGACGGAAAGGAAAGTATTCGGCGGAAAAACCGGCATCGCTCGCGAAGCGTTGCCAATCGAAATGCGGGCCCGGGTCGGTCTTGCGGCCCGGCGCGACGTCCGAGTGCCCCGCGAATGCGTCGACCGGGTAGCGTGCCGCGAGCGTGCGGGAGAGCGCGGCGAGCATGGCGTACTGCGCGTCGTCGAACGGCACGTCGTCCGCGCCTTCGAGCTCGATGCCGATCGAGAAGTCGTTGCAACGCGGCCGGCCGAAGAATTCGGAGGAGCCCGCGTGCCATGCACGCTCGTCGCACGACACGAACTGCACGAGTTCGCCGCTGCGGCGGATCAGGAAGTGCGCGGACACGCGCACGTCGCGCAGGTGGCTCTGGTAATAGGGGTGCGCATCGCAGTCGAGACGATTCAGGAACAGCGCCTCGATCGCGTCACCACCAAATTCGCCGGGCGGCAGGCTGATGTTGTGGACGACCACGAGCGTCGGCACCGCGCCTGCGGGCCGCACCTCGAAGTTCGGTGACGGCGCATGGCGCGCTTCGCGCACCCAGCCGTTCGCGTCGACCGACAGCAACCGCGCGTCGCTCATCGTGCGTCGTGACCGCTCGTGCGTGCAGCGTGGCGCTGCGCGTGCTCGGCACTGCAGAAGTATTCGCCGCCCGCGGCGACGGCGTCGCCCTTCGGCGCATGCACGCCGCATTCGGCGCAGCGCACCATCGGCTCGGGCAGCGCCCGCGCGTCGCCGCTCGGGCGCCCCGCACCCGCGCCGCCGGCGCCGGGCATGCCGTCGTAACCGGCGCCGCGGCCGGTGCGCGCCTGCGCGTGCTCCTGGGCCTGGCGCAGCTTGCGCGCGATCCACGAACCCGCGAAGAAGAGAAGAATCAGGAGAAGAATCTGTCGCATCGGAAACCTGCGTTCAAACCACGGAACGGTGCAGCAGCACCTCGAAAACGAACCGGCTGCCGACATACGCGAGCAGCAGCGCGGCGAACGACACGAGCACCCAGCGCGCGGCACCGCGGCCACGCCAGCCCGACGTCTTGCGGGCGACCAGCAGGCCGCCGAACATCAGCCACGACAGGATCGCGAATACCGTCTTGTGGTCGAGCCGCAGCGCGCGCGCGTCGACCTGCTCGCTGAACAGGATGCCCGACGCGAGCGTCAGCGTGAGCAGCACGAAGCCGGCGCCGATCAGGCGGAACAGCAGCTTCTCGAGCGTCAGCAGCGGCGGCAGCGTCTCGAGCCAGCTCGCGATCCAGCCCGTCGAGCCGTCGCGCCCGCCGCTCCTCAGCGACTGCAGGCGCCGCTCGACCATCAGCATCAGGACCGCGTGCAGTGCCGCGATCGCGAACAGGCCGTATGCGATGTTCGCGATCAGGAAGTGCAGCTTGAACAGCGGTGCTGCGGCATAAGGAAGCACCCGCACGCCACCGAACACGAGCGGCAGCAGCGACGCGCCGCACGCGAGCGGCAATACCAGCAGGCGCAGGCTGTCGAGCGGGAAGAAGAAGCTCTCGATCCAGTAGATGCCGGCGCCGAGCCAGAACATCGCGGACAGCGCGAACGCGAAGCCGAACACCATCGCGTCGTTCGGAAAGATCGTCATGTGGAGCAGCACGCCGTGCGCGACCAGCGCGGCGAACAGCAGCGCGCGGCCGGCCCCGCTCATCCCGGACGCGGCGGACGCGGGAACCGGCACGGCCGGCACGCTCGCGACGAGCGGCGTCGCGCCCTGGCGGTGCGTGCGCCAGCCTGCGACGGCGAGGCCGCCGTACAGGAATGCGGTGAGGGCATACAGTACAATATCCATGTTCGAAGTTTACACTAGGCCCCCTTCCCGCGACGGCTCCCTTTGTTCGGTTCCGCCGCGCCTTCGGGCCCCACTGTCCATCGCTCCCCATGCTCGACAATCTCACTCAACGGATGGCGCGCGTCGTCAAGACGCTGCGCGGCGAGGCCCGGCTCACCGAGGCGAACACGCAGGAGATGCTCCGCGAGGTGCGTCTCGCCCTGCTGGAGGCCGACGTTTCGCTGCCGGTCGTCCGCGAATTCATCGCCAAGGTCAAGGAAAAGGCGCTCGGCGAAGAAGTGATCAGCAGCCTGTCGCCGGGTCAGGCGCTGGTCGGCGTGGTCCAGAAGGAACTGACCGCCGTGATCGGCGGCGACTACGAAGGCAAGGCCGCCGAGCTGAACCTCGCGGTCACGCCGCCCGCCGTGATCCTGATGGCCGGCCTGCAGGGCGCGGGCAAGACCACGACCGTGGGCAAGCTCGCGAAGCTGCTGCGCGAGAAGTACAAGAAGAAGGTGCTCACGGTGTCGTGCGACGTGTATCGTCCGGCCGCGATCATGCAGCTGAAAACGGTGACCGAGCAGGTCGGCGCCGACTTCTTCCCGTCCACGCCGGACCAGAAGCCCGTCGACATCGCGGTCGCGGCCGTCGACTGGGCGAAGCGCCACTACCATGACGTGCTGATCGTCGACACGGCCGGCCGTCTCGGCATCGACGAGGCGATGATGCAGGAAATCGCCGCGCTGCACGGCACGCTGAAGCCGGCCGAAACGCTGTTCGTCGTCGACGCGATGCTCGGCCAGGACGCGGTCAACACCGCGAAGGCGTTCAACGACACGCTGCCGCTCACCGGCGTCGTGCTGACCAAGCTCGACGGCGACTCGCGCGGCGGCGCCGCGCTGTCGGTGCGTCACGTCACGGGCAAGCCGATCAAGTTCGTCGGTGTCGCCGAGAAGCTCGACGGCCTCGAGGTGTTCCACCCCGACCGGATGGCGAACCGGATCCTCGGCATGGGCGACATCCTCGCGCTCGTCGAGGAGGCGCAGCGCGGCGTCGACGTGCAGGCCGCGCAGAAGCTCGCCGACAAGGTCAAGAAAGGCGGCGACTTCGACCTGAACGATTTCCGCGCGCAGATCTCCCAGATGAAGAACATGGGCGGCCTGTCGTCGCTGATGGACAAGCTGCCTGCGCAGTTCCAGCAGGCGGCGGCCGGCGCCGACATGGGCCAGGCCGAGAAGTCGATCCGCCGGATGGAAGGCATCATCAGCTCGATGACGCCGGCCGAGCGCGCGAAACCCGAGATCATCAAGGCGACGCGCAAGCGCCGCATTGCAGCCGGCGCGGGCGTGCCGGTGCAGGAAGTCAACCGGATGCTGAACCAGTACGACCAGATGCGTACGATGATGAAGAAGCTGAAGGGCGGCAACATGCAGAAGATGATGCGCGGCCTGAAGGGCATGATGCCCGGCATGCGCTGATTCCGCCCATCGGCCGGCGCGCGGGTTTTTGCTGTAGCGCGCGCCCGCCGTTCTGCTTCATTCTTATTTGTATACCGACTGCCCGCCAGAACACATGAACCGCGAAGAAGCCCTCCACATTTTCAACCACTCCGAAGAGATCGTCTCGGCGGACGCCGTCAACGCGTCGATCTCCAAGATGGCCGACGCGATCCGCGCCGAGATCGGCGACGCGTTCCCGCTCGTTCTCTCGGTGATGGGCGGCGCCGCGGTGTTTACCGGGATGCTGCTGCCGCATCTCGATTTCCCGCTGGAATTCGACTACATCCACCTGACCCGCTACCGCAACACGACGCAGGGCAGCCCGGAAATGCACTGGCGCGTCGCGCCGCGCGAATCGGTGAAAGACCGGATCGTGCTCGTGCTCGACGACATCCTCGACGAAGGCGAGACGATGGCCGCGATCCGCGACCGCATTCTCGACATGGGCGCGCAGCGCTTCATGTCGGCCGTGCTGTGCGAGAAGACGCTCGCGAAGGCCAAGCCGCTGCACCCCGACTTCTGCGGCTTCGCGGTGCCCGACCGCTACGTGTTCGGCTGCGGGATGGATGCGAAGGGCTACTGGCGCAACCTGCCGACGATCCGTGCGCTGACCACGAACGTCTGAGCACCCCGCTCCGCACTATATAAAGAGAAAGCGGCGCTCCGGTTTCCCGGAGCGCCGCTTTTTTTCGCGCCTTGAGTGTGCGCCACCCCGCCCTACAGCTGGTGCACGAACACGCGGACGCCGCCCAGCATCATCTCGACCGAAATCGCGACGAGCACGAGGCCCATCAGCCGCTCGAATGCCGCGACGGTCCGCTCGCCGATCCATTGCTGGATCCGCTCGGCCAGCACCAGCGTCACCGCGCAGACGATCATCGTGACCGTCAGCGCGCCGACCCACTCGAGCATCTTGCCGGGCCCCTGCGACGTCAGCAGCATCACCGTCGCGAGCGCGGACGGCCCGGCGAGCGCCGGAATCGCGAGCGGCACGATGAACGGCTCGCCGCCCGCTCGCGGATCGTTGCCGAGCGCGCCGTCCGGATGCGGGAAGATCATCCGCAGCGCGATCAGGAACAGCACGATCCCGCCGCCGAGCCGCAGCGACAGGTCGGTGAGGCTCATCATCCGCAGGAAACGATCACCGACCAGCATGAAGAACAGCAGGATCACGAACGCGATCCCCACTTCACGCAGGATCAGCTTCACGCGCCGCTCACGCGGCACATCCCGCATCGCCGAAATGAACAGCGGGATGTTGCCGAGCGGATCGGTGATCAGCACCAGGAGCACGGTGGCCGACAGGAAGGTGTATTCCACCGCGTTCCCCAGTCGGTACGCTTAGCGCGCGAGCGCGGCGCGGATCTTCTCCGCGACCGTCGCCGCAGCCGCGTCGGCCGGCAGCAGCGTTGCTTCGGCGTCGCGGCGGCCCTGATACTCGATCTTGCCTTCCTTCAGGCCGCGCTCGCCGATCACGAGGCGATGCGGCACGCCGATCAGTTCCCAGTCGGCGAACATCACGCCCGGGCGCTCGCCGCGATCGTCGAGGATCACGTCGATGCCGGCAGCGACGAGTTCCGCGTACAGCTTGTCGGCGGTCTCGCGCACCATGTCGCTGCGGTCATAGCCCATCGGGCACAGCACGACTTCGAACGGCGCGATCGACTCGGGCCAGATGATGCCGCGGTCGTCGAAGTTCTGCTCGATCGCCGCGCCGAGAATGCGCGTGACGCCGACGCCGTAGCAGCCCATCAGCATCGGCTGCGGCTTGCCCGACTCGTCGAGGAACGTCGCGCCCATCGCTTCCGAATACTTGGTGCCGAGCTGGAACACGTGGCCGACCTCGATGCCGCGGCAGATGTCGATCACGCCCTTGCCGTCCGGCGACGGGTCGCCCTTCTTCACGTTGCGCACGTCGGCGACGTCCGGCTCGGGCAGGTCGCGGCCCCAGTTCACGCCAGCGATGTGGTAGTCGATCTCGTTCGCGCCGACGACGAAGTCGCTCATGTTCGCGACCGTGCGGTCCGCGATCACCTTCACGGGCTTCTTCGTGCCGACCGGGCCGAGATAGCCCGGCGGCGTGCCGAACCACTCGACGATTTCCTGCTCGGTCGCGAAGCGGTGGTTCTTCAGGCCCGGCAGCTTCGACACCTTGATCTCGTTCAGGTCGTGATCGCCGCGCAGCATCACGAGCCAGATGGTCGGCTCGGCGCCTTCGTTGTCGGTCGCGAGCACGATCGACTTGATCGTGCGCTCGAGCGGGATGGCCAGCAGTTCGGCGACGGCTTCGCACTTCGCCTTGCCCGGCGTCGCGACCTTCTCCATCGCTTCGGCCGGCGCCGCGCGCTCAGGCGTCAGCGGCAGCGCTTCGGCCGCCTCGATGTTCGCCGCGAACTCGGACGTCGGGCAGTACGCGATCGCGTCTTCACCGGTGTCGGCGATCACGTGGAATTCGTGCGAGAAGTTGCCGCCGATCGAGCCGCTGTCGGCCGCGACCGCACGGAACTCGAGGCCGAGGCGCGTGAAGATGCGCACGTACGCGTCGTACATCTTGCGATACGACTCGTTCAGGCCGGCCGCGTCCTTGTCGAACGAGTACGCGTCCTTCATGATGAATTCGCGGCCGCGCATCACGCCGAAGCGCGGACGGATCTCGTCGCGGAACTTCGTCTGGATCTGGTAGAAGTTCACCGGCATCTGCCGGTAGCTCTTGATCTGGTTGCGCGCGATGTCGGTGATGACTTCCTCGTGCGTCGGCCCGATCACGAAGTCGTTGTCCTTGCGGTCCTTGAAGCGCAGCAGCTCGGGGCCGTACTGCTCCCAGCGGCCCGATTCCTGCCACAGCTCGGCGGGTTGCACGGCCGGCATCAGCAGCTCGATGGCGCCCGCCCGGTTCATTTCCTCGCGCACGATCGCCTCGACCTTGCGAATCGAACGCAGGCCGACCGGCAGGTAGTTATAGATGCCGCCGGCGACGCGACGGATCATGCCGGCGCGCACCATCAGCTTGTGGCTGACGATCTCTGCGTCGGCGGGTGCTTCTTTCAGGGTGCCGATAAAGAAACGGGAAGCTTTCATGCGGACGGTTCCAAAAACGGCGCCCCCAGGCGGGGCGCCCGAAAAAGTTTCAAGGTGAAAAAGCGGCGCGCCGCGAACAACGATGGCGCAGATGACGTAGCAGACTAATCAGGGACAATTCAGCCGGTGCACCCCGCGCGGATTCGCTCCGTCACGGTGCGCAGCGCCCGTTATCTGTTTATAATCAAAGCAATTTTAAAGGATTCGAAGGTGGTTGTATGCTGGATCGTGAAGGCTTTCGCCCGAACGTCGGCATCATCCTCTTGAACGCGCGCAACGAGGTGTTTTGGGGCAAGCGGCTCCGCGAGCATTCCTGGCAGTTTCCTCAAGGTGGGATCAAGTACGGCGAGACCCCCATGCAGGCGATGTACCGGGAACTGCACGAGGAAACGGGCCTGCATCCGGAACACGTCAAGATAATCGGCCGCACCCGCGACTGGTTGCGTTATGAGGTGCCTGACAAGTTCATTAAACGCGAAGTACGCGGTCATTACCGCGGCCAGAAGCAGATCTGGTTCCTGCTGCGGATGGTTGGACGCGATTGCGACATTTGCTTGCGCGCGACCGACCACCCGGAGTTCGATGCGTGGCGCTGGAACGAGTACTGGGTGCCGCTCGATGCGGTGATCGAGTTCAAGCGGGATGTCTATCAGTTGGCGCTGACGGAACTGTCGCGCTTCCTGCGCCGCCCGGCGCAGCGAGCCGAGAAGCCGCGTGGGCCGCGTCTGTCGCGCTATCCGCGCGTCATTGGCGTACAGGCCCAGCAGACGCTGACGATTGTCGACACATCGGTAGTCTGTTCGGAGATCGAAGTGGAAGCGGGCACGCTCGACGAGATGCCGCCCCACGTGATCGTCGGCAAATGACGAATCGAACTGCATGACCGGGCGCGACCTTGGTGTCGCGCCCTTTTTTTACGAGGAATGCATATTGAAAGCGATTGCTCTCGCGCTCGCATCGATTGCCGCGGTAGCCACCCTGGCAGGTTGCGCGAATTCGAAGACGCCCACCAACAAGGATGACAGCGAGTTCGTGTATCTGCTGGACCGCCAGGGCACCTGGAAGGAAAACACGGTCGACTCGCTGCCGCCGTTGCCGCAAACGGGCGACCTGCTGCCGTTCAACGTCTCGCAGAACACGCCGCTCAAGTTCTTCGTCGATGCGAAGTCGCTCGCGGTCGGCACCGATGGCGTCGTGCGCTACGCGGTCGTCATCACGAGCCCGGCCGGTGCGCGCAACGTGAACTACGAAGGCATCCGCTGCGACACCTACGAATGGCGCCAGTATGCCGGCCTGAATTCGGAACACGACGGCTGGGACCGCACCGTCGAGAACGACTGGCGGCGCATCGAGAACGGCGAGCTGAATGCCTACCACTCGGCGCTCTATCAGGACTACTTCTGCTCGAACAAGATGCCGCAGGGCACGACCCAGCAGATCCTGGAGAACATCCGGTTTCACCGCACCGCGATGAGCCAGTTGCGCTGACGGCGTGGCGCCCGCCGCGCCCCCCTGCCCGCCGCATGAAAAAAGCCCGCATCACGCGGGCTTTTTCGTTTGACGGCCGGATCCGGCACGAAGGGTCACACCAGCACCAGGTTGTCGCGATGGATCAATTCGGGCTCCAGCATGTAGCCGAGCACGGATTCGATCTCGCCACTCGGCTTGCGGTGAATCAGTTTCGTCTCCGCGCTGCTGTAGTTCGTGAGCCCACGCGCCACTTCGCGGCCGTCGGGACCGACACACGCGATGACTTCGCCGCGCGCGAACGCGCCCTGCACGTCGATCACGCCGATCGGCAGCAGGCTCTTGCCGCCGGCCGTCAGCTTCTCGACCGCGCCTGCGTCGATCACGACATGGCCGCGCACCTGAAGATGGTCGGCCATCCACTGCTTGCGCGCCGCCATCCGCGCGGTACGTGCGATCAGTTGCGTGCCGATCGCCTCACCGGCCGCCAGACGCACGAGCACGTCGGCCTCCCGACCGCTCGCGATCACGGTGTTCGCGCCGCTGTGCGCCGCGCGCTTCGCCGCGAGGATCTTCGTCAGCATCCCGCCGCGGCCGAGGCTCGAACCCGCCCCGCCGGCCATCGCCTCGAGTTCCGGCGCGCCTGCATTGGCTTCCGCAACGAGCGTCGCGTTCGGGTCCTTGCGCGGATCAGCCGTGAACAGCCCCGACTGGTCGGTCAGGATGATCAGGGCATCGCCTTCGATCAGGTTTGCCACGAGCGCGCCGAGCGTATCGTTGTCGCCGAACTTGATTTCGTCGGTGACGACCGTGTCGTTCTCGTTGATGATCGGCACGACGCCAAGCCGCAACAGCGTCAGCAGCGTCGAACGCGCATTCAGGTAGCGCTCGCGGTCTGCCAGATCGGCATGCGTCAGCAGGATCTGCGCGGTGCGGATGTCGTGCTCGGTGAAGCGGCTTTCATAGACCTGCGCGAGCCCCATCTGGCCGACTGCGGCGGCGGCCTGCAACTCGTCGATTTCCCGCGGTCGCTTGCTCCAGCCGAGCCGCTGCATCCCTTCGGCAATCGCGCCCGAACTGACGAGCACGACTTCCTTGCCCTGGGCGCGCAGTGCGGCGATCTGAGCCGCCCAACGGCCGATTGCCGCATGATCGAGCCCCTTGCCGTCGTTGGTCACGAGGCTGGAGCCCACCTTCACCACCAATCGCTTCGAATCCGCGATGATCGAACGCATCCTGCACTGTCTCCTGTATCTGCTGCCTTTCCGACCGGGCGCGATTGAGCCGGCGCCGGGCGGCATGCCCGGCGCATTCCGGAATCGCTCAGGCGTCGTCGCCCGACGCTGCATCGCCCTTGGCAGGCGGCGCGTCGCGGAAACGCACGTCTGCCGCGAGATCTTCCGCCTCCGCCGCGCGATGCGCGTCCGAATGTTCGGAGAGGTAGTCGTAGATCGCGTAGCACAGCGCTTCACAGCCCTGACCGGCCAGTGCCGAGATCTCGAACACGGGGCCGTCCCACTCGAAGCGCTCGAGGAAATCCTCGACGCGCGCCTTGCGCTCGTCTTCCGGCACCATGTCGAGCTTGTTGAGCACGAGCCAGCGCGGCTTCTCGAAGAGCGCCTCGTCGTACTTGCGCAGCTCGCCGACGATCGCCGTCGCTTCCGCCACCGGATCGACGCTTTCGTCGAACGGCGCGAGATCGACCAGATGCAGCAGCACGCCGGTGCGCTGCAGGTGGCGCAGGAACTGATGGCCGAGGCCCGCGCCTTCGGCGGCGCCCTCGATCAGCCCCGGGATGTCGGCAATCACGAAGCTCTTGCTCGGGCCGACGCGCACCACGCCGAGATTCGGCGCAAGCGTCGTGAACGGATAGTCGGCAATCTTCGGCCGCGCGTTCGACACCGACGAGATGAACGTCGACTTGCCTGCGTTCGGCATGCCGAGCAGGCCGACATCGGCGAGCACCTTCAGTTCGAGCTTCAGCATGCGACGCTCGCCGGGCTTGCCGTCCGTCTTCTGGCGCGGCGCGCGGTTCGTGCTCGACTTGAAATGCAGGTTGCCGAGCCCGCCGGCGCCGCCCTGGGCAAGCATCACCTGCTGGTCGTGCTCGGTCAGGTCGGCGATCAGCTCGCCGGTATCCATGTCGCTGATGATCGTGCCGACCGGCATGCGCAGCGTAACGTCGTCGCCGCCCTTGCCGTAGCAATCCGATCCGCGCCCGTTTTCGCCGTTGCGCGCCAGGTGCTTCTTCGCGTAACGGTAGTCGATCAGTGTGTTGATGTTGCGGTCGGCGATCGCGTATACGCTACCGCCCCGGCCGCCGTCGCCGCCGTCCGGCCCGCCGAACGGGACGAATTTCTCGCGGCGCATCGACGCACTGCCATCGCCTCCGTCTCCGGCGATGACTTCGATTCGTGCTTCGTCAATGAACTTCATTCGTCACTCCGCCCAGTATTTCCGCTATTGTGCCGCGCGCCGGCGCGCTTGAACAATCTGCCGTTCGGCCGATCGTACGCCGGTTGCGCGATGGTCGCCCCAACGCACACGCGCCTGGCGACCAAATAAAAAAAGGCCCCGCGAAGACTGCGGGGCCTTTCGGCTACGAAGCCCGTGGGTGCCTGAACTTAGGCAGCCGCCGGGACAACGATGACCAGATGCTTCTTGTCCGCGCCCTTCGTCGCGAACTTGACGTGACCGTCGACCAGCGCGAACAGGGTGTGATCCTTGCCCATGCCGACGTTCTCGCCTGCGTGCATGCGCGTACCGCGCTGACGCACGATGATGCCGCCGGCATTGATTGCCTGGCCGCCGTACACTTTCACGCCGAGACGTTTCGACTCGGAGTCGCGGCCGTTCCGGGAAGAGCCGCCTGCCTTTTTGTGTGCCATCTGATTGCTCCTTTACCGAGGCGCTTACGCGTTGATCGCGTCGATGCGCAGCTCAGTGTAGTTCTGGCGGTGGCCGCCGTGCTTTTGGTAGTGCTTCCGGCGACGCATCTTGAAGATGGTGACCTTGGCATGACGACCGTGCGACACAACGGTGGCCTTGACGGAAGCCCCACTGACCAGCGGCGTACCGAACTTAATCGATTCGCCTTCGCCCACTGCGAGAACCTGGTCGAGCGTGATTTCAGCGTCAATGTCAGCCGGTATCTGTTCTACTTTGAGTTTTTCGCCAACGGCAACCTTGTACTGCTTGCCGCCGGTTTTTATGACCGCGTACATTGAGAACCTCACTCTGGATCCAATTTTTCCGCACACCACGCGCGGAAAACACGTGATTATACATGGGGTTAGCACCCAAGTCAAAGCCGATCGACGATTGCCGCGCGCGGGCCTCTACCGGACGGCCAAAATCGCGCCGCTGGTACGTCTGACAGACCGGCATATCGCGGATTCGACTTATAATCCGCGGCATCACCCAATTCCATCATCATGTCGTCGTCCACCGCCTCCCCCACCCTCAGCGCCGCCCATCTGCTCGCTCCGATCACCAGTGACATGGAGCAGGTGAATCGCGTTATCCGGCAAAGCCTCGCGTCCGATGTGCTGCTGATCAACCAGATCGCCGAGTACATCATCGGCGCGGGCGGCAAGCGGCTGCGTCCGGCATTGCTGCTGCTCGTCGCCGGCGCGCTCGGCGAGACGTCGCACCAGCGGCACGTGCTGGCCGCCGTCGTCGAGTTCATCCACACGGCCACGCTGCTGCATGACGACGTCGTCGACGAATCCGAGCTGCGCCGCGGCCGCCAGACCGCCAATGCGCTGTTCGGCAACGCGGCGAGCGTGCTGGTAGGCGACTACCTCTATTCGCGCTCGTTCGAGATGATGGTCGGCGTCGGCAAGATGCGCGTGATGGAGATCCTGTCGGAAGCGACGACGATCATTTCCGAAGGCGAGGTGCTGCAGCTCCTCAACATGCACGACGCGGACGTCGACGAAACGCGCTACATGCAGGTGATTCGCTACAAGACAGCCAAGCTGTTCGAGGCATCGGCACGCCTGGGCGCGGTACTCGCGGGCGCCGATGCGCCGACCGAGGCGGCCGCCGCCGAATACGGCCGCCGGATCGGCACGGCATTCCAGATCATGGACGACTGGCTCGACTACGCAGGCACCGTCGAGGCAATGGGCAAGAATGCCGGCGACGACCTTCGCGAAGGCAAGCCGACGCTGCCGCTCATCTATCTGATCGAACGCGGCACGCCCGAACAGTCGGCGCTGGCACGCGAGGCGATCGAACAGGGCGGCACCGACCGCTTCGACACGATCTTCGAAGCGATCACGCGCTCGGGCGCACTGGATCACACGCTCGAATGCGCACGTCAGGAAGCGCAGGCGGCAGCCGCGGCGATTGCCGCGTTCCCGGACTCGATCTATAAGGAAAGCCTGCTCGGGTTGTGCTCATACTCGACGTCGCGGCAATCGTAAGCACGCCGCGAACGCGAAGCGATGCCTTGTCTCGAAAATTTTCTTCATCAAAGTATTCCCTTTTAGAAAAAACATCGTTATAGTTACGTTCTTGCTTGTGACGACGCAGCGATTCTTAACGAAGGCGGCGAAGTCTGAAGAGCAAAAATCGGGGTGTAGCTTAGCCTGGTAGAGCGCTACGTTCGGGACGTAGAGGCCGGAGGTTCGAATCCTCTCACCCCGACCAGATTTTTAAAAAACCGTGCACTTCGTGCACGGTTTTTTTTTACCCGGCCGCCGCAGGCCCCTCGTGTCGCGCACGACACATCGCCGCCGCCGGCCTCTGCTATATTCCTTCCATCCCTGTCCTTCACTGCCCTTCCAACGCGTGGACCAAATTCCCTTATGGGCGCAAATCGGCGCCGTCTTCCTGCTTCTCCTCTGTTCCAGCTTCTTTTCGATTTCCGAGACCGCGATGATGGCGCTCAACCGCCATCGGCTGAAGCATCTCGCCAGCCAGGGCGCACTCGGCGCGAAAACCACGCAAGGCCTGCTCACGCGCACTGACCTGCTGCTCAGCGTGATCCTGATCGGCAACAACCTGTTCAACACGATCATCCCGGTCCTGACGACGTCGCTCGCGCTGCATACGTTCGGCCGCAACAACCTCGCGCTGTCGATCGCGACCGGCATCGTCGCGTTCCTGATCATCGTGTTCGCCGAAATCGCGCCGAAGATCGTCGGTGCGACGTTCCCCGAACGCATCGCGCTGCCCGCGAGTCTCGTGATCGCGCCGCTGATGCGCGTGTTCAAGCCCGTCGTCTGGTTCGTCAACGCCCTCGCGAACGGCGTGCTGTGGGTGCTGCGCATCAACACGAAGAAGGGTCGCGACCAGCGAATGTCGGCCGACGAGCTGCGGGCCATCGTGCTCGAGTCGAGCAGTTTCATGCCGACCAAGCACCGCAGCATCCTGCTCAACCTGTTCGACCTCGAGAACATCACGGTCGACGACGTGATGGTGCCGCGCCGCCAGATCGAGTCGCTCAATTTCTACGCGCCGCTCGACGACGTCCTGCACCAGATCGAGACCTGCTATCACAACCGGCTCGTCGTCTACGAAGGCGACATCGACAAGGTGCTCGGCGTGCTGCACGTCCGCAAGACGCTGACCGCGCTGCACAACCAGGAGTTCGACCGCGAGACGCTGCGCGCGCTGCTCGCCGAGCCGTACTACGTGCCGTCCGGTACGCCGGTGGTGCAGCAGCTCCAGTTTTTCCAGGAAACGCGGCAGCGGACCGCGCTCGTCGTCAACGAGTACGGCGAGCTCGAAGGGCTCGTCACGCCGGAAGACATCATCGAGGAGCTGATCGGCGAATTCACGACGTCGATGCCGCGCAGCGAACGCAAGGGCGGCTGGGACGAAAACGGCGAATGCATCGTCTCGGCGAGCATGCCGCTGCGCGAACTGAATCGCTGGCTGCACCTGAAGCTGCCGACCGACGGGCCGAAGACGCTGAACGGCCTGGTGCTCGAAATCCTCGAGGAAATTCCGGAAGACGACGTGTGCCTGAAAATCGGCGACGTCATGCTCGAGGTGATGCGCAGCGACGACCAGGCCGTGCGCACCGTCAAGCTCTTCAAACCGCGCGGCTCGCGCACCGCACGCGCCACCGCGCGCTAGCCGAACGGCTGACTGCCGGCGCCGCCTCCGACGCGCGACCATCTGCTGGTCACGGTCAACAGGCGGCCAGCGTGCCGGCTCACATGCATTTCCCTCCTCCCGGGGCGCCGCTGCGCACGCAGCCGCCCGCCCACTCCGATGCTTCGCCCGCTGCCGCATCGCGCGCGCTCGACGCGGCCCAGCTCGACGATGCGCCGGCCGTACGGCTGCTGACGGATACGCTTCACGCGGCTCGCGTACGCGACGCATCCGACATCCACGTCGAACCTTTCGAAGCCGGCTGGCGCATTCGCCTGCGCATCGACGGCGTGCTGCACGAACACGCGCGGCCGCCGCTTCATCTGCGCGACGCGCTCGTCACACGGATCAAGGTGCTCGCGCGCATGGACATCGCCGAGCGGCGGCTCCCGCAGGACGGCAGGCTGCGCATCGTGATCGACGGCGGTACGCGCGGCGACTACCGGGTCAGCTCGCTGCCCACGTTGTTCGGTGAGAAGCTGGTGCTGCGGCGGCTCGAAACCATGCCGCCCGATCTCACGCTCGCCCGCCTCGGCTTCGACGCGCAGCAGGCGGCCGCGATGGAGGCCGCGATACGCGCACCGCATGGTCTCGTGCTCGTCACGGGTCCGACCGGCAGCGGCAAGACGCTGTCGCTCTACTGCGCGCTGCAGATGCTCGATCGCGACACGCACAACGTCTGCACGGTCGAGGATCCCGCCGAGATCCAGCTCGACGGCATCAGCCAGGTCGGCGTCGCCGAAAAGGCCGGGCTCACGTTCGCAACGGCTCTGCGCGCGCTGTTGCGGCAGGATCCGGACATCATCATGGTCGGCGAGATTCGCGATGCGGAGACGGCCGACGTCGCGATCAAGGCCGCCCAGACCGGCCACCTCGTGCTGTCGACGCTGCACACGAACGACGCACCGGCCGCCGTCGCGCGGCTGCTCGACATCGGCGTCGCGCCGTACAACCTCGCGGCCGCGCTGCACCTCGTCACCGCGCAGCGCCTCGTCCGTCGACTGTGCACCGCCTGCCGCGTGCCCTCGGACGCACCGGTGCCCGTCCTGCGCGAAGCCGGCTGCGACCCGGCTGCCCTCGCAGCCGGATGGCGACCGTTCGTGGCGCGAGGCTGTCCGGCCTGTCACGGCATCGGCTATCGCGGCCGCGTCGGCCTGCATCAGACGATGCCGGTATCGTCCGGGCTCGCGGAACGCATCGTCGCACGGGCGAGTGTCGGCGAACTCGCGCAATGCGTGGCGGCCGAAGGCGTGCGCAGTCTGCGCGACGCGGCGCTCGCGCGCGTCCATGACGGCACGACGAGCATCGCGGAAGCCCTCGCCGCGACACCTGCCGCATGAGCATGCGCACGCCGCCGCGCGAGACCCGCTTCGCGTGGCGCGGCCGCCTTCGCGACGGCACGTCGCGTCGCGGGACCGTCATCGCATTCGACGCCGCGAGCGCACGTGCCGCGCTCGCACGCGACGGCATCGCCGTACTGTCGCTCAACGTCCGCGGGCCCGCCCGGCCGCCAACAGCCAGCGCGAGAGACGTCACGCGCTTCACGCGCCAGCTCGCGAGCCTGCTGCAGGCCGGGTTGCCGCTCGCGCCGTCGCTCGAGATGCTCGCGCGTACGCGGCCACACGATGGCCTGCCGCGCATCGCAGCGGGTCTCGCTCGCGAGATCGTCGGCGGCCGGCGCTTCGCCGATGCGCTCGCACGCTATCCATCCCAGTTCGGCACGCTGTATCGCCAGCTGATCGAGGTCGGCGAAGCGTCCGGCTCGCTCGGCATCGTGCTGACTCGGGTCGCGGAGCACCGCGAGCGCACCGACGCGCAGTGGCGCAAGCTGCGGGCCGCGCTCGCGTACCCGGTGGCCGTCATCCTGTTCGGGCTCGCGATCTCGGCCGCGTTGATGGTGTGGGTGGTACCGACGTTCCGCCAGATCTTCGACGGTTTCGGCGCCGCACTTCCGGCGCCGACCCGCGCGCTGCTCGCGCTGTCCTCCGCACTGTCGGCATGGGGCGGTGGGCTCCTTGCCATTGCCGCGGCGGCCGGGCTGGCCGCGCATCACGCACTGCGGCGGTCGGCACCGCTGCGCCACGCTGTCGCGCGGCGCCTGCTACATGCGCCGCTCGCGGGTAGCGCGCTCGGCCGGTACGCGGCCGCACGCTGGTGCCGCTCGCTTGCGACACTGCTCGGCGCCGGCGTGCCGCTCGCCGACGCCTTCGCCACGCTCGAGCGCACCGCCGGCCATCCGGTGTTCGAGCACGCCACTGCGCACATCGCGGCTCGCGTGCTGCGCGGCGCGCGCCTCGCGGACGCGATGCAGTCGGCCGGCTGTTTCCCGGACGACGTCGTACAGCCGATCGCCGTCGCCGAGGAGACCGGTGCACTCGACACGATGCTCGCCGACATCGCCGCGTTGTGCGAACGCCAGCTCGATGCGCGTCTCGATGCGCTCGCCGCGCTCGGCGAACCGCTGATCGTGATCGTACTGGGCGCACTCGTCGGCGGTCTCGTGATCGCGATGTACCTGCCCATCCTTCAGCTCGGCAACGTGGTGTAGCATCGCAACCGATTCTGTCGCCTTTTAGTCCGAACCTTGAGCCTCATGACGCCAGCGCCCCTGTCCGCCGTTACCGATTCGCCCGAGAGCACGCTGCTCGCGCTGGCGATGCTGCCGCCCGCGCTACAGTATGCGTTCGCGGTCGTCGTCGGCCTTTGCATCGGCAGCTTCCTGAACGTGGTCGTGCACCGGCTGCCCGTGATGATGCAGCGTGCATGGCAAGCCGAGATCGATGAAGCGACCGGCAACGCGAGCGCCCCGCCCGACGACGGCTACCCGCCGCGCTACGATCTGTGGCGCCCGCGCAGCGCCTGCCCGCATTGCGGCCACGTGCTGCGAGCATGGGAAAACATCCCGCTCGTCAGCTATCTGATGCTGCGCGGGCGCTGCCGGCGCTGCGGCCACGCGATCGGCATCCGCTATCCGCTCGTCGAGCTCGCGTGCGCGCTGCTCGCCGCCGGGTCGCTCGCGGCATTCGGCCCGACCGTCGCCGCGCTTGCCGCGTTCGCGCTGTGCGCCGCACTGCTCGCGATGAGCGCGATCGATATCCGGACGGGCTACCTGCCGGACTCGATGACGCTGCCGCTCCTCTGGGCCGGGCTCGTGCTGAACCTCGGCGGCACGTTCACGTCGCTGCGCTCGGCGGTGATCGGGGCCATGGCCGGCTACCTGTTCCTGTGGGCGATCTACTGGCTGTTCAAATGGCTGCGCGGCATCGAGGGCATCGGTTTCGGCGACCTGAAGCTGCTCGCCGCGCTCGGCGCATGGATGGGCTGGGCCGCATTGCCGCAGGTCGTGCTGTTCGCCGCGGTGACGGGCGCGATCGTCGGGCTCATTGCGACCTGGCGCGGCCGCATGCGCTTCGAGGAGCCGATTCCGTTCGGCCCGTTCCTCGCGGCAGGCGGCGCCGCGACGCTGTTTTTCGGCACCCCGTTCTATTCGGCGCTCGGAGGCTGACATGTTCACAATCGGACTCACCGGCGGCATCGGCAGCGGCAAGACGACCGTCGCCGACCTGTTCGGCGCCCGCGGCGCATCGCTGGTCGATACCGATCTGATCGCCCATCGCATCACCGCACCGGGCGGCCTCGCGATGCCCGCGATCGAACAGGCATTTGGCCGCGGCTTCGTTGCCGCCGACGGCTCGCTCGATCGCGCGAAGATGCGCACGCTGATCTTCAGCGACGACGCCGCACTCCGGCGCCTCGAAGCGATCACGCACCCGCTGATCCGCGCGGAGACCGATCGCGAAGCACGCGAAGCGCAAGGCCCGTACGTGATGTTCGTCGTGCCGCTGCTCGTCGAGTCAGGCAACTGGAAGGCGCGCAGCGATCGCGTGCTCGTCGTCGATTGCCCGGTCGAAACGCAGATTGCACGCGTGATGCGGCGCAACGGCTTCACGCGCGAGCAGGTCGAAGCGATCATCGCGAAACAGGCGACGCGCGAAGCACGTCTCGCGGCGGCCGACGACGTGATCGTCAACGACTCGACGACACCCGACGCGCTCGCCGCACAAGTCGATGCACTGCACCAACGCTATCTCGGGTTTGCGGCCGCCGCGCGCTGAACCTCGCGCCCAATCGTGATGGTGTACGAAATTGGCGCGTTGCTAGGGTAGAGAGTGAGCATTAGAATGTCCTGCATTGTTTCAATCCCTACCCAAGAGGCGAGCGCGCTTGATTCTTTACGAGTATCCGTTCAACGAGCGAATTCGCACGCTGTTGCGCCTCGAAGATCTCTTCGAGCGCTTCGCGTTCTTTTTGGCTCAGGAGGACCCGCGTGAACACCACGTCGCGCTGACGACGCTGTTCGAAATCGCCGAGGTAACGGGCCGCGCGGACCTGAAATCGGATCTGATGAAGGAGCTCGAACGTCAGCGCCAGACGCTCGCCCCCTTTCGCGGCAATCCGGGCATCGAGCAGAACGCGCTCGAAGCCGTGCTCGGCGAAATCGAGCAGACACTCGCGAATCTCGCACAGATGCAGGGCAAGACCGGGCAGCACCTCGTCGATAACGAGTGGCTCGCCAGCATCCGCAGCCGTGCGGTGATTCCCGGCGGCACGTGCAAGTTCGACCTGCCGTCGTACTACGCATGGCAGCAGTGGCCCGCCGAGCAGCGGCGCCAGGACATCGCGAAGTGGATCCTGCCGATGCTGCCGCTGCGCGACGCCGTGACGATCGTGCTGCGGCTCGCGCGCGAATCGGGCCAGGCGTCGAAGGTCATGGCGATGCAGGGCAGCTACCAGCAGATGCTGTCCGGCCGCACCTACCAGTTGATGCAGGTGCGCGTGCCGCCGGAGTTGCGCGTCATTCCGGAAGCGAGCGCGAACAAATACATGCTGTGGGTACGGTTCACCACGCAGGACGGCGATGTGCGTCCGCGCGCGGTGGATATCGACGTGCCGTTCCATCTGACACTGTGCAATCTGTAACGGCCGCAGGCCGGATCGCTTTCGTATGACTACCGTTGTGAAATGCCCGTCGTGCGGCGCTGAAGTGCGCTGGACGCCCGAAAATCAGTTCCGCCCGTTCTGCTCGGCCCGCTGCAAGCAGCTCGACCTCGGCGCATGGGCCGCGGAAAAGTACCGGATCGGCGGACCCTCCGACGAGGGCCCCTCGTCGGAAGAAGACGGCACGGAAGGCCGTCGAGACAGCTGAGCGGCGCTGCCCGCTGGTGATATGGCCCGCCTTTCCGGCAGGCCATCGTGGCGTCAGGTCGACGCGGCATCTTTCTCGAGCAATTCGAGCACCGGCAGCGCAGCGGGCAGCAGCGGCGCGACGGCGACCGGCAGTTGCTGCCACACGAACGCCTGCCCTTCCTTGCTGTGCGGCTCGCCCGTCCAGCCCGTCACCTTGCAGAAATACAGCCGCACGTACGCATGCGGATAATCGTGCTCGAGCGTGTGCCAGCGGTGGCTGGCCGTGACTTCGATGCCGAGTTCCTCGTGCAGTTCGCGCGCAAGGGCGTCCTCGACGCTTTCGCCGGCCTCCAGCTTGCCGCCTGGAAACTCCCAGTAGCCTTCATACGGCTTGCCTTGCAGCCGCTGCGCGAGCAGGTAGCTACCGTCCGGCTGCACCATCACGCCGACCGCGACTTCCGTCACCTTGCGGCCATCGGGCGCGCGCACCGCGCCTTGTGCGAGATCCGCGCTCATGCCTGCTCCTTGCGGCCCGACCAGTCACGCGCAAACTGCCACGCGACGCGCCCCGACCGCGAACCGCGCTCGAGCGCCCACACGAGCGCGTCGCCGCGTGCGGATTCGATCTCCGCATCCGGGCAGCCGAAATGACGCAGCCAGTGCCCGACGATGTCGAGGTAGTCGTCCTGCTTGAACGGATAGAAGCTGACCCACAGGCCGAAGCGCTCCGACAGCGAGATCTTTTCCTCGACGACTTCGCCGGGGTGAATCTCGCCATCCGGAAGATGCTTGTACGACTCGTTGTCGCTCATGTACTCGGGCAGCAGATGGCGGCGGTTCGACGTCGCGTAGATCAGCACGTTGTCCGACTGCGCGGCGATCGAGCCGTCGAGCGCGACCTTCAGCGCCTTGTAGCCCGATTCGCCTTCCTCGAACGACAGGTCGTCGCAGAACACGATGAAGCGCTCGGGACGCTGCGAGATCAGGTCGACGATGTCGCCGAGATCGTGCAGGTCGTCCTTGTCGACTTCGATCAGGCGCAGGCCGTCGCTCGCATACGCATTCAGGCACGCCTTGATCAGCGACGATTTGCCGGTACCGCGCGCGCCGGTCAGCAGCACGTTGTTGGCCGGCTTCTGCTGTACGAACTGCCGCGTGTTCTGTTCGATCAGCCCTTTCTGGCGATCGATGTTGTGGAGATCGTCGAGCGTGATCGACGACACGGCCGGCACCGGTTGCAGATAGCCGCGCCCCTGGCGCTTGCGCCAGCGGAAAGCGTGCGCGGCATTCCAGTCGACCGCGGCCGGCGCGGGCGGCAGCATCCCCTCGAGACGGCCGAGCAGCGCTTCGGCGCGCGTCAGAAACTGTTCAAGCTTGTCCATGTCGTTCGAACGCTCCCGATCAGGAGCGGTAATCCGCGTTGATGCTCACGTAGTCGTGCGACAGGTCGCACGTCCAGATGGTGGCCTGCGCGTCGCCACGGCCGAGCAGCACACGGATCGTGATTTCGCTCTGCTTCATCACGCGCTGGCCGTCCTCTTCCTGGTAAGCCGGGTTGCGGCCGCCCGCCTTCGCGACGAGCACGTCGTCGAGATAGAGGTCGATCTTGTCGACGTCCAGATCCGCGACGCCCGCATAACCGATCGCCGCGAGAATCCGGCCGAGGTTGGGGTCGGATGCGTAGAAGGCCGTCTTCACGAGCGGCGAATGGCCGATCGCGTAAGCAATCTGGCGGCATTCCGCGACATTCGTGCCGCCTTCGACCTGCACCGTCATGAATTTCGTCGCGCCTTCGCCATCGCGCACGATCAGTTGCGACAGCACCTGCGCGACTTCCGTCACCGCATCGCGCAGCGCGGCATAGGCCGGCGAATCGGTCGACGTGATCGCCGGCAGCGAGCTCTTGCCCGACGCGATCAGGATGAACGAGTCGTTCGTCGACGTATCGCCGTCGATCGTGATGCAGTTGAACGAGCGGTCGGCCACTTCCTTCACGAGCGTGTCGAGCACCGGCTGCGCGACGTTCGCGTCGAACGCGAGGAAACCAAGCATCGTCGCCATGTTCGGCTTGATCATGCCGGCGCCCTTGCTGATGCCCGTCAGCGTGACGGTATGGCCGTCGATCGTCACCTGGCGTGACGTGGCCTTCGGCAGCGTGTCCGTCGTCATGATCGCCTGCGCGGCGTCGAACCAGTTCGCGGCCTTGCGGTTCGCGAGCGCGGCCGGCAGGCCGGCCTTCAGGCGATCGATCGGCAGCGGCTCGAGGATCACGCCGGTCGAGAACGGCAGCACCTGCGCCGGCTCGATGCCCGCGAGGCGCGCGAGTTCCGTGCAGGTTTCGCGTGCGTTCACGAGGCCCGGCTCGCCGGTGCCCGCGTTCGCATTGCCCGTATTCACGACGAGCGCGCGAATGCCCGCGCCGCCCGCGCGCACCTTCGCCAGATGCTCGCGGCAGACGGTGACCGGCGCTGCGCAGAAACGGTTTTCGGTGAACACGCCCGCGACCGTCGCGCCTTCGTCGACGGAGATGACCAGCACGTCCTTGCGATTCGGCTTGCGGATGTTCGCTTCCGCCCAGCCGAGCGTGACGCCGGCGACTTGATGCAGTTGGGCGGGATCGATCGACGGAAAATTGACAGCCATGGGGCACACCTGCCGGATGGAAAATGCCGGCATGCGCCGGCATCGATTGGAAGAACCAGCGGCCGCATGCGCAGGCCGCCGCAACTCACATCACTCACTCGAAGCTGCGAACGAAGCGGCACGCGTGATGCGCACCGCCGTCGATCATGACAGCTTCCCGTGACATTGCTTGTACTTCTTGCCGCTGCCGCACGGGCACGGGTCGTTGCGGCCGACCTTCGGCATTTCGCCGCCGGGGCCGCTGTGCGTCATCGCGCTGCCGACCATGTCGGCCGTCGCGGTGGCTGCCGCGGCAGCCGCGACGTTCGCCACCGGCGCACCGGCTTCCGCGTAATCGGCGTGCTGGTACTCGACGTTCTCGAGATGACCGCCACGCTCCTCGATCTGCTCGGCAGCCTCCTCGAGTTGTTCCGGCGACTGGATCTGCACGTTCATCACGACGCGCGTGACTTCCTGCTTGATCGCCTCCAGCATCGCGGCGAACAGTTCGAACGCTTCGCGCTTGTATTCCTGCTTCGGATTCTTCTGTGCATAGCCGCGCAGGTGGATGCCCTGGCGCAGGTGGTCGAGCGCCGCGAGGTGCTCGCGCCACAGGCGATCGACCGTCTGCAGCATCACCGAGCGCTCGAACGCGCTGAACGATTCGCGGCCGACCATCGCGACCTTCGCCTCGTACTGCTCGTCGGCGGCCGTCGTCACCGCGTCGAGGATCTCCTCGGCCGTGATCGACGAGGACTCGTTCACCATTTCCTGGATCGCGAGGTCGAGCTGCCAGTCGTTGCGCAGCGCTTCCTCGAGCTCGGGCACGTCCCACTGCTCTTCGATGCTGCCTTCCGGCACGAACTGGCGGACGACTTCGGTGATCACGCCGTGACGCATCGCGGTGATCGTCTCGGTGATGTCGTGCGCTTCGAGCAACTCGTTACGCTGCTGGTAGATCACCTTGCGCTGGTCGTTCGACACGTCGTCGTACTCGAGCAGCTGCTTGCGGATGTCGAAGTTGCGCGCTTCGACCTTGCGCTGCGCGGACTCGATCGAGCGCGTGACGATGCCGGCCTCGATCGCCTCGCCTTCCGGCATCTTCAGGCGGTCCATGATCGAACGCACGCGGTCGCCCGCGAAAATGCGCAGCAGCGGATCGTCGAGCGACAGGTAGAAGCGCGACGAGCCCGGATCGCCCTGGCGGCCCGCACGGCCGCGCAGCTGGTTGTCGATCCGGCGCGATTCGTGGCGCTCGGTGCCGATGATGTGCAGGCCGCCCGCGGCCTTCACCTCCTCGTGCAGCGTTTCCCACTCGTCGTGCAGCTTCTGGATGCGGCGCGCCTTTTCGTCGGCCGGGATCGCTTCGTCGGCCTCGATGAACGCCGCCTGCTTCTCGGCATTGCCGCCGAGCACGATGTCGGTACCGCGGCCGGCCATGTTGGTCGCGATCGTGATGCGCTTCGGCCGGCCGGCTTCCGCGACGATCGCGGCTTCCCGCTCGTGCTGCTTCGCGTTCAGCACCTCGTGCGGCAGCCCGGCCTGCTTCAGCAGGTGCGACAGCAGTTCGGAGTTCTCGATCGACGTCGTGCCGACCAGCACCGGCTGACCGCGCTCGTAACAGTCGCGGATGTCGCGGATCACCGCGTCATAGCGCTCCTTGGCCGTCTTGTAGATCTGGTCCTGCTTGTCGATCCGCTTCGGCGGGCGGTTGGTCGGGATCACGACCGTTTCGAGGCCGTAGATCTCGTTGAATTCGTACGCTTCGGTGTCGGCGGTACCGGTCATGCCGGCCAGCTTCGCGTACATCCGGAAGTAGTTCTGGAACGTGATCGATGCGAGCGTCTGGTTCTCGCTCTGGATCTTCACGTGTTCCTTCGCCTCGACGGCCTGATGCAGGCCGTCGGACCAGCGGCGGCCGGCCATCAGGCGGCCCGTGAATTCGTCGACGATGACCACTTCGCCGTTCTGCACGACGTAGTGCTGATCCTTGTGGAACAGCGTGTGCGCGCGCAGCGCCGCGTACACGTGGTGCATCAGTGTGATGTTCTGCGGTGCGTACAGGCTCTCGCCCTCGCCGATCAGGCCCCATTCGGCGAGCAGGCGCTCGGCCTTCTCGTGGCCCGATTCCGTCAGGAACACCTGGCGTGCCTTCTCGTCGAGCGTGTAGTCGCCCGGCTTCTCGACGCCCGTGCCGTCGGCCTTCTCTTCGCCGATCTGGCGCTCGAGCAGCGGCGGCAGTGCGTTCATCCGCACGTACAGCTCGGTGTGATCCTCGGCCTGGCCCGAAATGATCAGCGGCGTACGCGCCTCGTCGATCAGGATCGAGTCCACTTCGTCGACGACCGCGAAATTCAGGGCCCGCTGCACGCGCGCGTCGGTCTCGTAGACCATGTTGTCGCGCAGGTAGTCGAAGCCGAATTCGTTGTTCGTGCCGTACGTGATGTCCGCCGCGTAAGCCTGCTGCTTCTGGTCGTGCTCCATGCCGGACAGGTTGATGCCGACCGACAGACCGAGGAAGTTGTAGAGGCGCGCCATCCATTCGGCGTCACGCTGCGCGAGGTAATCGTTGACGGTCACCACGTGCACGCCGCGGCCCGCCAGTGCGTTCAGGTACACGGGCAGCGTCGCGACGAGCGTCTTGCCCTCGCCGGTGCGCATTTCGGCGATCTTGCCGTAGTGGAGCACCATGCCGCCGATCATCTGCACGTCGAAGTGCCGCATCTTCAGCACGCGACGGCTGGCCTCGCGACAGACCGCGAAGGCCTCAGGCAGCAGCTTGTCGAGCGACTCGCCGGCCGCGACCCGCTGGCGGAATTCGTCCGTCTTGCCGCGCAACTGGTCGTCCGTCAGCTTCTCGATCTGCGTTTCGAGCGCATTGATCGTCGCGACGGTCTTTTGGTATTGCTTGACGAGCCGCTGGTTGCGGCTGCCAAAAATTTTCTGGAGAAAACCGGTTGTCATCGGATCGGATCCTGCGTCGCAGCACCGGCGCCCGGCGCGTGTTGCGCGCCCCGACGCCCGAGCCTCGGCGGCTTAGCGAATTAGTGGACTCAAACGAGGAATTTTAGCACGCGGGGAAGCATGCGCCCGTGTCTCGGGCAGACGGGCACTGCGCGCCGACGGCCGGGCCAACGGGGCGAAAGCCGCCCGTGCACGGGCCCGCGCGGGTACAATCGGCGTCAACGTCCGCGCGCGTGCGCGCCCGAAGAATGTCTCGATGAACCGATTTTCCAAGCGTTTCGGCCCGCTCGCCCCGTATCGCCCGCAACCCGTGTCCGAAGTGCTCGGCCGCACCGACGCGTTCGCGGCGCTGCGCGCCGGCGTCGAACAGATCGCGTCGCTGCAGCGCGATCTTGCCGCGCTCCTGCCCGACTATCTGGCGAACCACGTCGAGCCCGGATTCGTGAAGGACGGCACCCTGACCCTCTTTGCTGCGCACAACGCGTTGGCCGCCCGGCTGCGACAGGTCGAACCGCGGCTGCTCGGCGATCTGCAAAAACGCGGCTGGCCGGTCTCGACGCTGCGCGTACGCGTGCGCCCGAAAGATGCGCCTGAGCCGCCCCACGTGAAGCAGGCGCGGATGACGTCGGCTGGCGCGGCCGCGTTGCGCGATCTGGCAGATCATCTCGAACCGTCACCGCTGCAGGCCGCGCTCGCGCGGATGGCGGCCCGGCACGGCGCGAAGCCGCGCTGACGGTACGCGCCGCCGGCAACGCCAAGCGGCCGGCCAGTAAAAAAGCAGCCCGAAGGCTGCTTTTTTACTGCTTGCGTCGAACGCAGATCAGGCGAAGGCCGTCTGCATGTCGAACGCGAAGCCCTTCGGGGCGGCTTGCGGATCGTCGAACGTGACGATCTCGTACGCATCTTCGTTCGCGAGCAGTTCGCGCAGCAGCGCGTTGTTCAGCCCGTGGCCCGACTTGTACGCCGTGTACGACGCCAGCAGCGGATGGCCGATCACGTACAGGTCGCCGATCGCGTCGAGCATCTTGTGCTTCACGAACTCGTCGTCGTAGCGCAGCCCGTCGTTGTTCAGGATGCGGTACTCGTCGAGCACGATCGCGTTTTCCATGCTGCCGCCACGGGCGAGACCCATCTCGCGCAGCATCTCGGCCTCATGTGCGAAGCCGAACGTACGCGCACGCGCGATCTCGCGCACGTAAGACGTATTCGCGAAATCGACCTCGAGCTCCTGGCCGGTCTTGTCGACGGCCGGGTGACGGAAGTCGATCGAGAATTTCAGCTTGAAGCCGAAGTACGGATCGAGACGCGCGAACTTGTCGCCGTCGCGGATTTCGACCGTCTTCTTCACCTTGACGAAGCGCTTCGGCGCGTTCTGCTCCTCGATCCCGGCAGACTGGATCAGGAACACGAAGGTCGCCGCGCTGCCGTCCATGATCGGGATTTCCTCGGCCGTCACATCGACATAGAGGTTGTCGATACCGAGGCCGGCACACGCCGACATCAGGTGCTCGACGGTCGACACGCGCACGCCATCCTTCTGCAACACCGACGCGAGCCGCGTATCGCCGATCGACGTCGCCGCGGCGGGGATGTCGACGGGCGTGGGAAGGTCGACGCGCGAGAAGACGATGCCCGTGCCCGGCGCGGCAGGACGGAGCGTCAGCTCGATCTTGCGGCCCGAGTGGACACCGATACCCACGGTCTTCACGATGGATTTGATGGTGCGCTGCTTCAGCATGATGTTCTTCGTCTTGATTGAAGATATCAATCAGGAGTTATATTCGATAGGGGAGATTATAGCGTAATTCCCTATTCAGCGTAGTTTGAAACTGCGTATCAATCTGTTTCGACTGTTTACCCGCGCCGATACGGGACGGGCTGATGCCCGGAACGGAGGCGTTTCCGGTCATCAGCCCGTGTTACAATTGCCCTGAGGCGGGTGAGCAGCGTTGCCCGAAGGCAACGGCGCACCGCACGATCAGGACGTCAACGTCGCGAGAACACTCGCCGCATCGCTCACTTCGAATTTGCCCGGCGCCTCGACGGCCAGCGTCTTGACCACACCGCCGTCAATCACCATCGCGTAGCGCAGGGAACGAATTCCCATGCCACGCGCGGACAAATCCTGCGTCAGCCCCAGCGCATGAGTGAAAGCCGCGCTGCCGTCCGCCATCATGCGCACCTTGCCCGCGGTGTGCAGATCACGTCCCCATGCGCCCATCACGAATGCGTCGTTGACGGACACGCACCAGATCTCGTCGATGCCCGCCGCGCGCAACTGCTCGGCGTGTTCGACGTAGCCCGGCACATGCTGCGCCGAGCAGGTCGGCGTGAAAGCGCCCGGCAATCCGAAGATCACCACCCGCTTTCCCGCAACCTGGTCGCGCACGCTGTAGGCGTTCGGCCCCAGCGTGCACCCTTCGCGCGCGTCGTCGATGTACTCGAACAATTGCGCGTCGGGCAGCGCGTCGCCCACTTGAATCATGGCTGGTCCCTCATAGCGATACGGTTTTTCAGCGTGTCGCGGACAGCACGGCCCATCCCGCCCCGCTTGTGCGGAGAGGGCACGTTTCCCGGCCCGGCGTCGCAGCCGACGCGGCCTGTCGTGGTCCGTAGCATCCGTCACGCCGGCGATACCGCGGCAGATTCGCCGCGGCTTCGCCTGTGTTTGCGTCAGTCAGCCTGCTTGCGCAGGAAAGCCGGGATGTCGTACGTGTCGACACCCTTCTCCTGCAGCGCCTGCACGTGCGATGCCGCGGTTTCGCGCGAATTGCGCCACACCGCCGGCGTATCGAGCGCGCCGTAGTCTGCCGTGCTGACGTGATGCGTCGGAGCATAGCCGTGCGAAACCGCGCTGACCGGCTGGTTGTCCGTACCCGTGCGCAGCAGCGTCATCGGTGCCGACTGCTGCTTCTTCGCCGCACGGCCCAGACCCGTCGCCACGACCGTCACGCGCAGTGCATCGCCCATTGCGTCGTCGTACACCGCACCGAAGATCACCGTCGCATCTTCCGCCGCGTAGCTCTTGATCGTGTTCATCACTTCGCGCGTTTCCGACAGGCGCAGCGAACGGCTCGACGTGATGTTGACCAGCACGCCGCGCGCGCCCGACAGATCGACGCCTTCGAGCAGCGGGCTCGCCACGGCCTGTTCCGCCGCGAGGCGTGCGCGATCGACGCCGGCGACCGTCGCCGTGCCCATCATCGCCTTGCCCTGCTCGCCCATCACCGTCTTCACGTCTTCGAAGTCGACGTTCACGAGGCCATCGACATTGATGATTTCAGCGATGCCTGCAACCGCGTTGTTCAACACGTCGTCCGCGCACTGGAAGCACTTGTCCATCTCGGCGTCGTCGCCCATCACGTCGAACAGCTTGTCGTTCAGAACGACGATCAGCGAGTCGACGTGATCCTCCAGTTGCTGCGAACCGGCTTCAGCGACGCGCATGCGCTTGCCGCCTTCGAACTCGAACGGCTTGCTGACGACACCGACCGTCAGGATGCCCATCTCCTTCGCGATCTGCGCGACCACCGGCGCCGCGCCCGTGCCCGTGCCACCACCCATGCCGGCCGTGATGAACACCATGTGCGCGCCGCGCAGTGCGTCGGCGATGCGCTCACGCGCTTCTTCCGCTGCCGCACGGCCCATTTCCGGCTTCGCACCAGCGCCCAGGCCCGTGTTGCCGAGCTGGATCACCGACGATGCGCGCGAACGCGACAGCGCCTGCGCATCCGTGTTCATCACGATGAAGTCGACGCCCTGCACGCCGCGGTTGATCATGTGCTGGACGGCATTGCCGCCAGCGCCGCCAACGCCGACCACCTTGATGATGGTGCCGTTGGTCTCGGTTTCCAGCATTTCGAATTCCATTGTTGCCTCCGTCAAGAGAATGACTGCTACTCGGCCGTTATTCGGCAGGAGATCGGGCAACCCCCTGTCGCGCGCCAGCCGCCGGCACCAGCGCGAATTTCGATTCGGTTCGATTCGTCAGAAGTTGCTCAGGAACCATTCCTTCATCCGCGAGAACACCTGTCCCGCGTTGCCGGACTGCACGGCGACCTTGCGGCCGCGCATGCGCTGAGCACTGCCTTCGACGAGCAGCCCCATCGCCGTCGAGTAGCGCGGGTTGCGCACGACGTCGGAAAGGCCGCCTGCATATTCCGGCGCGCCGATGCGCACCGGTTTCAGGAAAATGTCTTCGCCGAGCTCGACCATGCCGGGCATCATCGACGCCCCGCCGGTAATGACCACGCCGGAGCTCAGCAGTTCTTCATAACCGGATTCGCGCACGACCTGCTGCACGAGCGAGAACAGTTCCTCGACGCGCGGCTCGATCACGGCTGCGAGCGCCTGGCGCGACAGCGTGCGCGGGCCGCGTTCGCCGAGGCCCGGCACTTCCACCATTTCGTCCGGGTCGGCGAGCGCCTGCTTCGCGATCCCATAGCCGACCTTGATGTCTTCCGCGTCCGGCGTCGGCGTGCGCAGCGCCATCGCGATGTCGCTCGTGATCTGGTCACCGGCGATCGGAATCACCGCGGTATGGCGGATCGCGCCTTCGGCGAAGATCGCGATGTCCGTCGTGCCGCCGCCGATGTCGACCAGCACCACGCCGAGATCCTTCTCGTCTTCCGTCAGCACGGCCAGCGACGACGCGAGCGGCTGCAGGATCAGGTCGTTCACTTCGAGCCCGCAGCGGCGCACGCACTTGACGATGTTCTGCGCGGCGCTCACCGCGCCCGTCACGATGTGCACCTTCACTTCCAGCCGGATGCCGCTCATGCCGATCGGCTCGCGCACGTCTTCCTGGCCGTCGATGATGAATTCCTGCGTGAGGATGTGCAGCACCTGCTGGTCGGTCGGGATGTTGATCGCCTTCGCGGTCTCGATCACGCGCGCGACGTCCGTCTGCGTGACTTCCTTGTCCTTGATCGCGACCATCCCGCTCGAGTTGAAGCTGCGGATATGGCTGCCCGCGATCCCCGTGAACACGTTGGTGATCTTGCAGTCGGCCATCAGCTCGGCTTCCTCGAGCGCGCGCTGGATCGACTGCACGGTGGCCTCGATGTTGACCACCACACCTTTCTTCAGACCCTTCGACTCGCTCTGGCCGAGACCGATCACCTCGTAGTGGCCTTCGCCCTTCAGCTCGGCGACGATGGCCACCACCTTCGACGTGCCGATGTCGAGGGAAACCAGCAGATCCTTGTAGTCTTTGCTCATAAAGTGCTCTTGCGTGTGATCTCTCGTTACTTCTTGCGCTTGTCGGTATCGGTCAGGAACCGCATGCCTGCCGCGCGAATCGCGAATCCGTTCGGATAGCGCAGGTCCGCGTACTCGATGTCGTTGCCCCAACGCTCCGTGACGGCCGGCCATGCAGCGACCAGGCGCTGGCTCCGGTCATGCAGCGACTCGCTGTTGCGTTCCTTGCCCAGCTCGACCTGCATGCCGTTCGACAGCTTCACCGTCCACGCGTACCGCGCCGACAGCGTCACTTCTTCCGGCGCCGCCTTCAGCGGCGCAAACCATTTCCCGAAGTCGCGATACCGCGTGACGACTTCCTTCGCACTGCCCTCCGGGCCGTCGAACGCCGGCAGTGCCTGCTCCAGCTCGCCCTGGTTCGCGGTGAACAGCTCGCCGTCGACGCTCACCAGCTGGTCGCTGCCCCAGGTCCCGAGCGGTTTGTACTCCTCGAGCGTGACAGCCAGCGCATTCGGCCACACCCGGCGCACGCTCGCATGGCGCACCCAGGGCATCTGCTCGAACGCGGCGCGCGCGGCGTCGAGATCGACCGTGAAGAAATTGCCTTTCAGCCGACCGACCACGCCTGCGCGCACCGTCGGTGAATTGATGTGCTCGGTGTCGCCGTCGATCCGGATTTCCCGCAGCGCGAACGTCGGGCGCTGGATCAGCCAGTAGCAACCGGCCGCCGCCAACACGAGCAGCAGCAGCGCGTACAGCGCGCTGGCGGCAAGGTTGAGTTGGCGAACGTTGTTCCACATACGTCGTTCCGTTCCTGCGTCAGTCGTTGAGCGTGAGCGACAGCACCTTCACGACCAGCTCCGAATAGCTGATGCCGACCGCGCGCGCGGCCTTCGGCGGCAGCGAGTGGTCGGTCATGCCCGGCGCGGTGTTCACTTCCAGGAAGTACGCGTTGCCGTCGGCGTCGAGCATGAAATCCGCGCGACCCCAGTCGGTGCAGCCGAGCACGTCGAACGCGCGGCGCGCGATGCGCTTGAGCTCCGCTTCCTTGTCGGCGGGCAGCCCGCACGGAATCAGGTATTGCGTGTCGTCGGCGACGTACTTCGCGTGATAGTCGTAGAACTCGCCGGCCGGCACGATCTTGATCACCGGCAGGTCGAGATCGCCGGCGATGCAGGCGGTGTACTCGCCGCCGCCCTCGATGCTCTTCTCGACGATCACGATCGGGTCATGCTTTGCGGCTTCCGCGAGCGCAGCCGGCAGCGCGTCGGCCGTCTTCACCTTCAGCACCGCGACGCTCGAGCCTTCGCTCGCCGGCTTCACGAACAGCGGCAGGCCGAGCTTCGCGACGATGTCCGTCGCGCGCGCCGCGAGGTCGTCGCCGCGCAGCACCGTCTCGAACGGCGGCGTCGGCACGCCCGTCTGCTGCCACACGAGCTTCGTGCGGAACTTGTCGAGGCCGAGCGCCGACCCGAGCACGCCGCTGCCCGTGTAGCGAATGCCGTAGAAATCGAGCGCGCCCTGAATCTGGCCGTTCTCTCCGTAGCCGCCGTGCAGTGCGTTGAACGCGCGCACGAACCCTTCGTCTTTCAGCGCCGACAACGGCCGCTCGGCCGGGTCGAACGGGTGCGCGTCGATGCCCGCGTCGCGCAGGCCCTGCAGCACGAGCTTGCCCGACGTGAGCGACACCTCGCGCTCCGAGGACTCGCCGCCGAACAACACCGCCACCTTGCCGAAACGTTTCGGATCAATCCCGCTCATGTCATGCCTTCTGTTGAGTGTGCTGCGCAACCTTCGCCGGCACGCCGCCGATCGAACCCGCGCCCATCGTGATCACCACGTCGCCGTTCTGCGCGACCTTCGCCAGTGCGTCCGGCACGTCGTCGACCGTCGCGACGAACACCGGGTCAACCTTCCCCACCGCGCGCAGCGCACGCGACAGCGCGTCGCCGTTGGCGGTCGAGATCGCCGCCTCGCCCGCCGCGTAGACTTCCGTCAGCACCAGCGCGTCGACCGTCGACAGCACGTTGACGAAATCGTCGAAGCAGTCGCGGGTGCGCGTGTAGCGGTGCGGCTGGAACGCCAGCACGAGGCGGCGGCCCGGGAACGCGCCGCGCGCGGCCGCGATCGTCGCAGCCATCTCGACCGGGTGATGCCCGTAGTCGTCGATCAGCGTGTACTGGCCGCCGTCCGCGGTCGGCACGTCGCCATAGCGCTGGAAGCGCCGGCCGACGCCGTTGAATTCCGCCAGCGCCAGCTGGATCGCGTCGTCCGACACGCCGAGATCGGTCGCGATCGCGATCGCCGCGAGCGCGTTCTGCACGTTGTGCAGGCCTGGCATGTTCAGCACGACCGCGATCGGCGCGCGCCCTTCGCGGATCACCGTGAAATGCATGCGGCCGTCGCGCGCATCGATGTCTTCGGCGCGAACCTGCGCGTCCGGCGACAGCCCGTAGCGCACGACCGGCTTCGAAATGAACGGGATGATCTGCCGCACGTTCGGATCGTCGACGCACACGACCGCGCTGCCGTAGAACGGCAGGCGCTGCGTGAATTCGATGAACGCCTGCTTGAGCCGCGCGAAATCGTGGCCGTAGGTGTCCATGTGGTCGGCATCGATGTTCGTGATGACTTCGATCACCGGATACAGGTTCAGGAACGATGCGTCCGACTCGTCGGCCTCGGCGACGATGAAGTCGCCCGTGCCGAGCCGCGCGTTCGCGCCGGCACTGATCAGGCGCCCGCCGATCACGAAGGTCGGGTCGAGCCCGCCCGCCGCGAGCACGCTCGCGACGAGGCTCGTCGTCGTAGTCTTGCCGTGCGTGCCGGCGATCGCGATGCCCTGCTTCAGGCGCATCAGCTCCGCCAGCATCACCGCACGCTGCACGATCGGCACGCGCTTCGCGCGCGCGGCCAGCACTTCCGGGTTGTCCGAGCGCACGGCCGTCGACACGACGACCGCGTTCGCGCCCTCGATGTTCGCCGCGTCGTGGCCGATCGCGATCCGTGCGCCGAGCGCCTGGAGACGATCGGTCACCGCGTTGCGCGACAGGTCCGAGCCGCTGACCTCGTAGCCGAGGTTGACGAGCACTTCGGCGATGCCGCTCATGCCCGCGCCGCCGATCCCGACGAAATGAATGTGTTTGACGATGTGTTTCATTGCAGTTGTTCCAGGTTCGCGCCGGCCGCCTTCGCGCACACGCGCGCGACTTCGTCGGTGGCCTCGGGCTTCGCCAGCGAGCGCGAACGTTCCGCCATGTCCGCGAGCGATGCCCGCGACTGGCCGCGCAGCCAGTCGGCAAGCAGTTCCGCCGACAGGTCGCGTTGTTGCACCAGCACGGCCGCGCCCGCATCGGCGAGGAACGCGGCGTTGCTCGTCTGGTGATCGTCGACCGCGTACGGGAACGGCACGAACAGCGCCGCCACGCCCACCGCCGCGATCTCCGACACCGTCATCGCCCCCGACCGGCAGATCACGAGATCCGCCGCCGCATACGCGGCCGCCATGTCGTCGATGAACGGCACGAGCCGCACGTCTTCGCCGGCCGCGAAACCGGCCGCTTCGTAATTCGCCTTCAATGCTTCGATGTGCTTCGCGCCTGCCTGGTGCACGATGCGCGGGCGTTCGCCCGGCGCCAGCATCGCCAGCGCGCGCGGCACGACTTCGTTCAGCGCGGCCGCCCCGAGGCTGCCGCCGACGACCAGCACGTTCAGCGGGCCGCTGCGCGATGCATAGCGTGCTTTGGGCGCTTCCGTGCCGGCAAGTTCCGCGCGAATCGGGTTACCCGTCCATTCCGCGTGCGGCAGCGCGCCGGGGAACGCGACGAGCACGCGTTTCGCAAATTTCGCGAGCACCTTGTTCGTCAGACCCGCGATCGAATTCTGTTCATGCAGTACGAGCGGACGGCCCGACAGCGCGGTCATCACGCCCGCCGGGAACGTGATGTAGCCGCCCATGCCGAGCACGACGTCGGGCCGCACACGGCGCAGCGCGGCGAGGCTTTGCCCGCATGCGCGCAGCAGGTTGAACGGCAGCGTCAGCTTGGTCTTCAGGCCCTTGCCGCGCAGCCCGCCGAACCGCACGTATTCCATCGGAATGCCGTGCTTCGGCACGAGCGTCGCTTCCATCCCGGCCGGATTGCCGAGCCACACGACGCGCCAGCCCGCCGCTTCCATCCGGTGCGCGACCGCGAGCCCCGGGAACACGTGGCCCCCGGTGCCGCCTGCCATCACCATCAGCGTGCGTTGCGACGCGGTCATACCTTCCCTCCGCGCATCAGCACCCGGTTCTCATAGTCCACCCGCAGCAACACCGCGAGCGCGACGCAGTTCAGCAGAATGCCCGAGCCGCCGTAGCTCACGAGCGGCAGCGTCAGGCCCTTGGTCGGCAGCAGCCCGAGGTTCACGCCCATGTTGATGAAGGTCTGCGCGCCGAACCAGATGCCGATACCCTTCGCCATCAGGCCCGCGAACGTGCGATCGAGTGCGAGCGCCTGACGGCCGATCTCGAACGCGCGGCGCACGATCCAGTAGAACAGCAGGATCACGACCAGCACACCGACGAAACCGAGCTCCTCGCCGATCACCGCGAGGATGAAGTCGGTATGCGCTTCCGGCAGGTAGTTCAGCTTCTCGACGCTGCCGCCGAGGCCGACGCCGAACCACTCGCCGCGGCCGAACGCGATCAGCGAGTGCGTGAGCTGGTACGCCTTGCCCTGCGCGTAGCGCTCGTCCCACGGATCGAGGTACGCGAAGATCCGTTCGCGACGCCACGGCGACAGCCACACCAGCATCGTGAAGGTGCCGATCGCGGTCGCGACGAGACCGCCGAACAGCTTGCCGTTCACGCCGCCGAGGAACAGCACGCCCATCGCGATCGCCGCGACCACCATGAACGCGCCCATGTCCGGCTCGAGCAGCAGCAGCGCACCGACCAGGCCGACCGCGAATGCCATCGGCAGGAAGCCCTTGGCGAAGCTCTGCATGTATTCCTGCTTGCGCACCGTGTAGTTCGCCGCGTAGATCGTCACCGCGAGCTTCATGATTTCCGACGGCTGCATGTTCGTGATGCCGAGCGGAATCCAGCGGCGCGCACCGTTCACGCCCTTGCCGACGTGCGGGATCAGCACGATCACGAGGCCGACGAGCGCGATCAGGAAGAGTTGCGGCGCGTATTTGTCCCACGTCGACACCGGCACGCGGAACGCGATCACCGCCGCGATGAACGCGACGGCGAGCGAGATGCAGTGGCGCATCAGGAACGCGTAATCGTGATACGACGCGTATTTCGGCGAATCGGGCATCGCGATCGACGCCGAATACACCATCACGACGCCGAGCCCGAGCAACGCGATCGCGACCCACAGCAGCGAGTAGTCGAAGTCGAGCATCCGCGAACGGCTCGGGCGCACGCCGTTGACGACGCTCGCGAGGCCGCCCGTCGCGGCGCGCGTGGCCGACGCGACGCGGCCGCCCGCGGCATTGCCGCCGGTGTCGCGCCGATCGTTGAATCGGGAGACGAGGCGATCGGACCAGCTCATGGCGTCGCTCCTTTGTCGATGGCGATTTCGTCGACCGCCGCGCGGAACACATCCGCGCGATGGGCGTAGTTCCGGAACATGTCGAGGCTCGCGCAGGCAGGCGACAGCAGCACCGCATCGCCCGGTTCCGCGAGGTCGGCCGCCGCGTGCACCGCCCCTTCGAGCGTCGCGTGGTCGACGAGCGGCACGCCCGTTTCGGCGAGCGTGTCGCGGATCGCCGGTGCGTCGCGGCCGATCAGCATCACCGCGCGGCACCAGCGCGCGACCGGCGCGACCAGCGGTGCGAAATCCTGCCCCTTGCCGTCGCCTCCCGCGATCAGCACGATCTTCTGCGCAAGCCCGTCGAGCGCGGCAACCGTCGCGCCGACGTTCGTGCCCTTGCTGTCGTCGACGTAGTCCACGTCGTCGATCGTCGCGATCACTTCGACGCGATGCGCTTCGCCGCGGTATTCGCGCAGCGCATGCAGCAGCGGCGCGGCCGGCAGGTCGATCGCGCGTGCGAGCGCGAACGCGGCCAGTGCGTTCGCCGCGTTGTGCAGCCCGCGGATGCGCAGCGCGTCGACCGGCATCAGGCGCTTCTGCGCGATGTCGGGCGTATGCGCGCCATCGCGCTTGCGCCGACGGGTCGTCGTCGCGGTTTCATCCGGTGCGTCGCGATCGACCGCTTCGACCAGCCACGCGATGCCGTTGTCGCGCGACAGCCCGTAGTCGCCGTCCTGCACCGGTTCGTTCAGGCCGAACGTGACCGTGCGCGGCGCATCGGCCGCGCCGGCTGCCGGGGCGAACTTCATCACGGCCGCATCGTCGCGGTTCAGCACGCGCGTGGTCGTCGCGCCGAAGATCCGGCCCTTTGCCTGCGCGTACGCGTCGAAGCTGCCGTGCCAGTCGAGGTGGTCCTGCGTGATGTTGAGGATCGCGGCCGCATCGGGCGCGAACGTGCGCGCGGTCTCGAGCTGGAAGCTCGACAGTTCGAGCACCCACACGTCGGGCAGCGCGGTTTCGTCGATCGCACCGGCGAGCCGGTCGAGCATCGCGGGGCTGATGTTGCCCGCAACGGCGACCTTCTTCCCCGAGCGCTGGCACAGCAGGCCGGTGAGGCTCGTCGTCGTGGTCTTGCCGTTGGTGCCCGTGATCGCGAGCACCTTCGGCTGGTAGCCGCTCGTGCCGAGCGCACGCAGCGCCTGCGCGAAGAACTCCAGCTCGCCCCACACCGCGACGCCCTGCTCGTTCGCGGCCGCGATCAGCGCCGCGAGCGCCGGTTCGAGCGGCGACAGCCCGGGGCTCAGCCCGACGAGCTCGATGCCGCCGTCGAGCAGCGCAGGCGTGAACGCCCCGCCGACGAATTCCGCATCGATGCCTTCGGCCTGCAGCGCGGCAAGGTTCGGCGGCGCCTCGCGGGTATCGGCAATACGCAGCCGGCACCCGTGCCTCGCGCACCATCGCGCGATCGCGAGACCCGATTCCCCGAGCCCCAGTACGAGCACCATCGGCCGTTGCCGATCTCCAAACATCTCGCCAGACATCCTTGTTACCTTTCCTTTACCGCAGCTTGAGGGTGGTCAGACCGAACAGGCACAGCATCAGCGTGATGATCCAGAAACGCACGACCACCTGCGTTTCCTTCCAGCCGGACAATTCGAAATGGTGATGCAGCGGCGCCATCTTCAGCAGGCGCCGCCCTTCGCCGTAGCGCTTTTTCGTGTACTTGAACCACGAAACCTGCAGCATCACCGACAGCGTTTCCGCGACGAAGATGCCGCCCATGATGAACAGCACGATTTCCTGGCGCACGATCACCGCGACCGTGCCGAGCGCGCCGCCAAGCGCCAGCGCGCCGACGTCGCCCATGAACACCTGCGCGGGGTGCGTGTTGTACCAGAGGAACGCGAGCCCTGCCCCACCCATCGCGGAACAGAAGATCAGCAGTTCGCCCGCGCCCGGAATATGCGGGAACAGCAGGTATTTTGAATAGACCGCGCTGCCCATCACGTACGCGAACACACCCAGCGACGCACCGACCAGCACGACCGGCATGATCACGAGGCCGTCGAGGCCGTCGGTCAGGTTCACCGCGTTGCTCGCGCCGACGATCACGAAGTACGTCAGCACGATGAAGCCCCACACGCCGAGCGGGTAGCTGATCGACTTCAGGAACGGCAGCATCAGGTCGGCACGTGCCGGCAGCCCCATCGACAGGCCGCTCCTCACCCACGCCATGAACAGGTCGAACACGCGCACGTTGTTCGCCTCGGACACGCTGAAGGCGAGGTAGACCGCTGCGAACAGCCCGATCACCGATTGCCAGAAATACTTCTCGCGCGACGACATCCCGCGCGGGTCCTTGTGGACGACCTTGCGGTAATCGTCGACCCAGCCGATCACGCCGAAACCGAACGTGACGAGCATCACGATCCAGATGAAACGGTTCGTCAGGTCGCCCCACAGCAGCGTCGCGACCGCGATGCCGATCAGGATCAGCACGCCGCCCATCGTCGGCGTGCCGGACTTGACCAGGTGCGTCTGCGGGCCGTCCTTGCGCACGGCCTGGCCAACCTTCATTTGCGTCAGCTTGCGGATCACCCACGGTCCGCACACGAGCCCGATCCCGAGCGCGGTGATGGTGGCCATCACCGCACGGAACGTGAGGTACGTGAACAAGCGCAAAAAGCTTGCGTCTCCTTGCAGCCATTGCGCCAGCGCCAGCAGCATGCTTCCTTCCTTCTACTCAGTGTGCAGCGGGCGCCGTGCCCGCCGCGGGTTGGTTCGTCAGCGCGTCGACCACGCGCTCCATCTTCATGTACCGCGAGCCCTTCACGAGCAGCGTCGCCTGCGCGCCGTAGCCTGCCGCGAGCAATGCGCCGACCAGCGCGCCGACGTCGCCGAAATGGCGCGCCGTGTCGCCGTACGCGGTGCAGGCATCGCGCGACGCGTCGCCGAGCGCGAACAGCGCGTCGATCCCGCGCTCGCGCGCGTAGGCACCGACCTCGCGATGGAAGGCCGGGCCTTCGTCGCCGACCTCGCCCATGTCGCCGATCACCAGCACGCGCGGCGCCGGTTGCGCGGCAAGCACGTCGATCGCGGCACGCATCGAATCGGGATTCGCGTTGTACGTATCGTCGACGACCGTTGCACCCGCGAGGCTGCCTGCGATCGCCTGCTTCACCTGCAGCCGGCCCTTGACCGCCTCGAACGATTCGAGACCCTGCTTGATTGCCGACAGCGCGACGCCGGCACCTAGTGCCGCCGCCGTGGCGGCCAGCGCGTTGCGCGCGTTGTGCTCGCCGAGCGCGCGCAACCGCACCGTGACGGCGCCCGCGGGCGTGTCGATCGCGAGTTCGCCGCCGTGCAGGCGGCCCGTGACCTGCGCGTCGTTCTGCCGTTCGGCATCGTGCAGCGCGAAATCGAGGATCCGGTTGCCGGTCGCCGCGACGCGCCAGATGCCCGCATAGGCGTCGTCGGCCGGGAACACCGCGACGCCGTCCGGCGGCAGCGCGTGAATCACCGCCGCGTGTTCGAGCGCGACGGCTTCGACCGTCGCCATGAATTCCTGGTGCTCGCGCTGTGCGTTGTTGACGAGCGCGACCGTCGGCGCCGTGAGGCGCGCGAGGACTTCCGTCTCGCCCGGGTGGTTCATCCCGATTTCGATCACCGCGAGACGATGCGCGGCCGACAGGCGCAGCAGCGTCAGCGGCAAGCCGACATCGTTGTTCAGGTTGCCGGCCGTTGCGAGCCGCGCGTCGGCGCCGACCGCCGCCGCGAAGATCGACGCGATCATTTCCTTGACGGTCGTCTTGCCGTTGCTGCCCGTCACCGCGACGAGCGGCAGCGCGAATCGCTTGCGCCAGCCATGCGCAAGCGCGCCAAGCGCGGCACGCGTTTCACCGCCCTCGATCACCGGCATCGTGACGCCCGCCGGCACGTGCGCGACCAACGCCGCGGCGGCACCGCGCGCGGCGACATCGCCGAGAAAGTCGTGCGCATCGAAGCGCTCGCCTTTCAATGCGACGAACAGGTCGCCGGGGCCGGCGGTACGGCTGTCCGTCGACACGCGGTCGAACGTGACACCCGCGTCGCCATGGACGGTTGCGCCGGGGATCAGGCGAGCGGCTTCGCCGAGACTGAGCATCGTCATTCAGCGCCTCCCTTGCCGTGCGTCGCACGCGCTGCCAGCGCGAGCCGTGCGTGATCCTGGTCGGAGAACGTACGCTTCTTGCCCATGATTTCCTGCGTGGCCTCGTGGCCCTTGCCGGCCAGCACGACGACATCCTCGCGTGCGGCGCCGCGCACGGCCTGCAGGATCGCGCTCGCGCGATCCTCGATACGGCGTGCGTGATCGGGTGCGGTCATGCCCGCGACGATCTGGTCGATGATGCGCTGCGGATCCTCGCTGCGCGGGTTGTCGCTCGTGACGACGGTTTCGTCGGCGAGCCGCTCCGCGATCGCGCCCATCAGCGGGCGCTTCGTCGCATCGCGATCGCCGCCGCAGCCGAACATGCAGACGAGCCGCCCGCCGCGCGCCGTAGCGATCGGGCGCAGCGCGTCGAGCGTCTTTTCGAGTGCGTCGGGCGTGTGCGCGTAGTCGATCACGACCAGCGGTTCGTCGTTCTGCAGCCGGCCGCCGAGCCGCTGCATCCGGCCGTTGACGGACTCGAGCCTTGCGATCTCGGCGAGCGCCGCGTCGAACGGCACGTCGGACGCGAGCAGCGAACCGAGCACCGCGAGCAGGTTGCTGACGTTGAACGTGCCGAGCGTGCCGACCTCGACGTCCGCATCGCCCCACGACGAACGCAGGCGGAACGCCGTGCCGGTCGCGGTAGCGCGCACGTCGATCGCGACCAGTTCGCGATCGGCGTCCGGCGCCGGTGCGTCACCGATCCCGTACGCGATCGTGCGCACGCGGCCGGCCAGTTTCTCGAGCAGGCGCCGCCCCGCTGCGTCGTCGCGGTTGACGACCGCCGCGCGCAGGCCGCGCCATGCGAACAGCTTCGCCTTCGCGGCTTCATACGCGTCGAACGTGCCGTGATAGTCGAGGTGATCCTGCGTGAGGTTCGTAAACACCGCGATGTCGAAGGCCGTACCGTTCACGCGCCCCTGGTGCAGCGCGTGCGACGACACTTCCATCGCGACGGCCTTCGCGCCCGCGTCACGCAATTGCGCGAGGCTACGCTGCAGCTGCGGTGCGTCGGGGGTCGTGAAGCCGGTCGGCACGAGCTGGCCGGGCATCCCGGTGCCAAGCGTGCCGATCACCGCGCACGGCTGGTGCAGCGCCGTCAGCGCGGTGGCGATCCACTGCGTGCACGAGGTCTTGCCGTTCGTGCCGGTCACGCCCACCGCGAGCAGGCTGTCGCTCGGATCGCCGTACCAGCCGCTGGCGATCTCGCCGGCGAGTTGGTCGAGCGCCGGCACGGCCAGTGCGACGGGCACCGCCGGCGCAGCGTCCAGCCCTTCCGGCTGATACAGCACGGCGGCCGCACCGCGTGCGACGGCTTCGGCAATGAATGCGCGGTTGTCGGCCCCGTCGACCGCATACGCAAAAAACACGTCGCCCGCCTTGAGGCTGCGCGTGTCGGCATGCAGTTGCGCCGCGGGGGCCACATGCTGACGCAGCCACGCAAGCGCGGCTGCGATCTGCTGATGCGCCGGATGGGAACTGCGAGCGGCGCTCATCGAACAACTCCTGGTGAATTACGCGTCGTGCTGGACACGATCATATGCTTCGCACCGCCACCCGCGGGCAGCTTTTGCGGCCCCGTCGCGGAAGGTGCTGCCGGCGAATCGTCAGACACGACGAGCTGCTTGATCGGCATGTTCGGCGGCACGTTCAGCGCACGCATCGTGTCGCCGGCGATCGCCGAGAATACGGGGCCGGACACCTGGCCGCCGAAGTGACTGCCGGCGGTCGGCTCATCGACCGACACCGCGACGACGATACGCGGATTCGGCATCGGCGCCATCCCGACGAACGACGCGCGGTACTTGCGCGTGTAGCCGTGACCTTCATGCTTGTACGCGGTACCGCTCTTGCCGCCGACGCGATAGCCCGGCACAGCCGCATCGGGCGACGTGCCGCCCGGCGCCACCACCGTCTCGAGCATCGCGCGCACTTCGCGCGCGGTGGTCGGGTTGAATACCTGCGTGCCAGCGACCGGCTGATTGGGGTCGGTCTTGAAAATGGTCACGGGCATCAGCTCGCCGTCGTGCGCGATCGCCGTGTACGCCCGTGCGAGCTGGAACAGCGACACCGACAGCCCGTAGCCGTACGACATCGTCGCCTGCTCGATACGGCGCCAGCTCTTCCACGGACGCAGGCGGCCGGCCACCGCGCCCGGGAACCCGACCTTCGGCGCCTGGCCGAGGCCGATGCTCGTATACATATTCCACATTTCCTCGGGCCGCATCGTCATCGCGATCTTCGTCGCGCCGATGTTGCTCGACTTCTGGATCACGCCGCCGACCGTCAGCGTGCCGAAACCCGCGTCGTCGGTGATCGGTGCGCCATCGAGCACGAAATGCCCATTGCCCGTCTCGACGAGCGTGTTCGGCGTCACGCGGTGCAGGTCGAGCGCGAGCGACACCGTAAACGGCTTCATGATCGAGCCCGGCTCGAACACGTCGGTCATGATCCGGTTGCGCAACTGCTCGCCCGTCATGCGCGAGCGGTCGTTCGGGTTGTACGTCGGGTAGTTGACGAGTGCGAGCACCTCGCCGGTGCGCACGTCGACGACCATCGCCGCGCCGGCCTTCGCCTTGAACTTCTCGACGGCGGCCTTCAGGTTCGCATACGCGATGTACTGGATCTTGCTGTCGATCGACAGGTCGACGTCGGTCCCGTTGTGCGGCGGGATCTGCTCGGCGACGTCCTCGACGATGTGCCCCATCCGGTCCTTGATCACACGACGCATGCCCGACGTGCCGGACAGCATCTTCTGGTCGCCCAGCTCGACGCCCTCCTGCCCTTCGTCCTCGACGTTCGTGAAGCCGATCAGGTGAGCGGTGATCTCGCCTTCCGGATAGAAGCGCTTGTATTCGTTGCGCTGATAGATGCCGGGAATGTCGAGCGCGGCGACCTTGTCCGCGACGTCGATCGGCACCTGGCGCTTGACGTAGACGAAACCCTTGTCTTCCGACAGCTTCACGCGCAGTTCCTTCGACGTCATGCCGAGGAGCTTGCCGAGCTGGTTGACCTTGTCGGCATCGAGATCGTCCGGCACCGCGTCGGGAATCGCCCAGATCGCGCGCACGGGCAGGCTCGTCGCGAGCACGAGCCCGTTACGGTCGAGAATCTTGCCGCGCGTCGCCGGCAGATCGATCGTGCGCTGGTAGCGGCTTTCGCCCTGCTTCCGATAGAACGCGTTGCCGGGCCCCTGGATCCAGAATGCGCGCGCGGCCAGCGCGACGAACGCCATGAACAGCAGGAACACGACGAGCTTCGAGCGCCACATCGGCAGATGCACGCCCAGCACGGGGCTCGACGAGAACTTCACGTTATGGCGCTGCGGGGACGGCTTCATCGCGCGCCTCCCTTGCCCTTGCCAGCCGTGTCCGCCGAAGCCGGGATCGGCGCATCGATCGCCTTCGCGGCGCCCGGCGGCAGCGTCAGGTATTGCGTGCGGCCGGTCGTGATCGGCTGCATCTTCAGCGAATCGTTCGCGAGCTGCTCGATGCGCGACGTCTTCGACAGCGCGCTCTGCTGATATTGAAGCTGCGCGTAGTCCTGCTGGAGCTGACGCTCCTGCGACTGCGCACGCTGCAGCTGGATGAAGATCTGGCGCTGCTGGTTCGTCGAATTGACGACCGACAGCGCGCAACCCATCACGATGATCAGCAGGAAGATGTTGAAGCGGCTCATGGCGTGACGCGCTCCGCAATGCGCATCACGGCCGAGCGGGCGCGCGGATTCGCAGCGACTTCCGCTTCACTCGGAAACTGGCGGCTGATGATCTTGAGCGGCGGGCTCGGGAGGTCGACGGCGCGGATCGGCAGGCGACGATCGACCGCAGGCGCACTCGCGTGCGCCTGCATGAATCGCTTGACGATCCGGTCCTCGAGTGAATGAAAGCTGATGACCACCAGCCGCCCCCCTTGCTCCAGCAACGACAGTGCCGCGTCTAGTACGACTTGCAGGTCCGCAAGCTCTTGATTGACGTGAATCCGTATAGCCTGAAAGGTGCGGGTTGCCGGATCCTTGCCCTTCTCACGGGTTTTGACGACGTGACCCACGATTTGGGCAAGCTCGCCCGTGGTGTCGAGAGGCCCAAGACGGTCGGACTCTGCCCGGCGAGCAACAAGCGCCTTTGCAATCTGAAAAGCAAACCGTTCTTCCCCATAATCCCGTATCACCTCCGTCAATTCCTGCACCGAAGCCCGTGCGAGCCATTCCGCCGCCGACTCGCCGCGCGTCGGATCCATCCGCATGTCCAGCGGACCATCGGCGCGGAAGCTGAAGCCGCGCGCCGGATCGTCCACCTGCGGCGAGGACACGCCCAGGTCGAGCAACACACCCGACACCTTCTCGACGCCGCGCGCCGCAAGCGCGTCGCGCATCGATGCAAAGCTGTCATGCACAATCGAGAAACGCGCATCCTCGATGCCCTGCGCCGTCTCGATCGCCCTCGGATCCTTGTCGAACGCGATCAGCCGCCCGCCCGGCCCCAGCCGCGCGAGCACCGCGCGGCTATGGCCGCCGCGCCCGAACGTACCGTCGACATAAATGCCGTCCGGTCGCGTCACGAGCGAGTCGACCGCTTCGTCCAACAACACGGTCCGATGCTGCAATTCGTTTCCCATCGCGGGCGTCTCCGTCACCGCAATCAGAACGTGAAATTCTTCAGCGCGTCGGGCATGCCCTGCGCCATCGCTGCCTGCTCCTTCGCGTTGTAGGTCTGCGAATCCCACAGCTCGAAGTGACTACCCATTCCCAACAACATGACTTCCTTTTCCAGTCCGGCTGCCATGCGCAGCTCGGGCGATACGAGAATCCGGCCCGCGCTGTCGAGATCGACATCCATCGCATTGCCGAGAAAAATGCGCCGCCACCAGTGCGCGTCCATCGGCAGCGCGGCGATCTTGGCGCGGAATACCTCCCATTCGGGGCGCGGAAACAGCAACAGGCAGCCGTCCGGGTGCTTGGTCACAGTCACCCGTCCTTCTGCCTGTCCTTGCAGCGCTTCGCGATAGCGAGCCGGCACCGACATCCGCCCTTTCGCATCGAGCGTCAGCGCCGACGCCCCTTGGAACACTTTCCGCTCTCCCGTTCAGGGCACCGAAGCACCCGCTCAATGCTGAGAATTTAGCCGGAATAGCCCGCCAAATCACACAAAAATACACTTTCTCACACTGTCTCCCACTTTAGAGGAAGGGTGTGGCACGGTCAAGGGAGCGGCCCGCTTTTTTGACGAATTTTGTTAGTTAGAACAAGGACTTACGCGCACATGCTCATGCGGCCCCTCATTCTAAAAACCGTTATAAATGAATGAGCTAGTGCAACTTGTGAAGGTGATACGTGAGAAAGACGGGCCAGACGGGTGTGCGGACGGGGCTTTCGGGGGCGGGAAAACGAGGAATAAACGGGCGGTATCAGCGGTGGGGAATCGGGGCGACTCACGCATCGCCCCGGTGGGAATCTCACAGATAGTACGCAGTGCTCGTCATGACTTTCGACGCGGCGCGCATCAGCATTCGCGCGGGCAGCGGCAGCTCGATCCCGCCCGCGTCGGCCGCGGCCTTGCCGTGCTTCACCTCGTCGATCCGCATCTGGTCGACGATCGCGCGCGACGCGGTATCGGCCGCCGGCAACTCGGACATGTGGCCTTCGAGATGGCTCTCGACCTGCCGTTCGGTCTCGGCCATGAAGCCGAGGCTGACCTTGTCGCCGAGCGCGCCGGCCGCCACGCCGATTGCGAGCGAACCCGCATACCAGAGCGGGTTCAGCAGGCTCGGGCGCGAGTCGAGCTCCTTCAGGCGATGCGCGGTCCACGCGAGGTGATCCTCTTCCTCACGTGCGGCTTCCTCGAACATCGCCTTCGCCGACGCCGTGCGCGCGGTGAGTTTCTGCGCCTGGTACAGCGCCTGCGCGCAGACCTCGCCGACGTGGTTCACGCGCATCAGCCCGGCGGAATGCGTACGCTCCGCGGGCGTCAGTTCGACGGCCGGCGCCTCCGCCGGCGCGGGCACCGGCCGGCTCATCCGGCTAATGCCGGTCAGCGATCGCAGGCCGCGATCGAATTCGCTGATCAGTTCATCAAACACCATCCTGTTCTCCTGGCTGCAGGTGCCGCCGCGAGCGGCAAGGGGCACGAGTCCGCTGCGTAACCGACTTGATTATTCAGCGGAAATTGCGGTTAACCCGTGATTTTAACCATTGTTGCATAAAGGAAACATGGCGACCTTGAGCTGCGGCATTTCGCTTTGTGGCAAAAAACGGTTTTGCTACATTACGTCCGACTTCTTGCGAAGTTGATGGGGCCCGTCAACAGAACATAACTATCCGCCCCGCCAGAAAAATTCAGTGAATTTTGGAGATCCGTTAATGAAAAAGTCGCTTCTCGCGCTCGTCGCGCTGGGCGCGTTCGCTGGCGCTGCCCATGCGCAAAGCAGCGTGACGCTTTACGGCATCATCGATGAAGGCCTGCTCTTCAACAACAACGCGGGCGGCAAGCACCTGTACAGCATGGCCAGCGGCGTGATGCAAGGCAGCCGCTTCGGCCTGCGCGGCACCGAAGACCTCGGTGGCGGCCTGAAGGCGATCTTCACTCTCGAAAACGGTTTTGACGTGAACAGCGGCAAGCTCGGTCAGGGCGGCCTGATGTTCGGTCGTCAGGCTTACGTCGGCCTGTCGAGCCAGTACGGTACGGTCACGCTGGGTCGTCAATACGACTCCGTCGTCGACTTCGTCGGCCCGCTCGAGGCAGGCGACCAGTGGGGCGGCTACATCGCCGCTCACCCGGGCGACCTCGACAACTTCAACAACGCGTATCGCGTGAACAACGCAGTCAAGTTCACGAGCCAGACCTACGGCGGCTTCTCGTTCGGCGGCTTGTACAGCTTCGGCGGTCAGGCAGGCCAGTTCTCGAAGAACCAGGTCTGGTCGCTCGGCGCAGGCTACAACAACGGCCCGCTGGTCTTGGGCGTCGGTTACTTGAACGCACGTACGCCGAACCAGTTCGGCGGCATGTTCAACAACGGCTCGGCGTCTTCGTCGGTCTCGTCGCCGATCTACGGCGCGTACGCGAACAACGCGAACACGTACCAGGTCATCGGTGCAGGCGGCGCCTACACGTTCGGCGCAGCGACGATCGGCGCGACGTACTCGAACACGAAGTTCAAGGGCTTCTCGGCAGGCCCGTTCGTGAACCAGACCGCGACGTTCAACAACGGCGAAATCAACTTCAAGTATCAGCTGACCCCGGCGCTGATTCTCGGCGCTGCGTACGACTACACGCAAGGCAGCAAGATCGACGGCAACTCGGCAGCCAAGTACCACCAAGGCTCGCTGGGCGTCGACTACTTCCTGTCGAAGCGTACGGACGTGTACGCAATCGGCGTGTACCAGCACGCATCGGGCAACGTGCTCGACTCGAACGGCAACGTCCTGAAGGCGACGGCAGCGATCAACGGTCTCGCAGGTTCGAGCTCGGCCAACCAGGTCGCAGCACGCGTCGGCATCCGTCACAAGTTCTAATCAGCTTGCCTGGCAAGCCGCAGCATATTGAAGGCGCCTTCGGGCGCCTTTTTCTTTTCCGGTCGGTGCAGCCGCGAAGCCGGAGCGTGGCGAACCGTATCGACTACGATGCGCTCGTCGAGGAAGCATCGTCCCGTCCTTGCTGCGTCGTAGCCCATTACTGCCGCATCGAGCCCCCCTCAGAAGCCGCCTCGCGCGGAAACAGCCCCTTCCGTGCCAAGCCGCAAACGAAAAAGCCCGGCACGAGCCGGGCTTTTTCGTTCCGATCGACCGCCGTTATGCGCGTCCGTCGCGCAGTTCGCGCCGCAGGATCTTGCCGACGTTCGTTTTCGGCAGCTCCGTACGGAACTCGACCAGCTTCGGCCGCTTGTAGCCGGTGAGCCGCTCCTTGCAGTAGGCAAGGATGTCCTTGTCGGTGAGCGCCGGGTCCTTCTTCACGACGAACAGCTTCACGGCTTCGCCGGAATGCTCGTCGGGCACCCCGACCGCCGCCACCTCGAACACGCCCGGATGCGACGCCACCACGTCCTCGACTTCGTTCGGGTACACGTTGAAGCCCGACACGAGGATCATGTCCTTCTTCCGGTCGACGATCTTCACGTAACCTCGCGCATCCATCACGCCGACGTCGCCCGTCTTGAAGAAGCCGTCCGCGAACATGACCTTCGCGGTCTCGTCCGGCCGGTTCCAGTAGCCGGCCATCACCTGGGGCCCGCGGATGCAGATCTCGCCGGGTTCGCCGAGCGCGACGTCGTTGCCCGCATCGTCGCGAATCGCCACTTCGGTCGACGGCAGCGGCAAGCCGATCGTCCCGCTGTACTCGGTCGCGGTCACGGGGTTGCAGGTCGCCACCGGCGACGTTTCAGACAGCCCGTAACCTTCGATAATCGCGGTATGGGTCTTTTCATACCAGCGTTTCGCGACGCCTTCCTGGATCGCCATGCCGCCGCCGTTGGCGATCACGAGCTTCGACAGGTCGAGCTGATTGAATTCCGGGTGGTTCAGCAGTGCGTTGTACAGCGTGTTGACCGCCGGGATCGTCGAGATCTGGTAGCCCTTCAGCTCCTTGATCATGCCGGCGATGTCGCGCGGATTCGGGATCAGGATGCCCATGCCACCGGTACGCATCGTCAGGAAGCCGCAGACGGTCAGCGCGAACACGTGATACAGCGGCAGCGCGACAACGGTCACGAACTGTTTCACGTCCGGAAACTTCTCGTGAGCCGGATGATGCCAGGCGCCCGCCTGCAGCACGTTCGACACGATGTTCCGGTGCAGCAGCGTCGCCCCCTTCGCCACGCCGGTCGTACCGCCCGTGTATTGCAGGAACGCGACGTCATCGGGGCCGATCTTCTGCGCCTTGAATGCCTGGCGCGCACCGTCCGACAGCGCGGCCTTGAAGCGCGTGAACGACGGCAGCTGCCAGGCAGGCACCATCTTTTTCACGTTGCGCACGACGTAGTTGACGAGCCATCCCTTGATGCCCAGCAGATCGCCCATCGATGCGACGACGACGTGCTTGACGCTCGTATTCGCGATGACGGCCTGCAGCGTCGACGCAAAATTCTCGAGGATGACGATCGCCTCCGCACCGCTGTCCTTCAACTGATGCTCGAGCTCGCGCGGCGTATAGAGCGGGTTGACGTTGACGACGGTGTAGCCCGCGCGCAGTACCGCGGCGATCGCCACGGGGTACTGCAGCACGTTCGGCATCATGATCGCGACGCGCGCCCCGCGCGCAAGCCCGCGCGATTGCAGCCATGCGCCGAACTGGCGCGACAGCTTGTCGAGTTCGCCGTACGTGATGCCCTTGCCCATGCAGACGAATGCCGTGCGGTCGCGATACTGCCGGAAGCTCTCGTCGAGCAGGTCGGGAACAGAGGGATAAGGAGACGCGTCAATTTCGGCTGGAACGCCGGGTGGGTACGATTTCAGCCAAATTTTGTCCATGCCGCGCGTCTCCTCACAGATTTTCGAATGATCGTGCTAAAACGCATCGTAACGGCTCGCTCGTTCCGAGACAACAGGGTTAGATGTCCACTTCGAACTTCCGTGGAAATTCGTCTGATCATACGGTGATATCCGATCAAATGCGCTCAACTTCCACGAGGCAGTCGTAGAACGTCGCCGAATTGCCAAGATCGGTGAGCGCCTGGCTGGTCACTTCGTTCGCGTTTCTGCCGTCCGGCGACAGCTTCTTCCACCAGATCGACAGCCCGACGACGAGCCCTGCGCGTGCGCGATCAGTAATTCTCGCGAGCGCCTGCATCGATCCGCGGTCGTTGAAGATGCGAACGACGTCACCTTCGGCGATCCCGCGCGCATCGGCGTCGGACGGGTGGATGTCGAGATGCGGCTCGCCTTCGGTATGACGCAGGCTGTCGACGTTCACGAACGTACTGTTCAGGAAGTGGCGAGCCGGCGGCGAGATCATCGCGAGCGGATAGCGTGCGGCGAGCTCGGGCGCGGCCTCGGCCGACTCGAACGGCGGCAGGTAGTCGGGCACGGGATCCGCGCCCATCTGCTCGAGTCGGGGGCTGTAGAACTCACACTTGCCGGACGGCGTGCGGAAACCACCGTTCGCGAACGGCGCCTCCGGCAGCTTGAGCTTCAGCCAGCCGGCGCGCTTCAGCGTGTCCCAATCGCTGTCGAGCACCGGATCGTCCCAGCGGAGCGCCGCGCGCGCGACCTCTTCGTCGCTGTGATAGAGCGCAGGCTCGTCGAGCCCCATGCTGCGCGCGATACCACGGAAGATCTCCGTATTCGGGCGTGTCTCTCCCACCGGAGGAATCGACGGCAGGTTCGCCATCACGTAGGTGTGACCGTACGATTTGTGGATGTCCAGATGCTCGAGCTGCGTGGTTGCCGGCAACACAATGTCGGCAAAATCGACGGTATCTGTCTTGAAATGTTCGAGAACGACCGTGAACAGATCGTCACGCGCGAACCCTGCCGCGACCTTCGATGAATCCGGCGCGACAGCCACCGGGTTCGAGTTGTAGACGATCACCGCTTCGACCTTCGGCCCGAAGGTTGCATCGCCCGGATGCAGCAGCGCGTCGCCGATCGCGTTCATGTTGATGAGGCGCGGCAGTTTGTGCGGCCAGCCCGGCATCAAATCCGGGCGAAGCAGCGCAGCCTGGTTGACCGGCGCGGATTCCGACGACGAGAGCAACAGCCCGCCGGCCCGATCCCGCCAAGCGCCCGTCAGCGCCGGCAGGCTTGCGATCGCGCGGACGGCATTGCCACCGCCGCGAACGCGCTGCATGCCGTAGTTGAGGCGGATCGATGCCTTGCGGGTCGCACCGTAGCGACGTGCAAGGTCGATCAGCTCCGACGCGTCGATCCCGCAGATCTGCGCAACGCGTTCCGGCGGATAGGACATCGCCCGCTCCTTGAGCGCGTCGAAGCCGAGCGTATGGCTGACGATGTAATCGTGATCGAGCAGGTCCTCGGTAATCAGCACGTGCATCATGCCGAGTGCGAACGCACCGTCGGTACCGGGTTTCAACGCGATGTGCTGATGGCACTTCTCCGCTGTCAACGAACGATACGGATCGATGGCGACAAGCCGTGCGCCTCGGCGCTTCGCTTCCTGCGCTCGCGTCCAGAAGTGCAGGCTTGACGCGATCGGGTTGGCTCCCCAAATCAGAATCAGCTCGCTTTCCTCGAAATGCTCGAGGTGCATGCCGAGACTGCCGCCATAGGTGTAACGCAACCCGGCTGCACCGGCCGCCGCGCAGATCGTGCGTTCGAGTCGCGAGGCACCGAGCTTGTGGAAGAATCGCTGGGCGATGCCCTCCCCCTGCACGAGCCCCATCGTCCCCGCATAGCTGTACGGCACGATTGCTTCCGGTGTGCGCGCCGCGATTTCACCGAGACGACGGCCGATCTCATCGAACGCCTCGTCCCAGCTGATGGGTACGAAATGCCCTTCCCCTTTTGCACCGATGCGCTTGAGCGGGACGGTGAGGCGGTCGGGGTGATGAACGCGATCGGCGTATCGGCTGACTTTCGTACACAACACGCCTTGTGTCGGCGGATGCTCGGGATCGCCCGTGACCTTGATCGCCTTGCCGTTTTCGACAGTCACACGCATTGCGCACGTGTCCGGACAATCATGCGGGCAAACGGCCCGAGCTACCTGAATGGCGGCGTTCATCGTTTTGTGTGCAGAGATGGGGATTCGCAAATTTTACGTGGACACGCCGAATAAAGCGTTCATTTCGTGCGGGTTCTGAGGTATTTTGACCTGCCCCCGGTTTTAGTCCGAACTGCAGTTAGAGTCCGAGGTTAAAAACTGCTGCTTTGCATCGTGCGCCCGAGCGAACTGCACAGGCGTCAGATAGCCGAGTGAACTATGAGGCCGCTCGGTGTTGTACTCGATACGCCATTCCTCAATCAGCCGCTTGGCGTGGCCCATTGAGACGAACCAGTGCTCGTTCAGGCATTCATCGCGGAACCGCCCATTGAAGCTCTCGATATAGGCATTCTCCACCGGCTTGCCAGGCCGAATGAACGACAGCGTGACACCGGCTTCGTAGGCCCATGCATCCAGCACCTTACCAGCGAACTCCGGCCCGTTGTCTACCGTGATGGATGCGGGTAAGCCTCGCATCTCCTTGAGCCGCTCGAGCACTTGCTGCACGCGTAGGCCCGGCAGCGAAGTATCGACCTCGATGGCCAAGCACTCGCGCGTGTAGTCGTCGACCACGTTCAGGCATCGAAACCGCCGACCATAGGCCAGCCCGTCAGAAACGAAGTCCATCGACCAACTCTGATTCGGGCCTGTTGGTAACGGCAGCGGCGTGCGCTCGACAGCCGCAATACGCTTGCGTCGCCGCTTGCGCACGCTCAGTCCCGCCTTGCTGTACAGGCGCCAGATGCGCTTGTGGTTGGCGAAGCAGCCATCCCGCTGCAACAACACGTGAATCCGGCGATAGCCATAACGGCGCTTCTGCGCCGCGATGGCCATCATCCGGCCAGTCAGCGCTTCGTCATCAACTCGGCGGCGTGATTCGTAGTGGAACAGCGAGCGCGAAATCCCTACCAGCCCGCAGGCCCGGGTAACACCCATGGCGCGTTCGGTCATCAAGATTCGGACCGCTTCGCGCTTGGCCTGCGGGCTTGCTACTTTCGGGTCAACAGGTCCTTTAGCGCGGCGTTGTCGAGCATTGATTCGGCCAACAGGCGCTTGAGCTTGTTGTTCTCCTGCTCCAGTTCCTTCAGGCGCTGCGCTTCGGAGACCGTCATCCCGCCGAACTTCGCTTTCCAGTTGTAGTAGGTCGCTTCCGAGATGCCGTACTTGCGGCACAGCTCCGCCGGCTTCAGGCCAGCCTCAGCTTCCTTCAAGATGCCGATGATTTGCTCTTCGGTGAATCGCTTTTTCATTGCCGTTCCTCTCTGGAACGGACTCTACACCGTCACCGTACTAAACGCGGGGAGCAGGTCAATTTGACCGAAACGCGATTGGAGGAATCGGCTCGGCTTCGGTGGTTCGGCGTGTCGTCCGCGGGCGATTTGCATGGCGACCCGACACTCGTTGTCGACGATGGCAAGCTGATCGCGTACGAGCGTGCTAACCGAGGCGCGGGAGAGAGATATTGCAGCTTTGATCGGAGATAGGAGCAATAGGCCAAGGGATCGCGGATGATACTGGCCAATTGGCGTGCCGGGAGCGGCCAGTGGTTGTGTTTGGGAGAGGCGATGTGGAAACTCCAGCCAGGCCGCCCCCCCCAGTCCCTTATGCATTTCCTTCGCCGAAATGCAAAAACCCCCGCCTTTCGGGCGGGGGTTCCTGGCTTAGGGAGCCTGACGATTACCTACTTTCACACGGGAATCCGCACTATCATCGGCGTAGAGTCGTTTCACGGTCCTGTTCGGGATGGGAAGGGGTGGGACCGACTCGCTATGGTCATCAGGCAAAGAGGGTTGTTGTGCTGGCTTCGCAGCACAACCAATCTTGGAAGAAGCAGTAATTTTGAGTTGTGTGTATCACACACGAGAATCCAACCAATCCGACGCGCTGTATTCAGCGCGAGACAGACTTGTTATAGGATCAAGCCTTACGGGCAATTAGTATCAGTTAGCTGAACGCATTACTGCGCTTACACACCTGACCTATCAACGTCCTGGTCTCGAACGACCCTTCAAGGGGATCTAGTCCCCA
>NZ_NKFM01000111.1:0-2954 GCF_002223085.1 Burkholderia sp. HI2714 | reverse complement strand
TCCGGCGGCAGCAACCTTGCAACCACCTTGTCCTTGAATGCTTGTCCGTACTTCGCCACTTCTCGTCCTTATAGCGCCCCCAGATTTCCAGATCCTATCCGGGCGACAACTATTCTGACGCGGGGGGGCTCTCAGCCCGCCTTCTCGCGCGGTCTTCATCCACTCGCTCATCACGCGCACGCTGACCTTATAAATCTTCGCCGTCGCAATTTGCTTAATTCCGTCACGCACGACCCCGACCACCGCCTTCCTCAGGTGCGCCTGCGTTACTTCATCCAACTTCCCGACATCAAGTTTCGTCTTCATGCCCAGATAACGCACCACGAACTGTTTGGTGCATTCGTAAAGTGTCTAAACCGCTAACGTGGCAATGCTATGTCATCCCATAATAATTTCATAAATCGGCAATTCGTTTTTGGTGATTTCATTCTGCATCAGGATGGAACTTTATCCCACAGAGAACAAAAAATCCGAATCCCGCCAAAGGAACTTGCCGTGTTGACACAATTACTGGAAGCCGCGGGCCAGCTTGTTGGCAAGGACGCATTACTCGACCGCGTTTGGCCCGACGGGGATGTCAATGAGGAGTCGCTCACCCGCTGCGTCTATTCATTGCGACGTTTGCTGATGGAAAGTAAGAGTTGCCGTTATATCGATACCGTCTATGGCAAGGGATTCCGTTTTTGTCGCCCCGTCGCAACCGTGTCGCGACCTACGCCGCAAGCCTCGCAGTGCTCAATCGCAGTGTTTCCTTTCCGCACTCACTCGCAATTTGACGCCGCCAACCTGCATCATGCCCTAGTCCAATACTTATCGCGCTATTCGCCGTTCGGTTTGACCGTGTTGCCGGCCACCATCACGCAGAACTGCTATGAAGCGGCAGACGTCGTTGCATTGATAGATCGACTGACCCCCGATTACTACCTCGCGGGTCAAACCTGCCCACACGGTGACGGTTGGAGGCTGCGAGTAGAACTGGTACGCGCCGAAGGTCATCATTTGGTTCATCATCAAAGCATCAAAATCGATCCTGAGCAGCCTATCTCCATATTGCAAAACCAACTGGCCGCCTTGTTGTCTCAGTGCATTCCCGGTCTGCGCTGGAACCAAGGACAATCCAACGAGTTTGGATCGCTGGATGCCGCCTTTGTCTACCTGAACGGCCGGCATGAGTTGCAGCGGCATACTCCATCCAGCTTGCGTCAAGCCTTGACGCTGCTGCGCCAATGCGTCGGCGCCTGTCCCGTCCACGCTCTTCCGTACTGCAGCTTGGCTGAGTGCTACTTCACTATGGCCCAGCTCGGCTTATTCGATCAGGAGAGCGCCCTCACCCAAGCTCAGCATGCCGTCACAAAAGCAATAGAGCTCGATCCCAGCCACCCGCAGGCGCTGGGGCTGCTTGCGTTGCTCAGCAGCATGAACATGCAACAAACCGCCGCGGAGGCACTGTTCAAACAAGCCTGGCTGCTGGCCCCGGACTCTGTCGACTTGTACTATTACCATGCTTGGCACCTGCTTCTGTCTGGCAACCTGCCCAATGCCGTAGAAGCGCTGGATGCCTGCTTGGAGCGCGATCCCTCCCGGATCGCCGCTAGCATCCTCAAACTATGGCTGACTTATTGCGAGGGACGCCTCGATGAGGCGATTGCACTAGGTAAACGTCAACTATGCCAATATGGGCAAAATCATCCGGTGTTGCAGAGCCTATTGGCTCTTGTTCTCGCTATCCAAGGCGAATACGCCGAAGCCGACGCGCTGGTGCAAATGGTGCGCGCCTGCGGGGAGGAGACTGGCTTGCTCGCCATCAACCATTGCTACATAGACTATCGCCATCGAGGCGAAACTGCGCAAGCCGCTGTGCGCGCCTTCTTGGCCAAGGCTGACAGCCGCCAAGTGCGCGCCAGCCTTCAGCCTCTGATCTTGGCAGCGCATGGCAAGGAAGCCGCCGTACAGCATTGGCGGCAGTTGGAAGCTGATGGTTATGTATGGTGCAAGGCTTGGCGGCATGATCCCCGAATCCGCGACCTGGCTCGTGAGTCGCTAGAAAACTGCGCGTAGGCAGCATGAAGCGTATCGCCTTCAGCCTGTTGCTTTTCACAGGCATCGCGCACGCCGACTGCTGGGAGCACGCAGGTTCCATGTTCGGAATCGCGCCGGAATTGCTGTACGCCATCGCTGAGCAAGAATCCTCATTGAATCCCCGCGCCGTCGGCCGTAACCGCGACGGAAGCGAAGATCTGGGGCTGATGCAAATTAACAGCCGCCATCTCCCCCGCCTGCGCCAGCTTGGCATCAGCGAATCTCAGCTATTGAAAGACCCCTGCCTGTCCGTCATTGTCGGCGCATCCATTCTCTCGGACATGATGAAACGTTACGGCTATTCTTGGGAGGCGGTAGGCGCCTACAACGCAGGCACCGCGCCGGGTCGCCATGGGGTACGCATCCGCTACGCCAAGCAGGTCTGGCGGCGCTACCAGAGGCTGACAGCCGCGACTACCGATCCCGGCATTGTCAACCTGTTCGGCAAGCGGACGGGCGAGGTCGGCAGAAGCGAAGATTGATGTAAGCCCCCGGCAATGTCACCTTGAACTGTCGGGGTCCCCCCGCGTCAGAATAGTTGTCGCCCGGATAGGATCTGGAAATCTGGGGGCGCTAAGGGCACCTCGAATTACCGCTCTTTTGAGCGACTCTGCCGTGACACGCCGCGACCTGGCCGATTCGCGGCCCACACGACAGGCGGTAAGGCGATCTTTCCGCCCGCTGCCAGCCGGATCCGGTCGCGTCCGGCTGGCCCAGGCCCATTTCGGGCGTCAGAACGGCCGGGGGCCTACCTCCATCAGCGAGCACAGGCGCCGCAGGTTGTACGCGGCGGCCTTCCAGTTCAGGCAGCGTCGCCCGCGCCAGGCCGATCGAGCGCAGCACTTTGCCACCCATCTGCTCCAAGGCAGCGAACA
>NZ_NKFM01000110.1:0-3071 GCF_002223085.1 Burkholderia sp. HI2714 | reverse complement strand
TGGCGACATCTGAAATATCGATGGCGATGCTTCGCCACCTGGACCAAGAAAACCATCGATGCCGAATTGGCCGACCTACTGGCCGGGTACGGCATCAAATATCAAGTCAGTTTTTCGTGAACACTTAATTCATTTTATCACGTTGGTTGCGTATTGCAGTACTCGAAAAGCCATTTGGTGATATGGCTGTGTTTCACTTGATGAATATTGCCATTCAAGTATTATCTACGGCTATATTTTATTTTTGATGAATTGTGCTTTCAACTTGAGATTAATGACATGAGAATTATTTCAAAGAAAAAGTGTATTGGTGGTGCGACTATGGCGGCCTTTCTGCTGTCGAGCGGTTTATTGTTTTACGGAACTTCCAGCGTGGCTGCGGATTTTAGGTCAAATTATTTTGGAGGGTTGCCGGAGCGTATCGACGGAAACGTACTTTTGAAGCAAATTGTAAATAGGTCTATATTTGTAAATATAGATGGCGCGAACGAGACTCTTGGAACCGATGCTGTCACGAGTTTATTAGGAGGGAGATTCACTCAAATATTTGGACTGGTTGTGAAATTGGGTCCTGATGGCACGGATAATCGCGCCGCAAGTTTCTTTATGCGAACGGCTGGATTGTATGGCAACGCACCCTCTATCATTCTGAAGGATTCTTCCGGAAATTATGGGTATTCAGGTATATCGGCCCATTTTGGAAATGGGATTGCATCGATTAAATTCTTCGGGGCTGGTGAGGACCACAGTAATTATGTGAATGGCACATCTTTCCGGCGCAGTCTTGAGGATTCGAAGAATCTAGTAAAAAATGATGGTGGGTCGGTGATTTTTAAGCGGATGACAGCTTCTGATGCATATGTCCTGGATGATAGTGCTACGGCTGTGAAGATGTCCGTTTACGTTTCCCCCTCCAGCGATGGCGGTGGGTATATTTTGGTGACGTTTAATCAGGCTCAATATAATGAAGCTGGAAAATTAATATTCATTGGAAAAAATTTGACAAGTAAACAATTTGTTTACAAGGTGGATGGGTATACGATAAATCAATGGATGTCGCTCCCGGTGATTGCAAGCTCGTCGAAGAGTGCATTTGATGGAAATTTTGATGCATTTGTGAGAAATATTCCGGCCACTGTGAATCCAACTGATCAATATTTTGGCGAAAACGAATCGGTTATACTTTTCAGCCACTTAGCAAAGAAGCCTGCGTCTAGAGAGGCGCGTGGAATCGGTGAGGATATTTGGCAGTGCCTTTCAACGTTCGGATTGTGGTGCTTAGAAAGATTCGGTGGCGCGCCGACGATCGATGCTCCGTCTCACGAAATGCTTGTCAGCGAGATTGTTACTAGCCAACCACAACGATCGAATCGTACCGAGTTGACTCCATATGTTTCTGAGGAAATATCTCCTCCTCGACGGTTGTCAAATCGAGAGGATGTTCAGCTAGCTATGGACGAGTTGGCATGCGGGAAAAGCGATCCATCAGACATTAGTTCTCCGCAGGAATGCTCGGTCGAAGATGAGCAAGCAACAAGTGTCTTTACCAATTTATCTCTCAACGAAATGCAGAGTCTGCGCCAGGCATTGCATGACTATGCAGATGCTCTTCAATGGGGGGCGGCGGCCGCCCCTATTGTCAATACCGGGAATGGCATTGTTGATCAATGGGTGCTTCAGAACCCGGGCAGAGCTGAAGGCTTGTTGGATAGTTTGATTATAATCGCAAGAAATTCCAGTGCGATCGATAAGCCCACGACGAAAGGTGCGGTGCGGAACCGTAAGAAGGCAATTAAAGCTCAATGCGTTTCGAATTCTAGGCAGGAAGTCGAGGGGGAAGGCTGGGAGTGCGTAAAGAAAGTTGCAAAAATGAAAGGCGGTTCCACAGAAAGAACTGGCTTGCCTCCGACCTTAAATAAAGGTGGCGTTTTTTATATGAGCACAGATGGGGCTCAGGCGGGAAACTTCAACGTACTAATTCGAGAGGTAAGCAATTCCGGCTTGGCGCCTGCTGGGTATACATCTGAAAATTTTCGTATGATGGTAAGTGCGATTGCTCGCGACGGCGCACCGGCAGGTCTAAATCGAGGTGTCGTATATTTGATGAATTCGGTAAATCCGAATCGCCATGCAAATCAAGGGGTGAGATTCGGATTTGGCATTGCGCATATCTTGTCACCCGGGCCAACAGAAGAACAACGACGTCGGGGTATTACTTCCGGTCCGGATATCGGTCATCGAGAAGATTGGGCGAGGCTCGGTGTTAATAATGATGCTGCAGGGCGAGCATTGTTGGCGAGGATCATCATGGCGGCGATCTCCGGCAGCGACGCACCATTATCGAGCCCTCCACGAGTTTCTAGTAATGGCTTCAACTACGCCAGAACCTACGGCTCTATCACTATTGGAAATGGATTGCATTACGACACTTATACGAATATCGTGATTGTCATCGGATCGAATGGGAATGTTATTACCGCTTACCCAACGCGAAATTCTCGAAAAAAGTCAGGGGCATCAGAGTTGAGATAAATTTGGTTGAGGGCTATTGTTATTGAGCTTGATCGCAATAATCTCTCAACAGAAAGTAAATCTATAATTTGATCCGAATCCTTGAAGGACCGCATCGACGTCTTCTTCAAGGGTTTGGAGAGGGTCGGCCGGGATTCGTGAATATGCTCAGCACCGGATTATGCGCGGCGGCACGAGTTCAATCCTGGTGTGGCTCCGTCACGCGCGGTCCGCCCGAGTTCGACAGCTACGGCACGATTTTGAGCCGTTTTTTGCTTTGGCTTCCATAAGCTCTTCCCGAGAACCACTTCCGCATTTCTGAGTCTATGCGCCGATAGGCTTTTGTGACGCGAAACGTGAAGAAGCAGAAAGGGTTGGAGTTGAGTGCGGAAGATAGACGCCGACTGGAACTGAGCTTCCCCCGAAATTTCGCTCTCCAAGAGGTCGGGTAAACTCGACGGAATGGAAAGCAAAATGTTGAAGATACCGAAGCAGCAACACACGCCGGAATTCAGGACGCTTGCGGTGCAACGGGTGAAGGATGGCCAGAGTATTTCGGT
>NZ_NKFM01000002.1:0-5999 GCF_002223085.1 Burkholderia sp. HI2714 | reverse complement strand
CATGCCATGCGGCCCATCATGTCTCGCGCTCAACTGCAGTGCATTTCTTCTCGCCGAACGCGCGACACCTGCCGCTGTCTCACGCCGAATATCTCGCGACGCCGATTCTCGTACAGGTCGCGACATAACAGTCTCGCTCCTTCATGATGGCATCGAGCAAGTCTTTGTAACGCACGGCCATCTCACGCCCATCGCACACCAGCATGCCCTTGAGGCCCTTGCCCTGCACGTTGGCCAAGAAGTGGTCGACCAAGTGGTACGCTACCTTCTCCATACGGTCACCGGCCTGCCGCCAGCGCACGAGCAGTTCCTTCTTTAGGGCGTGCTGCCGTGCCTCGGGCTCGTTGATGAACTGGTCTTTGAACGCCTGGTCGAGGTTGGCATCGGGCGCCAGCGCCACCCAGGCGTCCTGGTACTTGATGGGCAACGTGGCCCCATCGGCCACCGCCTCGTGCAGCCGGTGTCAAACGCATTCGAAATCTGAGCCACTTCGCGCCTGATCGCGCAAAGTAAAACTGAGCCAGTCGTTACCTCTTCGATGACGAAACGTGGCCGGCTTGGCGTTGCTGTTTCAGTCTGTAGCTGTCTCCTTTGATCTGGATGATGTGGGCGTGGTGCAGGATGCGGTCGAGCATCGCGGCAGTCAGTGTGGTGTTGCCGCCGAAGGTTTCGTCCCACTGCGCAAACGGAAGGTTGCTGGTCAGGATCATTGACCCGCGCTCGTAGCGCTTGGCGACGATCTGGAAGAAGTGGCTAGCCTGATCACCCGAGAGCGGCAGATAGCCGATCTCGTCGACGATGAGCAACCTCGGGCCGAGAATGTTGTGCCGAAGTACGGCGTCGTATCGCTCCTGTCGGCGCGCGGCCTCGAGTTGCAACATCAGATCCGCCGCCGTGATGAACTTCGTCTTGATGCCGGCCTGTGTCGCGGCATACCCGATGGCGATCGCGAGGTGTGTCTTGCCCACACCTGACGGACCAAGCAGTACGGCGTTCTCGCCTCGCTCAATGAAGCGCAGGGTGGCAAGCTCGTCGATCGTCTTGCGCGGGGCCCCGACCGCGAAGCTGTAGTCGTAGTTATCCAGCGTCTTGATAGCGGGGAACCCCGCCATGCGCACCAATGTTTGCCGCGAACGAACTTGCCTCGTCTCTCGTTCGTGCGCGAGCGCGTTCTCCAAGAAGTCGAGGAAACTCCATTGCTTGGCCGCCGCGTCGCTGGCCAGAGCGATGTATCGGTGCATCAGTCCCTCGAGCTTCAAACTCTGGCAGTGCCCGTCGATGCGTTCCTGCTGCAGGTTCATGCGCGCACCTCGGTCAGCAATTGCTGGTAGACGGACAACGGGTGCTGGATCGACATCGTGGGGTCAACACGCGGCCGAGCGACGGCGCGAGCCGGCAATCGGGGCACCGCGTAGCCAGGCATATCGCGCAAGCAAGCCCGTTCTCGTTGTTCCAGGAGAATCGCGGGTGCCAGCCCTGTAACCGGATGCACCCGCTGATTGGCCACATCGCGCAGCCATTTACTCACCTCGACGTTTGCAGTCACGGCGTCGAGCATCAAGCCGGATTGCTTGAGCTGGCTGGCCAGCGGCACATAGAAATTGCCGCGCAGATAGCGGTGGAACCGCTCGACCTTGCCCTTGGTCTGCGCACGGTACGGTTGGCACAGTCTGGGCATGAAGCCGTACCGCTTGGCCAAGTCGAGCAACCCAGCGTGCCAGCGGTGTTGACCGTCACCATACGCATCGCGCTCGACAACGATGGTCTTGGCGTTGTCGTAAAGGATCTCGCGAGGAACGCCGCCCAAGGCTTCGAACAGCGCATGATGACAGGCGACCAGCGTCTCGGCGCGTTCATCGGTGGTGAAGCGCGCCCAGCGCCAACGACTGAAGCCGAGCGTGGCGGTGAAGGCGTAAAGCGGGTCGGCGCCTCGGCGGAAGACGACGAAATCGCACTGCATCTGCCGACCTGGCTCGGTCTCGAACCTCACGACCGGATCTGGCTTCGGCACGGACTTATGCGCGTTCATGAAAGCCTGAAGGCTTCGCAACTGGCCCTCGTAGCCGCGCGCACGCAACTCGCGCAGCAGCGCCGGCGCGGCGATGATCTCGGGTGCGGCGGCAGCCATGCGATCGAGGATGTACGCCTCGAACGCCCCGAGCTTGGTTGGCCGCGGTTCACGCGGCTTGTAGCGCGGCACCGCCTCGGCCGACAGGTACCGCGCCACCGTGTTGCGAGAAATGCCCAGGCGCCGCGCGATCTCGCGCTCCGATACGCCTTGGGCTTTGAGCACATGGATTTGCATCCACTGTTCCTTCTGGAGCATCGCCAGCCTTTGCGCGCAAAAGGCTGACTGTACTGAAAGGTGGCTCAGATTTACTTCGCGCGAAGTGGCTCATTATTACTTTGCGCCCAACACCGGTACTCGTCGATGTATTCCCCTCCGCCAAATTCGGCCAGGGTGTGTTTGTCATCGTTCAGCAGCGGGGTACCTGTAAATGCAATGAACTTAGCATTCGGCAGGCTGGCCCGCATGAAGGCAGCCAGAAAATCGTACTGACTACGGTGCGCCTCGTCCACCAGCACATAGAAGTTGGGCTTGATGCTCAGCACACGCGTTGACGCAAATGGTTCGCGGTGAGGCTGCAGGCAACTTCAACAATCGTCACAACAGACGAGAAGTTGCGTTCCGTCTTCTCCGCATCCTGCGCATCGCGAGCATCAATGCGCACAGCATGACATGCAGCCATGCCGAATACTCCGCGCACATTTCCGCCGCTGAAATGCAAAAACCCCCGCCTTTCGGGCGGGGGTTTCTGGCTTAGGGAGCCTGACGATTACCTACTTTCACACGGGAATCCGCACTATCATCGGCGTAGAGTCGTTTCACGGTCCTGTTCGGGATGGGAAGGGGTGGGACCGACTCGCTATGGTCATCAGGCAAAGAGGGTTGTTGCGCTGGCTTCGCAGCACAACCAATCTTGGAAGAAGCAGTAATTTTGAGTTGTGTGTATCACACACGAGAATCCAACTTGTCGCTTTGGATCGCGGCCGGTGCTTGCGCACGGCGCCGATCTACAAGGCAGACTTGTTATAGGATCAAGCCTTACGGGCAATTAGTATCAGTTAGCTGAACGCATTACTGCGCTTACACACCTGACCTATCAACGTCCTGGTCTCGAACGACCCTTCAAGGGGATCTAGTCCCCAGGGATATCTCATCTTAAGGCGAGTTTCCCGCTTAGATGCTTTCAGCGGTTATCTCTTCCGAACATAGCTACCCGGCGATGCCACTGGCGTGACAACCGGTACACCAGAGGTTCGTCCACTCCGGTCCTCTCGTACTAGGAGCAGCCCCCTTCAAATATCCAACGCCCACGGCAGATAGGGACCAAACTGTCTCACGACGTTTTAAACCCAGCTCACGTACCTCTTTAAATGGCGAACAGCCATACCCTTGGGACCGGCTACAGCCCCAGGATGAGATGAGCCGACATCGAGGTGCCAAACACCGCCGTCGATATGAACTCTTGGGCGGTATCAGCCTGTTATCCCCAGAGTACCTTTTATCCGTTGAGCGATGGCCCTTCCATACAGAACCACCGGATCACTATGACCTGCTTTCGCACCTGCTCGACTTGTCGGTCTCGCAGTTAAGCACGCTTATGCCATTGCACTATCAGCACGATTTCCGACCGTACCTAGCGTACCTTCGTACTCCTCCGTTACGCTTTGGGAGGAGACCGCCCCAGTCAAACTGCCTACCATGCACTGTCCCCGACCCGGATCACGGGCCAAGGTTAGAACCTCAAACAAACCAGGGTGGTATTTCAAGGACGGCTCCACCGAAACTAGCGTTCCGGTTTCATAGCCTCCCACCTATCCTACACAGATCGGTTCAAAGTCCAATGCAAAGCTACAGTAAAGGTTCATGGGGTCTTTCCGTCTAGCCGCGGGTAGATTGCATCATCACAAACACTTCAACTTCGCTGAGTCTCGGGAGGAGACAGTGTGGCCATCGTTACGCCATTCGTGCAGGTCGGAACTTACCCGACAAGGAATTTCGCTACCTTAGGACCGTTATAGTTACGGCCGCCGTTTACCGGGACTTCAATCAAGAGCTTGCACCCCATCATTTAATCTTCCGGCACCGGGCAGGCGTCACACCCTATACGTCCACTTTCGTGTTTGCAGAGTGCTGTGTTTTTATTAAACAGTCGCAGCCACCAGTTTATTGCAACCCCTTCACCCTCCTGGCGCAGGCCAGTCAAGCTACAAGGGCGTACCTTATCCCGAAGTTACGGTACCAATTTGCCGAGTTCCTTCTCCCGAGTTCTCTCAAGCGCCTTAGAATACTCATCTCGCCCACCTGTGTCGGTTTGCGGTACGGTCATCGTTAGACTGAAGCTTAGAGGCTTTTCTTGGAACCACTTCCAATTGCTTCGCTCCCTAAGGAGCTCGCGCCACACCCTTGAATTACGCACCCGGATTTGCCTAAGTGCCTTCTCCAATGCAGCGACCGGGACTTCCAACACCCGGACAACCTTCCGCGATCCGTCCCCCCATCGCATCTAACAATGGTGCAGGAATATTGACCTGCTTCCCATCAGCTACGCATTTCTGCCTCGCCTTAGGGGCCGACTCACCCTACGCCGATGAACGTTGCGTAGGAAACCTTGGGCTTACGGCGAGGGGGCCTTTCACCCCCTTTATCGCTACTCATGTCAGCATTCGCACTTCCGATACCTCCAGCACGCTTTTCAACGCACCTTCGCAGGCTTACGGAACGCTCTCCTACCATGCGTGCTAAGCACGCATCCGCAGCTTCGGTATATAGCTTAGCCCCGTTACATCTTCCGCGCAGGACGACTCGATCAGTGAGCTATTACGCTTTCTTTAAAGGGTGGCTGCTTCTAAGCCAACCTCCTGACTGTTTTAGCCTTCCCACTTCGTTTCCCACTTAGCTATATTTGGGGACCTTAGCTGGCGGTCTGGGTTGTTTCCCTCTTGACACCGGACGTTAGCACCCGATGTCTGTCTCCCGTGATTGCACTCTTCGGTATTCGGAGTTTGCTATGGCGGGGTAATCTGCAATAGACCCCCCAACCATGACAGTGCTCTACCCCCGAAGGTGAGACACGAGGCACTACCTAAATAGTTTTCGGAGAGAACCAGCTATTTCCAAGTTTGTTTAGCCTTTCACCCCTATCCACAGCTCATCCCCTAACTTTTCAACGTTAGTGGGTTCGGACCTCCAGTACGTGTTACCGCACCTTCATCCTGGCCATGGATAGATCACTTGGTTTCGGGTCTACGCCCAGCAACTGAACGCCCTATTCGGACTCGCTTTCGCTACGCCTGCCCTATACGGTTAAGCTTGCTACTGAACGTAAGTCGCTGACCCATTATACAAAAGGTACGCCGTCACCCCTTACGAGGCTCCGACTGTTTGTATGCATGCGGTTTCAGGATCTATTTCACTCCCCTCCCGGGGTTCTTTTCGCCTTTCCCTCACGGTACTGGTTCACTATCGGTCGATCACGAGTATTTAGCCTTGGAGGATGGTCCCCCCATCTTCAGACAGGATTTCACGTGTCCCGCCCTACTTGTCGCACACCTAGTTCTTTCATACTGTTTTCGCCTACAGGGCTATCACCTGCTATGGCCGCACTTTCCAGAGCGTTCGGCTAACAATACAAATAAAGAGTGCAAGGCTCATCCCATTTCGCTCGCCACTACTTTGGGAATCTCGGTTGATTTCTTTTCCTGCGGTTACTTAGATGTTTCAGTTCACCGCGTTCGCTTCACATGGCCTATGTATTCAGCCATGGATACTCCAAAAGGAGTGGGTTTCCCCATTCGGACATCTACGGATCAAAGCTCGTTTGCCAGCTCCCCGTAGCTTTTCGCAGGCTACCGCGTCCTTCATCGCCTGTGATCGCCAAGGCATCCACCACATGCACTTGTTCGCTTGACCCTATAACGAGTCTGTCTCGTTA
>NZ_NKFM01000109.1:0-3266 GCF_002223085.1 Burkholderia sp. HI2714 | reverse complement strand
CGCCGTGCCCATCAGCCAGCGCGCGGATCGTGAGCCCGCCCGCCAAGGCCCGCACCGCCAGGTGCTTACGTGTTTCCCCAGGCAGTTGCGCCGCCGCGCCAGCCAATCGATTCATCCGCGCCCCTCAGTGAAAAGTGAGCGCCGATTATCGACCATCGCGACCTCACCGCGCCCCGCCTCGTGTAACCCTGCAGTGAACCACGCCTGAATTCCTTTGTGTACCGTGCTCTCGGATTACCCATCTTTCCATCCTCCTTGCGTGAGTTTTACACACTCAGCAAGAGGTACGTTTTTCGCGGGCAAGCTCAATTCTGACGCGGGGGGCACCTGCTGTTCCCACTGAGAGATCCAATCACGCAGCGCCTGGTCCGAAATATTGCGGCACTCTTTCGGCAGCTCGTCCATGCACTTCTGCAATTGGCGGCTTGCCGCCTCCACATATACTTCCGGCGCAAACTCAGCCAGCTGATCGCCGCAGCGCATAACGCAACGGGGCTCGGCATGGTAATCCAACTGGATCGAGCCTGGCCAGTGTTCGGCGAGCAAAGCCATGAGTCTGGCTTGGTGCGCGCGGGCGCTCTTGGGCAAGGTCAGTTGCAGCGTAGCGTCGGCGTGCTCTTGGCCACGCAGCCATTCGTCTATCAACAATAGTAACGTATCCGGATGATCCACTGCGGCGACTAGTATGGCACGCGCGTGTTCATCCAGCCGCTTTCTCCAGTGCCATGCCATGGCGTGACTGGCGGCTAGGTAAATGGCCACATGCTGCAACGCATCCAGAATGCCTTGCTGGTATCCGGCTTGATATCCGTGCTGACGTAGGGATTCAGCCTGGATTTCGGCATTGCGTAGCATGCGCTGGGCATTTCGCCGGGCTTGCTCTTCCAGCCTTCCGGTGCGGCTGGCGTCCTGGAGCGCGGAACAGGGGAGCAGCGTCCCGTCAACGATGCGTTGTGGGTGGGGTATGGGGATGTCTCTGGGCATATTGCAGGGCCAGGGTTAGAATCATGGGATCAGCGTCGGGCTCCGTCGGCGCGGCGTCCACATGTGGCGGGAACAGCAGCGGAAACCTCTGCGCCAATGGCACCGGCAGCCGTTTCCGCCAGCAACGGAGCTGGGCATAACCGATTCGCAACAGCTCGTTATGGCACAACGGCTGCTGTTTCGTGGCAGCATCCGTCGGCAGATCGATGGTGATGAATACGCGTGCCCATTGCGGCAAACTTAGCATTGCTCCGCGCCAAGCCAACTCTGAGCGCCGCGCATAGCAGCCAATCAGGTACGCGGCCTGGGGCAATCGTCTCCAATAACGCAGCAACTGCCTTGCCAATGCATCTAATTCTGCATCGGTGCAGTCGTTTCTCAGTTGGTAGGCGGCTAGCAACAGTTCGTTGGCTGCGGCGCGAGCCGCAGGCTGCCCGGTCAAGGAAACTGGCAAGCTTAGCCGACGCGGGTGCAGGTAGGACAAAGGGTCGAACAGCACGCGCAGCAAGGCTGGAGAGCATGGCAACTCAGCCATCGCCGCTCCTAGTGGGAGCCACGGCTTCCGGCGACGCGGTTTCCGCCTTACGACGCTGCCATAGCCAGCCTGCAGCGCCAAGCAGGGCGAACAACACGGCGCCGGCAGTCAGCCAGACCAACCCAACTCCGCGTGCAGAAAGAGGCGTGCCGGGCGCTTGCTGTTGCGCCTCGCCGCGCCGGGACACCACTACCGATATATTGTCGTATTCAACATCGGCGAAACTGTTTTTCAGGAAGCGTTTGATGTCGGTGACTTTCTGCTCCGGCTCAATGTCGCGATCATATACTGCCAGCGCCGACAGGTGGACGGGCTTGGCAGCGCGTCCGCCTTCTCCGGAATCCAAGTCGTAGCTGATATGCACGCGCGCGGACAACACGCCGTCCATAATTTGCAGCGATTGTTCCAGCCGCTGTTCGATGGCGGAGTACAACCGCGCTTTTTCCGCTCGCGGCGACGATACCAAGGAATCGGCCGGAAACATCTGCGCCACTTCCATGCGGGGACGCGACGGCAAATCATAGGTCTTCAGCCAGTCGACCGCGGCGGCAAAATTGGGCGCTGCCACGGAGATGCTGTAACCGGCTTTGCCGCGGTCGGCTTTTTCCGCCTCGATATTGTGACGCTGCAGCACGGCGATCACTTCATTGGCTTGCTGTTGGTCCAGCCCTTTGAGCAAGTCCTGTTGCTGGCAAGCTGCCAGCAACAGAATCAACGGCATGGCGTAAAGATGGCGACGCATCATGAACGTATTAGGCTTTCTACCGCGCTCACCGCTTTGCGGGTCAGAGTGCTAATGGTGGACACCTCGAGGTTGTAGTTTGAGGTTCGCAGTTGCAACTGGAATAGTTCGGCCGGATCGGTTAACGCATGGGGTTGTTCCAGACGCTGCATGATGGCGTCTTTTTCCATGCCGGCGCTGACGGCGGACTGGGAGAAGGCCTGGACCAGCCTCTCATCCAGCGACACGATGTCGCTATCTTGGGCGGGCAGCTCGCGAATCCGGCTAACCAGCGCCTCGATCGGTTGGATCGAGCGATTCTGCATGTGAAGCTCCTGTGTGCGCCGCAATGCGGCGCAGTGTCGTTATCGGAAGTTCTGGATGATGGCAGCGTCGATGTCCTTAAAGACCTTGACGGTGTTGGATTGCGCGTTGCGGTACAGGTTGTATTCGGACAGCTTGCTTTGGTACAAAGCCAGTTTTTGCGGATTGGATGGAGACGTGGCCAAATCCTTCAGAGCGTTATCCACCTGCTTTTGCAAGTCTTCTACGCCACTATCGTATTCCTTGGAAATACCGTCCAGATAGCCTTTTTCCCAGGTCATGATTGTTTCCTTTGTTGAGATTCTGATGCCACCAGCAATGCTGGTGGTTTGAAATTGTGAGCGCCTCAAAAGCGCCCATAAATGAGTGAGTCGCCGGTGATGGCCTACTCCATGATCATCTTTATCTGATTATATCGCTCATCTTCTACCTCCTGATTGCGGATGTACGCTCCACCATCTGCTCGTCTAGCCCTACGGTGGAAGCAAAGCAGCAGCGGACCCAGAAGTTTTCCCCCTGGAATTTCACCGCTGTTCCCCAAAATGTTCTGACTATCTGAATTACGCTTTTGCCCTTAAGTGTTCACGAAAAACTGACTTGATATTTGATGCCGTACCCGGCCAGTAGGTCGGCCAATTCGGCATCGATGGTTTTCTTGGTCCAGGTGGCGAAGCATCGCCATCGATATTTCAGATGTCGCCA
>NZ_NKFM01000108.1:0-3512 GCF_002223085.1 Burkholderia sp. HI2714 | reverse complement strand
CGGGAAGCGGAATATATTGATTCGACGGGGCGTCTTCGTCGGGCGTGGCAATAGAAGCGAGGGAGATTCTATCGGCTTTGTTCGATAGGGTGGGCGCTCAGTTGGTTGCGGGCGCAATTAGGCTGTCTTGACGCAAATCGCCTTGCCGAAGCTGTTCCACCGGTTCACGAGGTTGGCGATGATCACGCCCTCGCGCTGCTGCGATTCGAGTCGGCGCGTCAGCAGTCGCGCGCCGATGCAGCGTTTGATCCGCGAAATCTGCGCCTCGACCAGCGCGCGCTTGCCATACCCGTACTTGTGGTGGAACGCATGGATGCCTTTCTCCTTGATGTAGCCGACAATCTGGTCGTGCCAGCGCGTGGCCGGCTGAGCGTGAACGACCGCATTGGCCGGCGGCGGAATCACCGGCAGTACGCCGCTGCTCGACCAGGCCTCGGTTTGCGCGATGCTGTAGTACGCGCCGTCGGCAATCACACAGTCGACGGGCGCCTCGACCGCCAGCACGGCGGGCAGGCCCGACGCGTCGGACACCGTGGTTTCGGTGATCGAAATCGCGTGGGCTTTGTTCGACAGGGTATGCGCTCAGTTGGTTGCGGGCGCAATTAGGCTGTCTTGACGCAAATCGCCTTGCCGAAGCTGTTCCACCGGTTCACGAGGTTTGAGCTTCCCCCGAAATTTCGCTCTTCAAGAGGTCGGGTAAACTCGACGGAATGGAAAGCAAAATGTTGAAGATATCGAAGCAGCAACACACGCCGGAATTCAGGACGCTTGCGGTGCAACGGGTGAAGGATGGCCAGAGTATTTTGGTGGTTGCACGGGAGCTTGGCATCTCGGAGCAGACGCTGCGCACGTGGGTCAAGGCCGCAGCGGCCGGAACGCTGAATGGTCCAGGCACGAAGGTCGTGAGTAAGCGCTCGACACGTACCGTCTGTTCATGAGGGCACGGCACCGGCAATCTGATTCCCATCAGATGTAATGGGAATCAGATTGATGAAGCCAGTGGTGCATGGAAGACGACCGGGATCGAGGAACTACACGAAGGAGTTTCGGGAAGCGGTTGCTGCCGAAGCGAACGATCCGAATCGCTCGATTGCCGAGGTCGCGCGTGCGCACGGCTTGAACGCCAATATGGTCGCGCAGTGGCGAATAAGCTTACTCGATACGCGACCTGCATCGTCGGTACCAAACATCGCGCTGCTACCGGTTGATGTGGTCGATCTGCCTGCGAAGGACATCCCACATCACGCTCTGCCGCAAACGCCGGACGTGTCGGCGAGCCCGGCGATGCCGCCAGGCTGTGAAATCGAGATCGAGGTCGGCAAACGACGTATTCGTATCCGCGGTGTGTCGCAGGAGTTCGCCGAACAGTATTTGCGAGACTGTCTGAAGTGATCCCGCCGAACACGCGAATCTGGATCGCGGCGGGCGTCACGGACATGCGTTCCGGCTTCAACTCGTTAGCCGCGAAAGTACAAACCGTGCTGGAGAAGGATCCCTACAGCGGGCACGTGTTCGTGTTCCGGGGTAAGCGCGGCGACTTGCTGAAGTGCTTGTGGTGGTGCGACGGTGGCCTGTGCCTGCTCTCGAAGCGCCTTGAGAAAGGACGTTTCGCGTGGCCGCGCGCCGATGCCGGTGTTGTTGCGCTGACGACCGCTCAGCTCGCGCTCTTGCTCGAAGGTTTCGATTGGCGGCAGCCGATCGATGCGGTACGCCCGCGAAGCGCATTGTAAACGTTCATTACGCGTGGAGAGCTTGTGGGTGGCGTCGTGTAAGCTCACCGCATGTCCGCTGCTCCCACCGATCTCCCCGACGACATTGAAGCGCTGAAGGCGATGGTCGCCAGCTTGCGCGAGCAGCTCTCGTCGCGCGCGATTGAGATCGAGCATCTGAAGCTGACGATTGCCAAGCTGCGCCGGATGCAGTTCGGCCGAAAATCGGAGAAGCTGGATCGCCAGATCGAACAGCTTGAATTGCGGCTGGAAGACCTGCAGGCCGATGAAGGCTCGGCCGATATGGCCGCGGCTGCTGCAGTGAAACGGCCGAGTCGCGAAGGTGTCGGCCGCAAGCCGTTGCCCGATCACCTTGAGCGCGAAGAGCGCATCCATCTGCCCGCCGATGATGACTGCACCGATTGCGGCGGGCAACTCAAACCGCTGGGCGAAGACGTCGCGGAACAGCTCGAATACGTCCGGGCGCACTTCCGCGTGATTCGCCACCGCCGTCCGAAGCTGGCCTGCGCATGCTGCGATCGCATCGTGCAGGCCGCGGCACCGAGTCGACCGATCGATCGTGGCATCCCGGGTCCGGCGCTGCTCGCGCACATCGCCGTGTCGAAGTTCGCGTACCACATCCCGCTGCATCGCCAGGCAGTCATGTACGCGCGCGACGGCGTCGAGATCGATCCGGGTGCGATGGGATATTGGATGGGGAGCATCACGGCGCTGCTTGCACCGCTGGTCGCCACCGTCCGCCAATACACGTTAGCCGGCGGCAAGGTTCACGGGGACGACACGCCGCTGCCAGTGCTGGCGCCCGGCAACGGTCGCACAAAGACAGGACGCCTGTGGGTCTACGTGCGCGATGATCGGCCGAGCGCTTCCGACGAGCCGGCAGCAGTCTGGTTCGCCTACACGCCCGATCGACGGGGCGAGCATCCCCAGCAGCATCTTGCAGACTTCACCGGCGTGCTGCAGGCCGATGCGTTTGCCGGCTATGCCGAGCTGTATCGCGGCGGCACCATCCAGGAAGCTGCCTGCATGGCCCACGCTCGCCGAAAGATCCATGATCTACATGCCGTCCGTCCCAATGCGGTAACGGAGGAAGCGCTGCACCGGATCGGCGCGCTCTACAAGATCGAGGAGCAGATCCGTGGCAAACCACCTGATGAGCGACACAGTGTGCGCCAGGCGCGAGCGATACCGCTGCTCGACGACATGAAACGCTGGTTCGAAGCAACGCTCGCCACGCTCTCTGCAAAATCCGACACGACCAAGGCGATTCAGTACGCGCTGAATCGCTGGCCGGCGCTCATCTACTACTGCAGCGACGGGCGTGCGGAAATCGACAACCTGATCGCCGAGCGAGCACTGCGCGGCGTCGCCCTCGGCAGACGGAATTACTTGTTCGCCGGCGCCGACTCCGGTGGCGAACGTGCCGCCGCGATGTATAGCCTGATCGGCACGGCACGCCTGAATGGCCTCGATCCCGAGGCGTATCTCGCCTACGTGCTCGAGCGCATTGCTGACCATCCGATCAACCGCATCGACGAGTTGTTGCCGTGGAACGTGGCGTCGGCGCTTCCGTCTACTGCCCACGTCGAACCCATCCGATAGCATCGCGCTCTCGTCGTCAACGACCTACGCTACGGTGCTGGTCGAGTGCTTACGGTCGTGACGCCGGAGCAGATGGAGCTCTCGCGGCTGAAGGCAGAGAATCGACGGCTGACGATGGAGCTTGAGATCGCAAAAAAAGCGGCGGCGTACTTCGCGCGGGACCTGCTGTGAAGTACGCCT
>NZ_NKFM01000107.1:0-3601 GCF_002223085.1 Burkholderia sp. HI2714 | reverse complement strand
CGACGCGTCGGGCCTGCCCGCCGTGCTGGCGATCGATGCGCCCGTCGACTGCGTGATTGCCGACGGCGCGTACTACAGCATCGCGCAATCCGAGGCCTGGTCGAGCAGCGGTGTGCTGCCGGTGATTGCGCCGCCGGCCAATGCGGTGGTTCACGCTAAGCCGGCCACACGCTGGCACGACCAGATTGTCGGCTACATCAAGGAGAAAGGCATCCATGCGTTCCACCACAAGTACGGGTATGGCAAGCGCGCGCTGGTCGAGGCGCAGATTTCGCGGATCAAACGCTGCATCGGCGCGCGACTGCTGACGCGCCGACTCGAATCGCAGCAGCAGGGCGTGATCATTGCGAACCTCGTGAACCGGTGGAACAGCTTCGGCAAGGCGATTTGCGTCAAGACAGCCTAATTGCGCCCGCAACCAACTGAGCGCATACCCTGTCGAACAAAGCCAATACTCTGGCCATCCTTCACCCGTTGCACCGCAAGCGTCCTGAATTCCGGCGTGTGTTGCTGCTTCGGTATCTTCAACATTTTGCTTTCCATTCCGTCGAGTGTACCCGACCTCTTGGAGAGCGAAATTTCGGGGGAAGCTCACTTATCGGCCTGTCCGAATTTCCGCCGCCACCTCTGTTCGCTTCTTTCGTACACTTTTTCATGGTGGTCGGTTCCGGCCTTCGCCGGGTTCGATGGTTGTGCTCCTGACAAGCAACATTCTCAGCTAAACCGCCACCGCCTTCTCAAAATTCCGCCCGTCCGCCGTACACCACTTTCGACGATAGCTCCCGGATGAGGCATACTTCGCGACGCTGCCTGCGATCAAATCGGCAGCATGACTGCTCCGACGGTTCCACTTAAAAATCTCGGGACCCTGTCCGAACAAGCGGCGCCACCTCTGTCGTGTGGGCCGCGAATCGGCCAAGTCGCGGCGTGTCATGGCAGAGTCAGCTCAAAAGAGCGGTAATTCGAGGTGCCCTTAAGAAATGTGGCGTCGCCGAATCTCCATTTCTCGCGGGATATCCCGATTTGGTGAGTCGGCGGGCGAAGCTTCGGGGAGCGCCGCGGGCGTGCGCTGTGCGTGCGCGTAGAGGAATGGTTGATAAATCAGGGCGACGACGGCAGCAACCACCGCATTGATCACGTGCCCCTGGTTGGCGGAAGACAAATTAGTTTCTTCCAAGGCGGTGGCCGCACTCATGGCTATCCCCATGATGGTTTGGAATGCAGAAGTGCGCATCGCATCAGTTGTCAGGAACTGGTCAGCAACCTGTGTTGAGTTCGGCATTCGCGCAGCGACACGTACTCGCAAGCCATCGGTATCCTCCCTCGGCAGCGCGGCGACGGCTGCCTCAGGATCGCGCCCCTCCTCCAGCGCCTCCCGCCGAATGGCCGCTTGAGTTTGGCTCACATGTAACGCGCGGCTGATGCCCGGCCGCACCAAGTCGTCGAAAATTTCCGCGGTTGCATTGAGGACACCGCGCGTGACATCTTGTGCCAAGTCGGGCTGCAGGGAGCCGATCGCGCTTCGGACCCGATCACTTACCGATTCCGCGCTCACGGGCGATGCATGAGCGGCCGACGTGGAACCTGGCTTGGAGGTGAACCACTCAACCATCCTTTCGGTGGTCGCCGCAGCACTCGCGGGCGCACGAGCCGCTGCGGCGGCTGCGCCCATGACACGCCCCGCCCCTGAACTTGGGGCCCAGCTATCCATGGCCTCCCCGACGCCGAATTGGACCGCGCTGTATGCGGCACCTCCGGCCAAAGCGCTGCCAAGGTTAATGGGTGCGTTATCGTTTAGGGGGAAAAACAATTGAGCGAGGTCACGCGCCAGCGTATACGAGGCCATTTGCGGACCAAAAGAACTCATCAGTGAACCCAACGTCGATGGCTCACCAGTCTGGGAAGCGACAAGGAGGGCGCCGATTGACAGCGCCAACATGGCCACGCGCGCTGTTCGCGACTGTGACGTGGCAGTATGATTTGCCTCGTCCCGCACGAGGCCGGCAATGTTCAACGCCGGTCCCAGCAGCATGGCCGCTGCACCGATGACCTCCCGGGCAGGCATGGGCGCGTCGCCAAGCTGTAATGCCTTTTCGATGCCAAAACCGATCAGCTGTCGTAGCGTCGTCGTCAGACCGACGATGAGTCCAGTGCGAATTCCAACATTCGCGCCGTTGGCTGCCCAGCGCCCCAAGCCTCCCTCGAAATCGTTGTTGATGATCCTCCCCGCGAAGTCCATTACCGCAATGGCACGCTCCCGCGCGGTGAGCGGCGCACCGCCTTGCGCCTCCTGCCTGTCCTGTAGGAAAGCCGCAGCCTCCCGAGCCAGTTCATGAGCGGGTGTGCCGGGTGCTGACCGCTCGATCCCGCGATCCGCCCCATGTTTGGCGATTTCCTCAAGGGTTAACGCAACCTCTAGGTTTTCGGGACGTTCGCGACTTTCGCAAGACATCGCGTACATCACCTCGCCGTTATACTCATCGAGGATCTTCGCGGCATTTTCGAGCAAACCTGCTGCGTCTTTTCCTGGAATTCCAATCACGTTGGGCCGCACAGCAGCTGCCAGGTTCGATTCGATGTGGCCAATGTCAGTTTCCGACAGACTGGGTAGTGATTGGCTTCGATTCAGTGTGGGTGACGTCGCGATGTTGTTGGGGCCGCTGATGTAGCTTAGATTTGGCCAAGAAGTCGCATGACCGACGGGCATAGAGATTTCTCCTCGGGTTTCCTGTGGTTACGGGCACTTTGTTTGACGTTGTCGTCTCCAGTAGATCTAAGCTAGCAAATTTGCGAAGTCTTGCATTCGAAAATCGCTCATGCCGACCGGTGCACCCCCGGACGGTCAGTTGAAACACGACCCGCACGCGAAACTGTCTGTCACGCGCGACATTCCTCGGCATGGCCTTCAAGCTCGTCGAAGCAGCTGAGCAGTCGTGGCGCCGCATTCGCGGTGTCGACAAGATCGAACCGCTCTTGAACGGCGTGACCTTCAAGGACGGAACACCGGTGACCGAGAGCACACCGGCTCCTGCGCAACCGCTTGCCGCCTGATCATGTCGCTCGACCCTCGTACACCACATTTGACATTAGCTCCGGAGCTAGACATTAGCTCCGTCCGCATCTTACGCTACCGCTTCGCCAACGTGACAATGCCGGCTCCCGGCAATCCCTTGCAGGGCTTGGTCCAACTATGTTTTGCATGTCCGACTACAGAGACATGGTTGGAATTTTTTCGACCGACCTGTCACTTTCGCGATCAACAATCGACTAGTTCAGCGTCGGTAGCAGTCGCCCATCTTTTGCTTGCTGTCAAGGTTCCACGTATTGGAGTTTTCATGAAAATCGCACCGTCCCTCAATAGCTCCTATTCGCCCACGGCGCGCGACGAGACGTCCAGGGCTTCCGCCCGGCCAGTGAACACCACGGAAAGTCAGGCTGTTGACGCGAACAAGCAGCCGCTTGACCCGCATCGGCGTAAGCGGCTCGGCGCGACCAGTTCCATATTCGCGCGCGCATGGGGCATGATGTGAGAGCTTGGGGAGTTCCGTGAGGATCACGTGAGATCGTGCCCACGATCGTGGATCATGGGCACGATCTATCT
>NZ_NKFM01000106.1:0-3862 GCF_002223085.1 Burkholderia sp. HI2714 | reverse complement strand
AGCAGCGCGAGGGCGTGATCATTGCGAACCTCGTGAACCGGTGGAACAGCTTCGGCAAGGCGATTTGCGTCAAGACAGCCTAATTGCGCCCGCAACCAACTGAGCGCATACCCTGTCGAACAAAGCCAGCCCGATGCAATTTGAGCGGAACTGGTATGCCGCCCAAAACCAACGGGTGGCATAATCTCGCTCAGTTAAGGGGTCCGAAATTCGCGGGCAAGCTCACTCGCTCGTCCGCTTGCCGAACAAGTTGACAGTACCTTTTCAGGAAGTGTGATGTTACCCGCGTGGAATGGCTGGTCTTTTTACGTGGAATACGCCCTGGCCGATCACCCTTATTGCGACAGAACCCAATGCACGCAATCTCCTCGACAACAGTGACGCCAAGCATGCCTCAGCGACTTCAACCGGGCGCAGAAAGCACCTCCGCTTCGCGGAGTGACGACTCGCGCGCATCGCTGGCGAGTACGATATCGGGCGTGAGGCAAGACGCGAACCTTGCGCCGGAAATGGTGCGATATTGCTCGAATGCCCGCCCGTCAGCCCCGTCGGCCAAGCGTGGCGCGACGCTCGCCGATCATCTCGGTCATACATTCAACCAAACGGACGCATCCGCTACGATGAATTCGGCGCGTGGCTTCGACGGCTCGCGTGTGGATCTGGCGAGTGAGCGCCTCGGCGCGCGCACTCGTGCAGGTGTGCGTCACGGGTCGGGCAGGCAGTCTGACGGATTCGCCGAGGCCGATCGGGGCATCGAGGACGACAAGCCGCGCAAACGGCTGGCCGATGCCGATCGAGCCGTCGAGGACGATATGCCGCGCAAGCGACTGGCCGAAGCCGATCGAGCCATTGAGGGCGACATGGCGCGCATGCGCTTGCAGCAAACCCAAATAACTACAGCATCTGATACTGATCAGACAGAAGTCCCGTTGCTATTTCGCCCATATCGCGGCATTGACGGACAAGACTTGCTTCAGTTCTTCAACGACTTCCCAAGCGGTGACGCTCGCGTCGATGAATCCGCCGCACGACAGGTGTTCTACGCCTTGGCGACGAGTCCATCTATTGATCTCACGGTAAACGACGAAACACGCCCTGCAATTGATCACATGCAGCAGATGCTCTCAGACGGCTCGTTCGATCAATACATTGACTGTGCAGAGATTCCTACGGCCGTCAACAACAGTTACGCTGAAGCCGCTCGCCAGCTGCTCCGGGCGCCAATCAATTTGGCTGACAGCAAACCAATTCGACTTTCGCTAGAGAAGCCTCTTCTATGCAGTGAAGCGCATCTGATTGGTTACGAAATCGAGATGGGCGCAAACTTCCATGCCCTTGAACTTCCCCCACACTTTGTACTTGCAGAGACTGCGTATGCGCCCCACGTCGGGTGGCCCGCGTTGAGCTTTCAAATCGACAGGATGCCTGGGCGGGCACCACAGATTGAACTTGTGACAGGGCCTCTCGATGTCCAGATACGCAAAAGCTCCGACTACTATCGCGCCATTTCGATGGCAAAGCAGTGCATCGCAAATAGTACTAATTTTGAAGAAGTTATCAAAAAATATAACGATGCGGTTGATGAGCGTTTCCGTATCGAATTGTCTCGTGATTCCTTCAATTTCCTCGAAGATGGTGGCTCCCTCGCCTACGACTTGGTGCTTCCAGGCAAGCCCGAGTTGATCGCTAGGAATGTCCAAGCAACAATACAGGTGCCGTACGTTGCGTTTGGCAGCAATCACCCTGACATCGATCGATTGTTCGTAAACGATCGTGAACTTTCCGGATTGCTGGCAGAATCACGAAGTCTTGCCGCGAATTTGCTTCGAAGCAACCCCTCGACAATTCCGTTGCCGGATCGACAGCGCTGTAGTTCCGTATTTGTTCATGCTGCTTTTGAGCTGTTGGCGAATCTCGCGGTTGGCCGCAACGAATACTCGGATTTCAAAAGCAAGGCGCCGCTGATCTTCCGAACATCCCCTGAGGTCATTGCCCCATACCTGTGTCAGCCCGGCGATCGAATGATTTTGCGTACTATGTTTTCTGATCGCGAACGCTTGGTGAATTGGGCGCGGGCTGCGCTTCGCGAACACGCGAACAACGCGCAGAGCCAACGATTTTTGACGGATGCTGGTACAGCGGAGCTCAGAGCGTTGATCGAATCAAAGTGTTCCATGATCGAGCAGCGTCTAGCTATAGCAGACCAAATCGGTCCTTATTTGGTAACTCGCTCCGGGAGCGTCCCGGGGGCTGACGGCGAGCTGAGTTGGATCAGACCAGAAATGCGTCAAACTCTGAGCCTCCCTCCAACAATGCACGATGGCAACCTTTACATTGCTGTCGAATTAAGGAATCGGCCGGCATTTGCGGCTTTCCATCGATCTTACGCGGGGATTGCGCCGTTTGTTCCTGTTCAGGGAGGTATTCGCCGCGACGCCTATGAAGCCGCGCTCGGTAAACTTGATCGCGGGGAGCAGCGCTCACCGTTGATCAAACATTGGGCAGCACCTGATACCCCGGACCGATCAGCGCTCGGGTTATCCTCGCTGCTCCCCGAACAGAGTGCGATCCGTATCCACGAGCTGAGTCGACCGGACGCCATACCGGACAAAGTGCGTGCGCTCGCAGAACAAATTCGGACGATGGGATCGTGGGCCAACGAGGGCGGGGATCTGGTGGCGAGCCTGTTGGTGGAGTTACCGATATGGCCGCAGGGGCGCGTGCTGACGATTCAGGACGGGCGGACCGATACCGAGCTGGCATCATTCGGAGAAAGTCTGCCGGATTGTGCTCCGGTGAAGGTGGTGTTGCGGAACGCGCATTACAGTGCGGTGATGGGTGACCGTGAGATTCCGGTCCCAGCTGATGGAGACTGTTTTTACCATGCGGTACTGGCCTCGCTCGGCGCAGACGCTGGCGTGATGAAGGGGCAGTTTGGCCTTCCTGAGGATGCCTCGGACTCGGAGGTCATTCGTGCCTTGAGGGGATGTCTTGCGGACTATGTGCTGGCCAATCCGCAGCGTGTCAGCCCGTTTCTCGTAGGGCCAGATGAACCAATGCAGGAGGTTGCCACGCCAGTGGCAAGCCAATCTGGCGCGGATATTGAGTCGCAGGTGCTTTCAAGTTCACGAACTGCCGTGTCGGGACCTGCGCAGCAGGTGGTGGCCGAGAGTAGCCGGCCGCCAGTCCGAGTCGCTTGGGAGGAATCAAACAGTGCCGCAGCGCAGAATCGTGAGCTGGAGCAAGCATTCTCGACGCCACTGCCCAAGGGGCAGGCTGGACAACAGGCCGCGCTGGAGCGACTGAGGCTGGTATCGAATCACTTGAAGGCCCGCTCGGCGCCGGATGCAAGTGAAAGCCAAGACTTGCTGAAAAAGCTGACCGATCCGGAATTGGTCGTGCGTATGCGGACCTTGGCTAGCGCGTGGGAAGATGGGAAAGATAAGGTAAGAGAGGCGGCGGTATTGGGACACGCGCAACTCGTTGGCGCACTGCTCAAGGAAAGCGAGAACTCGCCGGAGCAAGCGCGCGAGGTGTTTAAGACGCTGACCAAGAGCCAGAAAAATCCGTCGTACTTGAATACGCTTGCGACGGTGGCGACTACAGACAAGTCAGTAGCTCGGGCACTAGATGGGATTTTGAAGAATTTGCACCAACAGATGGGCGCAGACGAAGCAGCGGCCAAGGAAATCCGCACTAAGCTGCTGGATAGGCCGATCCGGAGCGAGAGCCAGCATGACAAATATGACGAGGAATTTTACGGGCGTCTGTTCAACGAGGGCGACAAGAAGTGGATGGAGGATCATGCGGGGAGTCGCTTGCTGGCGCGAGATCTGAATCGGTCTGCCTTGATCCCTACTGG
>NZ_NKFM01000105.1:0-3868 GCF_002223085.1 Burkholderia sp. HI2714 | reverse complement strand
TGTTCGTCGCGTTCAGGCCGGTCGACAACGAACTGACATTACTGTTGGTCGTGGTCAGGCTGGTCGACAACGAGCCCACGTCGGTCGATTCCTGCGTCGACAGCGCACCGACGGTGCTGTTCGTCGTGCTCAGGCCGGTCGACAGTGAACCCACACCGCTTTGCGCCGTGCTGATCCCCACCGCTGCCGAAGTCGACAGGCTCGTCACGCTGCTGCTCGTCGCGTTCAGGCTCGTCGATAACGAGCTGACATTGCTGTTGGTCGTGTTCAGGCTGGTCGACAACGAACCCACGTCGGTCGATTCCTGCGTCGACAGCGCACCGAGCGTGCTGTTGGTCATGCTCAGGCCCGTCGACAGCGATCCCACACCGCTTTGTGCCGTGCTGATCCCTGCCGCGGTCGAAGTCGACAGGCTCGTCACGTTGCTGTTCGTCGCGTTCAGGCCGGTCGACAACGAACTGACATTGCTGTTGGTCGTGGTCAGGCTGGTCGACAACGATCCCACGTCGGTCGATTCCTGCGCCGACAGCGCACCGAGCGTGCTGTTGGTCGTGCTCAATCCCGTCGACAGTGAGCCCACACCACTCTGTGCCGTGCTGATCCCTGCCGCGGTCGAAGTCGAAAGGCTCGTCACGCTGCTGTTGGTCGTGTCCAGGCCAGTCGACAGGCTCGTCACGTTGCTATTGGTCGTATTCAGGCTGGTCGACAATGAACCCACGTCGGTCAACTCCTGCGTCGACAGCGCACCAAGGGCGCTATTCGTCGTACTCAGCCCCGTCGACAGTGAGCCCACACGACTTTGTGCCGTGCTGATCCCCACCGCTGCCGAAGTCGACAGGCTTGTCACGCTGCTGTTGGTCGTGTTCAGGCTGGTCGACAACGAACCCACGTCGGTCGATTCCTGGGTCGACAGCGCACCGAGCGTGCTGTCCGTCGTGCTCAATCCCGTTGACAGCGAGCCCACACCACTTTGTGCCGTGCTGATCCCCACCGCTGCCGAAGTCGACAGGCTTGTCACGCTGCTGTTCGTCGCATTCAGGCCGGTCGACAGCGAGCCTACGCCGCTTTGTGCCGTGCTAATCCCCGCCGCTGCCGAAGTCGACAGGCTCGTCACGCTGCTGTTGGTCGTATTCAAGCTGGTCGACAATGAACCCACATCGGTCAACTCCTGCGTCGACAACGCACCGAGCGTGCTGTTGGTCGTGCTCAGGCCCGTCGACAACGAGCCCACGCCGCTTTGTGCCGTGCTGATCCCTGCCGCGGTCGAAGTCGACAGGCTCGTCACGCTGCTGTTCGTCGCGTTCAGGCCCGTCGATAGCGAGCTGACATTACTGTTGGTCGTGTTCAGGCTAGTCGACAACGAACCCACGTCGGTCAATTCCTGCGTCGACAGCGCACCAAGGGCGCTATTCGTCGTGCTCAGCCCCGTCGACAGCGAGCCCACACCGCTTTGTGCCGTGCTGATCCCCACCGCAGCCGAAGTCGACAGGCTCGTCACGCTGCTGTTCGTCGCGTTCAATCCCGTCGACAACGAACTGACATTGCTGTTGGTCGTGGTCAGGCTGGTCGACAACGATCCCACGTCGGTCGACTCCTGAGTCGACAGCGCACCAAGGGCGCTATTCGTCGTGCTCAATCCCGTTGACAGCGAGCCCACACCGCTTTGTGCCGTGCTGATCCCCGCCGCTGCCGAAGTCGACAGGCTCGTCACGCTGCTGTTCGTCGTGTTCAGGCTAGTCGACAACGAACCCACGTCGGTCGATTCCTGCGTCGACAACGCACCGAGCGTGCTGTTGGTCGTGCTCAATCCCGTCGACAGTGAGCCCACACCGCTTTGTGCCGTGCTAATCCCTGCGGCAGTCGAAGTCGACAGGCTTGTCACGCTGCTGTTCGTCGTATTCAAGCCAGTCGACAGCGAACTGACATTGCTGTTGGTCGTATCCAAGCCAGTCGACAACGAGCTGACATTGCTGTTGGTCGTGGTCAGGCTGGTCGACAACGAGCCCACGTCGGTCGATTCCTGCGTCGACAGCGCACCGACGGTGCTGTTGGTCGTGCTCAGGCCCGTCGACAGTGAACCCACACCGCTTTGCGCCGTGCTGATCCCCGCCGCTGCCGAAGTCGACAGGCTCGTCACGCTGCTGTTGGTCGTATTCAAGCTGGTCGACAATGAACCCACGTCGGTCGATTCCTGCGCCGACAACGCACCGAGCGTGCCGTTGGTCGTGCTCAGGCCCGTCGACAGCGAGCCCACGCCGCTTTGTGCCGTGCTGATCCCTGCCGCGGTCGAAGTCGACAGGCTCGTCACACTGCTGTTCGTCGCATTCAGGCCGGTCGACAATGAGCCCACGTCGGTCGACTCCTGCGTCGACAGCGCACCGAGCGTGCTGTTCGTCGTGCTCAATCCCGTTGACAGCGAGCCCACACCACTTTGTACCGTGCTGATCCCTGCTGCGGTTGAGGTCGACAGGCTTGTCACGCTGCTGTTCGTCGCGTTCAGGCCCGTCGACAACGAGCTGACATTGCTGTTGGTCGTGGTCAGGCTGGTCGACAACGAGCTCACGTCGGTCGATTCCTGTGTCGACAGCGCACCGACGGTGCTGTTCGTCGTGCTCAATCCCGTCGACAGTGAGCCCACACCGCTTTGTGCCGTGCTGATCCCTGCCGCTGCAGAAGTCGACAGGCTCGTCACGCTGCTGTTCGTCGCGTTCAGGCCGGTCGACAACGAACTGGCATTGCTGTTGGTCGTAGTCAGGCTTGTCGACAACGAGCCCACGTCGGTCGATTCCTGCGTGGACAACGCACCGAGCGTGCTATTCGTCGTGCTCAATCCCGTCGACAGTGAACCCACACCGCTTTGTGCCGTGCTGATCCCTGCCGCGGTCGAGGTCGACAGGCTCGTCATGCTGCTGTTGGTCGTGTCCAGGCCAGTCGACAGGCTCGTCACATTGCTGTTGGTCGTATTCAAGCTGGTCGACAGCGAGCCCACACCACTTTGTGCCGTGCTGATCCCCACCGCAGCCGAAGTCGACAGGCTTGTCACGCTGCTGTTGGTCGTGTTCAGGCTGGTCGACAACGATCCCACGTCGGTCGACTCCTGCGTCGACAACGCACCGAGCGTGCTGTTGGTCGTGCTCAGGCCCGTTGACAGCGAGCCCACACCGCTTTGCGCCGTGCTAATCCCTGCCGCGGTCGAGGTCGACAGGCTCGTCACGCTGCTGTTGGTCGTATTCAAGCTGGTCGACAATGAACCCACATCGGTCGATTCCTGCGTCGACAACGCACCGAGCGTGCTGTTGGTCGTGGTCAGGCCCGTCGACAGCGAGCCCACACCGCTTTGCGCCGTGCTGATCCCTGCCGCGGTCGAAGTCGACAGGCTCGTCACGCTGCTGTTCGTCGCGTTCAGGCCCGTCGATAGCGAGCTGACATTACTGTTGGTCGTGGTCAGGCTAGTCGACAACGAACCCACATCGGTCAATTCCTGCGTCGACAACGCACCAAGGGCGCTATTCGTCGTGCTCAGGCCTGTCGACAGTGAACCCACACCGCTTTGTGCCGTGCTGATCCCCGCCGCGGTCGAAGTCGATAGGCTCGTCACATTGCTGTTGGTCGTATTCAAGCTGGTCGACAGCGAACCCACGTCGGTCGATTCCTGCGTCGACAACGCACCGAGCGTGGTGTTCGTCGTGCTCAATCCCGTCGACAGTGAGCCCACACCGCTTTGTGCCGTGCTGATCCCCGCCGCTGCCGAAGTCGACAGGCTTGTCACGCTGCTGTTGGTCGTGTCCAGGCCAGTCGACAGGCTCGTCACGTTGCTGTTCATCGCGTTCAGGCCGGTCGACAACGAACTGACATTGCTGTTGGTCAT
>NZ_NKFM01000104.1:0-4114 GCF_002223085.1 Burkholderia sp. HI2714 | reverse complement strand
TACAGCCCGGAGCTCAATCGCATCGAGAAACTGTGGCACAAGATGAAATATGAGTGGCTGGCCTTCAAGGCGCGTGACATCCAAACCCTTGAAGAAGACGTCGATACGGTCCTTCAAGGATTCGGATCAAATTATAGATTTACTTTCTGTTGAGAGCTTACCATCATGCAACGGCAGCGGGAAAAGTTGAACTGGCAATGCACATGCCAATGCACGTGGAAAGCCCAAATCAAGCAATCGGCCTATCACTCAGGCGACGATGCCGGTCTCAAATTCCGCACCATCAATCACTCACCAGAAAATCTGATTAAGTTAAACGGAAAATATTTTTTAATTAAATTCAAAATTTTTCGTCATGAAAATGCATTTTCATCGCCCCCCCGGAACTCGATCGTCTGTATAATTATTATACCCAGCATAAATTTCGCAATTTTGATTACCGCGCCTGGACAATGGCGTTGAAATCAACGTAGCACGTCGCTAACTCTCCGGCCAGAACGGCCGCTCATATTTGGTCATTTATTGGATGTGTAATCCGTCGCGATACGATGGCGCATAATTCGCGAATTTCTATTGGTGTGGTCTATCACCCGAGGAAATTACTCGGCTCGGACATAGTTCGCTAAAGAGCGCTAGCGGCCAGTTCCGCAGCAATGAAGTCAAGGAAAACTCGGGCTCTCATTGGCAGACGGCGGCCGAATGCATGCACGGCCCGCACTGGTACAGCCAGCAACGGCACGTCTGGCAATACCAAACTTAAGCGCCCAGCGTCGAGATCAGCCTGCACAGCGGCCTTGAGCATCTGAGCGACACCTAAGCCACGTACGGCGGCGATCCTCATCGCCTCCCCACTGTCAGAATCGAAGGATCCGTCGCTCGGAAAATAATTGCCGTCAGCAAACATGAGCGGCGTCACCTGTCTGGCAAGCATGTACCGCACATGACAGTGCTGCGCAAGATCCGACACCGTGACCGGGATGCCAAACCGCGCCAGGTAATCCGGGGATGCCACAAGTACCAGGGGCAACTCAGTCAGCGGCCTAGCAAATAGACCCCCTTCCACCACATGCCCGACCCGCAGCGCCACGTCGAAACCATCCCGTACAAGGTCGACATATTGATCACTGAGACCGACATCGAGCTTGAGCTTGGGATGGCATGGCATCAACCTCGATGTGATTGCTGGCAGTAATGTGCGCCCCAGATCGCTAGGCATGCTGACTCGAAGCGTCCCAGCTGCTACTGAGGGTGCTGTTAGCACTTCTGTAGCCTCTTCCAGTTCACGTAAAAGCTGCGCAATTCGCCCGTGATATGCCCGCCCCTCTTCAGTCAGCTCAAACGAACGCGTTGACCGATGCACCAATTTAGCGCCAAGGCGTGCCTCCAATCTAGCCACACTCTTGGATACGGCCGAAGGTGAAGTGCCGAGCATCTTCGCGGCGCCGGTGAAGGAACCAGCCTCCACAGCGCGGACGAAGGCCGACAGGCCATGCAAACGTTCAATTGTCATTGATGACAGAGTGGCACGAGTGATGAGCCCATTGTAAGACTAGTGGAAGAAGCGCACTACGTTTAGATTCCCTGGCGAATCAACTTCCATGACCACATCATGAACACGCTTGCAGGAAAGGTTGCAGTCGTCACCGGCGCAAACAGCGGCATCGGATTTGCCATAGCCTCACGCTTCGCCAAAGAGGGTGCCAGTGTCGTTATCGTCGGACGCCGAGCTACCGCCGTGGATGAAGCGGTTGCACGACTAGGTAAGAATGCCACGGGTCTCACCGGTGACCTCTCCAACCTCGCAACACACGAACGTGTTGCATCACTCGTTGCCGAGCGCTTCGGGAAGGCTGATATCTACGTAGCGAATGCTGGCATGAACGTCATTACGCCATCTGACCAAGTCTCGGTTGAAGAGTATGACAGGCAGTTCACGACCAATACCAAGGCAGCCTTTTTTGGCGTGCAAAAGATCGCACCCCTGCTTAGCAACAACGGTTCAATTTTGCTGATAAGCTCTATCGCGAGCAGCAAGGTGCTGGACGGGCATACCGTCTATGCGGGAAGTAAGGCGGCGCTCGAAGCGTTCGCCCGTAACTGGGCTCTGGAGTTCAAGGAACGCCGCATCCGCGTGAATGTCATCAGTCCAGGTCCGACAAACACCCCGATCCTCGGGAAGCTTGGCATTACGGCACAGGATCGCCCTGCTTTTGAAGCCGTCATAGCGGGCGCTATTCCGTTTGGCCGACTTGGGCATTCGGAAGAAATTGCCAATGCTGCACTGTTCCTCGCAGGAGACGAGGGCAATTTCATTACCGGAGTCAACCTGCGAGTTGACGGGGGAATTTCACTAGTCTGATCCCAAGGTCGACCTGGACGAATACCAGTGACGTGAGCACCACCCTAGTTCAATCAGCGAAAAAACCTCATGCCAGTGTAATCGCCCCGTCGGCCAGGCTGCCACTGTTCACACACAATGTGACGCGATTCTACCGGGCTGCGTCAAGGTCGGTGGGGCTCCCCGGCACCCTAAAGTTTCACTGTGGATTCGTCACCTGCTCACCGAAGTCGAAGCGCATTAGCGAGGCGTCGATACGACGGAGCAATCCAAGCCCGGTGCTACGGGTGACGCCATTTCTAAGCCGAAGTGCTCGACCTCCCTGAGCGCCGCGAATCTCCCGCTTTTGCTCACCGATCCGCTGGATACTTCGCGGTATTAGGCCACCGGTCATCAGTTTGGCGTTCCCCTTGCCCATGTTTCAGTCGCCCCGTCCGGGCAAAAAACTCGGATGGTGAACAACATGACCGCTCCATCTGAATCAAGATGCCGCTTATCCATGCACTCGAGATCTTGTTGCTCTCCAGAACCATGTCGAAACCAGCTTTAAGCCCAGCCGCCTCACGTCCGGCTGCGAACGTTGCCGTGCCGACCTTAGAAGTGGCAACGCAAGGCATGCCCTAATATGACCCCGTCCATCGCCGTTAGACTCTACCCACCTCACTTCCTGGCATAGAAGCACCATACTTTGGTATTAGCTGCAGTCGTCCATATGGAAAGCACGACCAACCCCTTGAAGAATTGCCTTCTGGCTACGTGCGCGTATCCTTAAATTACGGCAACAATCGTATCGCAAACGCGATATAAATACGCCCGCCCCTCGATACTGCGTACATTAGATTTGGAGCCAACAATGAATCAAATGAATACGTCACAGGGTGGTTTCCGCCCCGGCATGCCGATTCACGCCGATTACTTGTCAAATTGTTTCGCGACAAGCTATGCAGGGATCATCGTGTTCATGGCGGTCGCAACGGAAGGGAATTTCGCCAAGGCCGGCGACCGACTTGGAATCGGGCGCTCAGCCGTTTCGCGCAATGTCCAGCGACTTGAAGAGCAGTTGAACACACGCCTGTTCCTCAGGACGACGCGGACCACTAGCCTAACCCGAGAGGGTGAACGATTCTTTGAGAACTGCAAACTTGGGGTAACCCACATCGCCGAAGCGATGAATGACATGCTCGAACTCCGCCATGGCCCACCAAGCGGTACCCTGCGCGTTTCCTCTTCCAATAGCTTTGGCCGGAATGTGGTAGCACCATTGCTGCTGAAATTTTCCGAAACTTACCCCGATATCTCGGTTGATTTGCTCTTGGATGATAAGCCCGCGGATTTCGTCACCGATCAAATCGATGTCGCATTTCGTGATGGCTACCTCGAAGACTCCAGCATCATCGCAAAGCGGCTGATACCGATGCGAATGATTGTATGTGCTTCACGTTCGTATGCCCAAAAGCGCGGCCTTCCGACAACGCTCGATGAATTGCAGCAACATGATTGCATCAACACGAGAGCCGCAACCGGCCGCGTAAACAACTGGGAGTTCGAGACAGCGGGCCAGATTAGAAAGTACTTGCCGACCTCAAAGCTGACTTTTAATGACGCGGATCTGGTGCTAAGCTCTCAACAGAAAGTAAATCTATAATTTGATCCGAATCCTTGAAGGACCGTATCGACGTCTTCTTCAAGGGTTTGGATGTCACGCGCCTTGAAGGCCAGCCACTCATATTTCATCTTGTGCCACAGTTTCTCGATGCGATTGAGCTCCGGGCTGTA
>NZ_NKFM01000103.1:0-4495 GCF_002223085.1 Burkholderia sp. HI2714 | reverse complement strand
CAGCCGCCAGTACTCTTCCATGAAGCCGGTGATCTGACGCATCGCCCAACGAAACAACCGGTAAAACGTATAGATCAGCTCGATGTAGGCGTTCGTGTAGGTTGGGGCACGCCCGGACACACCCGGCACATACGGCTGGGTGTTGATGAACAGCGCCTTCAGGTCGCCCTCCGGGCAGTAGAGGCTGAGCTGGCCTCGCCGCTTCAGGCTCTGATTGTAGGCGCGGGCGTTCGCGACCCGATACGTCGGTTTCGGGCGTTTGCGCGGCGCTCCGGATTTCAGGCTGGCTTTGTATGGCAATGAACGTTCACGAGGCATAGATCAATTGCCCTTTCTACTCGACCTCACGCTGCCGCGCAACCACCCCCTTCCGAACAAAGCCAATGCAGAGCACCACGCACAGCAACGCTCCCACGCACAAAATTCTGCGTCGAACCAAAGCTTGTCGCTTTTCAAGAACGTGAGACACATCACCCTCCGGCAATTTCCTGCCACCGCATCTAAGGATTCCTGAAGATATTGATCAGCCTCGTCGCGTCTCCGTGATCACGACAGAACCGTCTCGCGTCGGACCGATCGCGATTACGCCCGCCCCGAACGCTCGGGGCCGGGCGACGCTGGCGGCAATACCGGTAGCGGCCGGCCCGTCCATTGATACACGGCCGGCCGGACGTAAAGGCGGCGCAGATAGCCGTCGAGCACCAGCAGATGGATGTGATTGCAGACCTGGCCGAAATTGAGCGCGGTGCCCTGTGCGATCTGCAACGCGCTCACACCGGCGTCGCCGCTTGTTGCCGTTCTCACGAAATCGCAAATTTTCCAACGCGTTGCGTCCACCCGCCCTCTCTCCCATCTCAACCGACGCGCCGGTTCGGGCAGGCGCCGGATGCTCGCATCTGGCAGCGTCTTTAGAGGAACCCACCGACGCACCAGGTCGCCGGTAGGCGGATGCAGTCGCGCCCACCGACTGCCATCCGACGCCTGCCCGAACGGGCCCGTCGACACGCCAAGGCAGGCGCCCGACACTCGCCTCTGGCAGCGTGTTTTACGGATGGACCCAGGCCGCGCCCGCCGACCTCCGCCAGGCACCTGTCTTTGCGTCTCGCGCCGTTTGTAAAATTGCCACCCCCGCAGGGGTGGCAAGTGCTCTCCACGAGCACGGAGACCATCGCCGACCATGAAGGGGAGGCGACGGCGTCCATTATCCATGCCTTTCATTAATCTTACATTCTGGAATACCCCGATGGCGAATGAGCCGTGCTGTTGGTGGGTAGCGAGGAGGGGGTGGCACCCCGTACCCGCTCGGCGCTCAGGCTGGGCCCCTTCACAATGCCGGCTGGTCGCATCGCGACGAATTGAAAGTTTAATGTAATATTTGTGCGCAGATTTGTTAATGCTTGTGTAAAATACTTCGACCCCGTTAGTCAGGGCCTTGGCCGCGCCGCTTGTACCCCAAGTGACGCGGCGACCGGGGGGTACGCGATCACATCAAGTGCCCGCCGGTTGCCCTGTTTTTTCGCGGCTCACATCCGTAAAAACGTTCCGTCACGCGATCGGCCTTCGTCGGTCAAGCAGTCCTTCTTCCCCCCCAGTCTCGCCACTGAGCCCGCGGCTTCGAGGGCATCGACTGCGGTCCTTGAAGCGCACCGCTCACATGCAATGCCGGTCCGGCGTGGCCCGCGCATGCGGCAGCGCACACTACACTAATTCTCCGTCTCATAAGTGGCCCTGATCGCCTTGGGACGCCCGAGCTTGGCGCCTCGTACACGAGCCGCCGCCATTCCGGCGCGCGTCCGTTCACTGATCAGGGCGCGCTCGAACTCCGCGAGCGCCGCGATCATGTGAAACATCAGCATGCCCGTCGGCGATCGCGTATCGATGCTCTCCGTCAGCGAGATAAACTCGATGTTGCGCTGCCCTAACCCGCCGACCACCTCCACCAGATGCCCCAGCGATCGTCCGAGTCGATCGAGGCGCCACACGACTAGCGCATCGCCCGTCTGCACAATACTCAGCGCTTCGTGTAGCCCAGGTCGATCGAATCGCGAGCCGGAAACCCCGTGGTCCGACAGGATCGTGTCGCATCCTGCGGCCTGCAGGGCCATGAGCTGCAGATCTAGACTTTGGTCCTCTGTTGATACCCGAGCATAGCCGATCTTCATGTTCGATTTTACTTGGTATTACGAATCGTATGGGCCGATTATTCCTCGGACGGAATCAATGAAAACAAAATATATTTACCAATACAAACTGGATCTCTACCGATTTACATGCGCCCCTCCTTCCTGTAGCACCTTGCAAATTTAAAACAACAGTTTTTCATTCGCGTACGAGTCGCATTCCGCTTCCGTGCGGTTCGCACGATTGCCAACGGACTGGAGTGGTCCTACAGTTGGGGAACACCGGCCGCACAACGATTGCGTTTCCTGCTCGACTTCTCGTACGCGACAGGTTTGCGAGCGAGCGAACTCGTCGATGCAAGACTTGGCGACATTCGTACAGGCGAGAACGACGCCCACTGGCTCAATCTCGTCGGCAAAGGCAGCAAGGCTGAGCCGGGATTTCGCACCGGCGGCCCCGAATCAGGTCTTCACGTCCGACATCACGTACATCTGGACCGACGAAGGCTGGCTGTACCTGGCGGTCGTGCTCGATCTGTTCAACCGGGAAGTCGTCGGCTGGTCGATCAAGTCACGCATGAAGGCCGATCTGGTAACCGACGCATTGACGATGGCGTGGTTCCGCCGTCAGCCAGCGCCGGGCGCGATGCATCATTCGGATCGCGGCAGCCAGTACTGCTCGGATGACTTCCAGCGCCAACTGAAAGCCTACGACATGACCTGCTCGATGAGTCGCAAAGGGAACTGCTGGGATAACGCCCCGACGGAAAGCTTCTTCAACAGTCTGAAAAACGAACGGGTTCACGGGCAACGGTATACGCATCGTCTTATACACAAGTCTGCTGGCAGGGGGCCGCGCCGTGAGCAAAGCGCTTGCGATCAATGAGTCAGGCTTGAGCTTGTAAACTTCCGGCGTTTCGCGTTTACTCTCGCTTTTTGCGTGAACGCCTTGGCTCTGGAAACACTCTGCTGGACGGAAACCGAATTCGCCCATCTCAACCTTGGCGACGCGCGCCTGAACAAGCGAGCGAGGATATTGATGGAACGATTGGCAGCGAAGCCGACGGTGGGCGTGCCGCAAGCGTGTCGGGGCTGGGGTGAGACGATGGCGGCGTACCGTTTCCTCGACAACGACGAGGTCGAGTGGGCCGCCATTCTGGAGCCGCACTGGCAGCAGACCGAGCAGCGCATGGCGGCGTACCCGGTTGTGCTGTGCTTGCAGGACACCACGGAACTGGACTTTAACGGCCGGCGCGCGACCGGGCTTGGGCCACTGTCTTACGAGGCGCAGCGCGGCATGTACGTCCATCCGACCTATGCGGTGACGCCCGGGCGTATGCCGCTGGGTGTGCTCGATGCGTGGATGTGGGCGCGCGAACCGAAAGATGCGCAAGGCATACGCGGCGGCGTGAAGGAAAGTCGTCGCTGGATCGAGGGTTACGAGCGCGTGGCGGACACCGCGGCAAATCTGCCGGACACGCGCCTCGTGTACGTGGCCGATCGCGAGGCGGACATGATTGCGCTGATGGCGCGGGCGCAGGAATTGGGCACGCCGGCGGATTGGCTGATTCGCGCGAGTCATGACCGCGCCTTGCCCGAGGGGGCGAAGCTGTGGGCGGCGTCGACCGAAGGCGCGCCGCTCGGCGAGATCGCCTTCACGATGGGCTCGCGCCACGGCGTAAAGGCGCGCGAGGTGCGTCAACAGGTGTGGCTGCGGCAAATCGAGTTGCCGGCCGGTGTGGGTCAGAGCGTGTCGGCGACGTGCCCGGTGGCGCGCGAGATCGATGCGCCCAGCGGGGTCAAGCCGATCGAATGGCGCTTGCTGACCAACCGCGAGGCCACGACTTTGCAGGAAGCGATCGAACTGATCGAGTGGTATCGGGCTCGCTGGGAAATCGAGATGCTGTTCAACATCCTGAAGAACGGCTGTCGGGTGGAGGCGCTGCAGTTGGGCGCGATGGCGCGGATCGAGCGCGCACTGGCGTTGTTCCTCGTGGTCGCATGGCGTATCGCCCATCTGATGCGCATGGGACGCACCTGCCCCGATCTGGATGCCGAACTGTTCTTCGATAGTCGGACATGCAAAACATAGTGGAACCAAGCCCTGCAAGGGATTGCCGGGAGCCGGATATGCTGCGAACTCCCAGAACGAATATCGATCTGATTTAGAACCTGGGAGCTGGAGCGCGCCGACATGACCGACGATTTCTTCCGAAGCCGCCTTGATTCGATGATCGACCTGCGCCATCCGCTTGCGGTGCTCGCGACGCGCATGCCGTGGGCGCAGCTCGAAGCTACGATGGCGCCGCTGTTCGCGCATCGCAATCGTGAAGGCATTGCTGCGCAGGTGATCGATCTGTTCGGCGCGACAGCGC